>DATJIR010000001.1:0-28296 GCA_035493135.1 Verrucomicrobiia bacterium
GTGTCGACGAATCCCGGCTTCACCGTGATCACGCGGACGCCGCGCCGGAACATCCGCTGCCGCAGCGCGGAGAGGAAGGCGTCGAGCCCCGCCTTCGACGCGCCGTAGAGGTAGTTGCTGCGCCGGGCCCGGTCTCCCGCCACGCTGCCGAAGACGCAGATGAGGCCGCCTCCCCGCCCGGCCAGCCGCTCGGCCGCCTGCTGGCAGAGCAGCACGGTACCGGTGAAGTTGGCGTGCAGCAGCGCGGCGAGGCGCGCCGGATCCGCGGCCAGCTCTTCCGGGCGCGCGAAGAGGCCGCCGGTGACCACGAGCGCGTCCATGCGTGACAGCCCGCGGTCGGCCGCGTCGAGCGCGGCGACGAAGCCGTCGGGCTCGCCCAGGTCGAGCCGCGCCTGGCCCACCCCGGGCGGCGCGCCGCGCGCCTCGAGGTCGCGCGCGGAGAGGTCCATCTGGACCTCGTCGCGCCCGAGCAGGAACAGCGCGTCGCCCCGCTCGGCGAGCCGCCGGGCGAGCGCGCGGCCCATGCCGCGAGTGGCGCCGACAATCGCGATTTTCATGCGGGCGCGATCTTCACGCGGGTGCGACCTTCACGCGCGGGCGCGACCTTCACGGGCGATCCCCGAGGAGGCGCACCGACAGGGCGGAGCGGAAGCGGTGCCCGGGGTCCCAGCGGTCCCGCACCGCCCGCCACTCGCCGAGGCGCGGCATCATGCGCGCGAAGTCCTCCGCCCGCGTCACCGCGTCCTTGGCCAGGTAGACGCGCCCGCCGTGCTCGATGACCGTCGCGTTCAGGTCGTGGACCAGCGCCTCGGTCACCGCCCCCCGGTTGGGCAGATCGAGCGCGAGCGTCGTGCCCTCCATCGGGAACGACAGGTAGGCGTCGGAGGCGGGCCCGCAGTCCTTGATCACGGCCAGGAACGAGGCCGCGCCCGCCACCGCCAGCCGCTCGAGCAGCGTCGCCACCGGGCGGGGCCCGGCCGCGCGCGGCAGCACGCACTGGTACTGGAGGAACCCGCGCCGGCCGTAGAGCCGGTTCCACTGCCCGATCGCGTCGAGCGGGTAGAAGAACGCGTCGTGGGAGACGATCCGGCGCTTGAGCGCGGTCCCGTGGCTCCACGCGTAGAGGCGGTTGAACCAGCGCATGAAGAGCGGGTTCAGCAGCCACTCCGGCGCGTCGAACGGCACCCGGAGCGTCAGGGCCGGCCGGGCCCGGCGGGTGCCGGCCTCGACCTGCGTGGCGTGGCGGCCCCGCATGAGGATCCCCCGCCCGACGTCGCGGCCCCGGGCCAGGCAATCGATCCAGCCGACCGTGTAGGGCCAGTGGGCCGCGCTCAGGCGCAGGCCCTCCAGCATCCCGTCGAGGTCCGCCACCCCCTGCGTCTCGAGCACGATCCACGGGCTCTCCACCCGGCGCAGCCGCAGGGTGACCTCCACGATGAGGCCGGTGAGCCCCATGCCGCCCACGGTGGCCAGGAAGAGCTCGCGCTCCCGGTCGGGCCCGCACTCGACGAGGCGGCCGGCCGCGGTGCGCAGGGTGATCCGGTCGACGAAGTTGGCGAACGAGCCGTCGCGGTGGTGGTTCTTGCCGTGGACGTCGCAGGCCACGCACGCCCCGACCGTGACGAACTTCGTCCCCGGCGTGACCGGCGGGAACCATCCGCGGGGCACGAAGAGGCGCAGGATCTCGGCGAGGCTGAGCCCGGCCTCGCAGTGGAGCCGCCCGGTCGCGGGCTCGAAGGAGCGGATGCGGTCGGCGCGCGTGCTCTCGAGCACGAGGCCGCCCGCGGCGGCCGGCAGCGCCGCGTCGCCGTAGGCGCGGCCGAGCCCGCGCGGCACCAGGGGCTCGCCGTCCTCCGGCAGGGTCAGGTCCTCCCGCCGCCGTACCCGCCCGGGCACCACCGGGTGGCGCCCCCATCCCGCCACGTCCTCCACCGCCGGCCCGCCGTGGACCGCCGGCGCCACGCTCAGCCGCTCCACCGGGCGAGCCACCCGGGCCCCCACTGGGGCCCGTAGATGATCACCAGCAGCGCGGCCATCCAGAGCACCGTGTTCACGAGCAGGGCGCGATCGTTGAGCAGGAGGTCGGACGGGTTGCCGCCCATCTCCCGCCGGTAGAGCAGGTAGAGGTAGCGGAAGATGCCGTAGAGCACGAAGGGCAGCGTGACCGGGAGCAGCCGGGTGTGGAACTTGGCCACCGTGTCCGGCGACATGGTGTAGAGCGCGTACGCGGTGACGGTGGAGGCGGTCACCACCGCCACCATCTGGTCGAGGAAGCCCTCGCTGTACTCGGCCAGGATCGGCCGGTGCGCCGCCGCGTTACCCTTCAGGCTCAGGTACTCGTGGCGGCGCTTGCCGAGCGCGAGGAACAGCGCGATCAGGATCGTGCAGATCACCAGCCAGCCCGAGATCTCGACCCCGATGGCGGCGGCCCCCGCCACCGCGCGAAGCACGAAGCCGATGGCCACCGTGAGCACGTCGAGGATCACCACGTGCTTGAGCCACACCGAGTAGGCGGTGAACAGGACCGCGTAGACGGTGGCCACCAGCCCGAACGGCACCGAGAGGCGGAAGGCGGCCACCAGGCTGCCGGCCAGGATCAGGATCCCCAGGACGAGCGCGGCCGGGATCGAGATCGAGCCCCGCGCGATCGGGCGATAGCGCTTGGTCGGGTGCAGCCGGTCTTTCTCGACGTCCGCCACGTCGTTGAAGACGTAGATCGCGCCGGAGAGGAGGCAGAAGATCGCGAAGGCGCCGAGGGCGGGCCAGACCAGCGGGGTGAACAGGCTCTGCGAGAAGATCAGGCCGGCGAAGACGAAGAGATTCTTGACCCACTGCCGGGGCCGCAGCGCGGCGAGGACCGCGATCGGGGTGCTCAGAGACGGACCACGTGCCGGAACTCGCCGAGCCCGCCGGTGGCATTGCGGGTGTCCACCACGAGCCGCGCCTCGGAGACCAGGCGCCGCGGCTCGAACTCGACGTGAGCGGTGAGCAGCAGCACCAGGTCGTACGCGGCGAGGTCCGCCTCCGCCCAGTCCACCGCCTTGAGGCTACGTCCCCCCACCGTGACCTGCGGCACCCGCGGATCCGCGTACTCGACGTGCGCGCCGAGGGTCTGGAGCGCCTCGATGATCTCGAGCGCGGGCGAGTCGCGGACGTCGCCCACCCCCGCCTTGTAGGCGACCCCGAGGACCAGGATGCGCGAGCCCTTCACGGCCCGGGTCTGCTCGTTCAGCGCGTCGCGCACCAGATCGACCACGTATCGCGGCATGCCCCCGTTGATCTCGTCGGCGAAGGTGATGAACTTCGCCTCGTAGCCGGCCAGCCGGCTGCGCCAGGAGAGATAGTGGGGATCGCTCGGCAGGCAGTGGCCGCCGATGCCGGGGCCGGGCTGGAACGGCATGTAGCCGAAGGGCTTGGTGGCGGCGGCGCCGATCACCTCCCATACCGGCATGCCGAGCCGCCGACACATGATGGCCAGCTCGTTGACCAGCGCGATGTTGACGCTGCGGAAGGTGTTCTCGAACAGCTTCACCATCTCCGCGATCTGCGTCGACGACACCGGGACGACCCGCTCGATGATCTGGCGGTACAGGGTCTCGGCCAGGTGACGGCAGGCCGGCGTGACGCCGCCCACCACCTTCGGAATGCGCGCGAGCTCCCAGGTGCGGTTGCCCGGATCGATGCGCTCGGGGGAGAAGGCGAGGAAGAAATCCTCCCCGACCCGCAGCCCGCCCCGGGCGAAGCGCGGCAGGAGCACCTCGTCGGTGGTCCCGGGGTACGTGGTGGACTCGAGCACCACGAGCCGGCCGGGCCGCAGGACCGAGGCCACGGCCTCCGCGGCGGCCACGATGAAGGAGATGTCGGGCTCCTTCGACTTGCCGAGCGGGGTGGGCACGCAGATGACGATGGCGTCGGCCTCGGCCAGGGCCTCGGGCGTCGAGCGCACCAGGAGACGCCCGCTCTCGACCAGCGGCCGCAGCTCGGCGGTCGGCACGTCCTCGACCGGACTGGTCCCGTGGACCAGCAGGGCGGTGCGCGCCGGATCGGCGTCGACGCCGACCACCGTGAAGCCGGCCCGTGCGAAGCCCACCGCGAGCGGGAGCCCGACGTAGCCCAGGCCCACCACCCCCACGGTGGCGGAGTGCTTCGTCAGGCGCTCCTCGAGCCGGGCCCCGAGCGCGCCGAGCTGGGTCACCTCACATCACCTCGGCGACGGCGCGCTTCACCGCCGCCACCACCTGCTGCGCCTCCGCGTCGGTCAGCTCGGGGAAGCAGGGCAGGCTGAGCACCTCCGCCGCGGCCTGGGTGGCCACCGGGAACTCGCGGTCCGTGTTCGGCCGCGAGAAAACGGGCTGGGCCGGGATCGTGCTCGGGTAGTGGATCGCGGTCCCGACGCCGAGCGCGGCCAGGGCCGCGGCGAGCGCTTCCCGCTTGGCCGAGCGCACCGTGTACTGGTGGTAGATGTGGTACGCGGGCGGCTCCTCGACCGGCAGCCCGAGGGGCAGGCCGGCCAGCGCGGCCGAGTAGTGGGCCGCGATCGCCCGGCGGCGGTCGTTCCACCCGGCCAGCCGCTTGAGCTTCACCCGCAGCAGCGCGGCCTGCAGCTCGTCGAGGCGGCTGCAACCACCGAGCTCGACGTGGGTGTAGCGCCGGGGCGCGCCGTGATCGCGGAGCAGCCGCACCCGCTCGGCGACGTCGTCGCGCGTGGTCAGCACCATGCCCCCGTCGCCGCAGGCGCCCAGGTTCTTGGTGGGATAGAACGAGAGGGTCGCGACGTCGCCCCACGCGGCCACCGGGCGGCCGCCGTAGGCCGCGCCCACCGCCTGGGCCGCGTCGGCCACCACCGCCAGCCCTCGCGCGCGCGCGAGGTCGCAGATCGCGTCCATGGCCGCGGGCTGCCCATAGAGGTACACCGGGAGGATGGCCCGCGTCCGCGGGGTGATCGCGCGCTCCACCCGCTCCGGATCGAGATTGTAGGTGGCGGGATCGACGTCGACGAAGACGGGGGTTGCTCCCGCCATGATCACGGTGGTGGCGGAGGCCACGAAGGAGAACGCGGAGGTGATGACCTCGTCGCCCGGCACGACCCCGACCGCCTTCAGGGCCAGCAGCAGCGCGTCGGTGCCGGAGCCGGTCCCCACCCCGTGACGCGCGCCGCACAGGGCGGCGAGCTCGCGCTCGATGGTCGCCACCTCCGGCCCGAGGATGAAGCGGCAGGAGTCCATCACCCGGATGTAGGCCTCCATCAGCTCGCCGCGGAGGGCCTCGTGCTGCCGCTTGAGGTCGATCTGCGGGATCATCAGAACCCGGCCCGCGCCGAGGTGCCCACCTGCCCCACGCCCAGCAGATTCACCATGATCCGGAACTCGCTCTCGTCGTTGTGCCGGTTGACGTACTCGGCCGACACCGACCAGCAGCTGAAGCGCCAGTCGACGCCGATCCGGTTCTCGATCGCCCGTCCCTTCAGGACGTCCCACGAGGTGGCCCCGCGGACGTCGAGGTTGTTCAGCACCTTGACCAGGGTCTCCGCGCGCAGGTACTGGGTATTGGCCTGCTCGTTGAAGCGCGGACCGACCGCGACCGACACCCGCGGGTAGATGAGGCGAATGTCCGCGTTGGCCTCGCGCAGCCCCAGGTTGTACACATTGTACCGGGCGTCGGCGTGGAAGCCGATCCTTTGGTTGGGCTGGTACGTGAGGTCGCCGTAGAGGTCCTTGAACGGCTGGGCGATCGGATCCATCTTGTAGGTCTGGCTGAGGGTGAAGCGGACCATCTCCCAGCGGACGGGAGTCTGGTCGGGCCCGGCCACCGTCTTGGCGTTGAGGATGTTGGTGAGGTAGTAGGTCGCCTCGTTGGCCTTGCCCAGCCGGTCGATTCCGGTCCGCCGCTCGTAGCCGGGATCGATCCCGGTGGAGGTGCTGGCCCCCGGGTCGTAGTTGGGATAGGCCTTCTGGTCGAGCCCGCGGATCTCGATGACCCGCACCCGCGGCTCGATGACGTGCTGGTACGCGGCCACGCTCCCGCTGCCGTCGGTGGTGTAGACGCGGGACACCCGGCTCTCCACGTCGGCGCCCCACTCGACCTGGCGGCGCACCCGCGGGTCGTAGACCGACTCCTGCACCAGCAACGCGCCGGCCCGCGTGAGCCGCTCACCGACGACGCGCTGGTCGTAGTAGGTCAGCCGGCCGCCCGCGAAGGGGGTCACCGTGATCAGGCCGCCCACCGGGATCGGCATCAGGAGCCGCGGATGGAAGTCGGCGCGCACGCCGTCGGGCCCGACGTCGCGGATGAAGTTCACGAAGCTCGCGGTGTTCTCGTAGAGCACCCCCGGCACGCCGGGCAGCGGCTGGCGGATACCGACGAGCTGGATGTCGGGCACCCGCTGCAGCTCGATGGGCCGCGGGGTGGTGAGGTCCTGGTACCACTTCACGTTGCCGACGAGGCTCCACGCGTCCCACACCTGGGTCACGAAGACGTTGGTCTCGGCCCGCTGGGTGGCCCGGTCCGGGAGCCGGTTGCCGTAATCGCGGAGGATGAGGTCGTCGCTGACCACGTTGGCGTTGACCTTGAACGACAGGCGGGGAGTGATCTGCCAGTCGTGGTGGAACGACGCCAGGCCGCGGTTCTCGGGCACGCGGGCGTGGGCGTCGTTGCGCAGCGCCTCGTTCACCCCGAACACGTTCAGGTCCCCCCGCTGCTCGCGCGAGAGGACGTAGCGGTACTGCCCCTCGAGGCCGAGGCCGCGCTGGCTGAAGGCGTCGAGGGTGACCGTGAGGTCCTGGCTGTCGTCGATCGCCCAGAAGTACGGCACCCGCGTGAAGAACCCCTTGCGCGAGGACTGGCCGAACTCCGGGAAGAGGAAGCCCGACTGGCGCTCGCGCCGGAGCGCGGCCGCGAAGAAGGGCACCCACGGCAGCACCGGCACGCTCTTGATCCAGAACGAGGCGTCGCGGCCGTAGACGATGTCATCCAGGTCGGCGTTGCCGGAGTCGAAGTGGAACGACCACGCGGGATCGTCGCCCTCGCAGGTGGTGAAGACGCCGCGCCGCACCTCGTAGACGCTGTCCCCGACCCGATCCATCCGCTCCGCGGAGAGGTGATAGTAGGGGGCCGACACCGCGGAGCCGTTGTAGACGACCCCGGTGCCGGTCTTCAGGTTGTAGTCGATGCGCTCGCCGACCAGGCGGTCCGGCCCGTCGTAGAAGACCACCTTGCCCTGGGCCACCGCCTGCCCGGTGTCGCGATTGAGCTCGACCCGGTCGGCGAGCAGGCGGCTCTGGCCGCGGGTGATCTCGACGTTGCCGACCGCGATCAGCAGGTCGGAGGTGCCGCCGACCTGCTGGATCTGGTCCGCGACGACACTGGCCTCCTCACCCCCCGCGCTCACGGTGACGCCGCCGTTCGGGGCACCGGCCGACCGCTGGGCCCAGCCGGGCGGGGCGCCGAGCCAGACCGAGGCGAGGGCGGTGAGGAGGACCAGCCGGAGGAGAGGGCGCACGAGGCGCGCGAGCCGCCTAGAGCCGGACATCGAGCGGACGGGAGCCGAGACCGGCGGCATGAAGCCTCATGCTAGCAGCGCGCCCCCGTGGTGAAAAGGACATCCTGCCCGTCGCCGGCCGCGGCCAGGACGTCGCCGATCAGCGAGAGCGAGCCGGCCACGCAGACGATGCCCCCGGCCGCCTCCGCGGTGGCCCGGGCGAGCGCCTCCGGTGGGGACGAGGCCACCTCCACCGGCAGGTCGCCGGGCAGGAGCGCCCGGAGCGCCTCCGGCGGCGCCGCCCGCGGGTTCCCGGAGGCGGTCAGCACGATGCGCGCGGCGAGGGGCAACAGCGCCGAGAGGATCCCGCCCGCGTCCTTGTCCACGAGGACGCCGATCGCGAAGGTGACCGACCGCCCCGGAAAGTAGGCGCGCAGCGAGGCGGCCAGGGCCCGGGCCCCGGCCGGGTTGTGCGCGCCGTCGAGGATCACGATCGGGTCGCGGCGGAAGACCTGGAAGCGCCCGGGCCAGCGGGCCCCCCGGAGCCCGGCGCGGATCGCCGGATCGCCCGCCCCCAGCGCCCGGGCCGCCGCCGCGGCCAGCAGCGCGTTCCCCGGCTGGAACACCCCCAGGAGGCCGCACGCCACGTCCTCGAGGGCCCAGTCCGGCCCGGCGAGGTCGAGCCGCTGCGCTTCGAGGGTGAAGCCGCGCGGCACCACGTGGAGCTCGTGGCCCTCGCGCTGGAGCGGCACGCCCACCTGGGCGGCCCGCCGCTCCACGACGGCGGCGGCCTCGGGATCCTGCCGGGCCGAGAAGGCCACCCCGCCGCGGATGATCGCCGCCTTCTCCCCCGCGATGGCGGTCAGGGTGTCGCCCAGCTCGAGCTGGTGGTCGTAGTCGATCGGCCCGACCACCACCACCTCCGGCCGCCCCACGGTGGTGGCGTCGAGCCGGCCGCCCAGTCCGACCTCGAGCACCCCCACGTCCACCCGCGCGCGGCAGAAGTGGTCGAGCGCGAGCGCGGTGCCGGCCTCGAAGACGGTGGCGTCGAGCCGCGCGATCAGGGTGCCGAGCGCCTCCACCCCGTCCACGAAGTCGGCCTCGGAGATCGGGCGGCCGTCCACGCGGATGCGCTCGCGGTAGTGACGCAGGTGCGGCGAGGTGTAGAGGCCGACGCGGCGCCCGGAGGCCTGGAGGATCGCGGCGAGCATCGCCGAGATGGAGCCCTTGCCGTTGGTGCCGCCGACCTGGGCGATGGTGAAGGTCTGCTCGGGTCGGCCGATCGCGTCGAGCAGCGCCTCGATCCGCTCGAGGCCCGGACGCATGCCGGCCCGCTCCCCACCGCGGAGGGCGAGGATGCGGGCTACGGCTTCCGCATACGTCATGGGGCGGGCGCGGGGTCGCGTCCGCCGAAGAAGGCGAGGATGCGTCGGAGCGTGGCCCGTAGCTCCCGTCGCTCGACGACCAGATCGAGCTGGCCGTGCTCGAGCAGGAACTCCGAGCGCTGGAAGCCGTCGGGCAGCGGCTGCCGGATCGTCTCGGCGATGACCCGGGGACCGGCGAAGCCGATGAGGGCCCGCGGCTCGGCCAGGATCAGGTCGCCGAGCATCGCGAAGCTGGCGGTGACGCCGCCGGTGGTGGGATCGGTGAGCAGCGAGATGTAGGGCACGCGCTCGGCGGCCAAGCGCGCGAGCGCCGCCGAGGTCTTCGCCATCTGCATGAGCGAGAGAATGCCCTCCTGCATGCGCGCGCCGCCCGAGGCGGAGACGATCAGGAGCGGGATCCGCTTCTGCAGCGCGAGCTCGATGGCGCGCGTGAGCTTCTCGCCGACCACCGAGGCCATGCTGCCGCCGAGGAACGCGAACTCGAACACCGCGATCGCGACCGGGTAGCCGCCGATGCGGGCGGTGCCGGTGACCACCGCCTCCTCCATGGAGGATTTCGCCCGGGCCGCCTTGAGCCGGTCGGTGTAGCGCTTGGTGTCCTTGAAGGCGAGCGGATCCTTCGAGCGCAGGCCGGCCTCGCGCTCCTCGAAGGAGCCCTCGTCGGCGATGAGGGCGATGCGCTCTCGCGCCGAGATGCGGAACGGGTAACCGCACTTGGGGCAGACCCGGCCGGCGCGCTCGACCTCCGCGCGGTAGACGATCTCGCGGCAGGAGTCGCACTTGACCCACAGGCCCTCGGCGATGACGACCTTCTTCGGCCGGTCCTCGTCACCCTCCTCCTTCTTCTTCCAGAACCAGGCCACGCTTAGGCCCCGGCCCGCAGCGGGGCCTTGAGCCCCGCGATGAAGTCGCCCACGCGGGCGAGGAGCTCGGGCGAGGCTCCGTGCTGCTCGACCAGGCGCACGATGGCCGACCCCACGATGACGCCGTCGGCGGCCCGGCCCACCAGGGCCGCCTGCTCGGGGGTGCCGATGCCGAAGCCCACGCAGACCGGCTTGGTGGTGATCGCGCGGAGGGCGCGGAGCTGCTGGGTCAGGTCCGGGGCCAGCGCGGCGCGCTCCCCGGTGACCCCGGTGAGCGAGACCATGTAGACGAAGCCCGCGCTGGCCCGCGCGATCTTGCGCATGCGCTCCGGGGTCGAGGTCGGCGCCACCAGGTGGATCAGGTCGAGCCCGGCCGCGACCGCCTCGGTCCTCAGCGGCCCCGCCTCCTCCGGGGGCAGGTCGGCCACGATCACCCCGTCGATGCCCGCCTCCACCGAGGTCCGGCAGAACGCCTTGAGCCCGAAGGCCAGGATCGGGTTGTAGTAGGCGAGGAAGACGAGCGGCGCCGACACCTCGCCCCGCATCTCCCGCACCAGCTCGAGCACCCGCGGCAGCGTCACGCCGGTGGCGAGCGCGCGCTGGGTGGCCCGCTGGATCACCGGGCCGTCGGCGAGCGGATCCGAGAAGGGGATGCCCAGCTCGATCACGTCGGCGCCGCGGCGCGCGGCCTCCACCACCAGCCGGCGGGTGATCGCGAGCGACGGGTCGCCGGCCGTGAAGTAGGCGACGAGGGCGCGCTCGCGGCGGGCCCGCAGCGCGGCGAAGGTGGCGTCGAGGCGCGACGGCGTGCGGCCCACCACGGGCTTCACGCGGCACCCCCGCGGCCGGCGACCCCGTGCCCGTTGCCCGCGTGGCCCTCGAGCGCCTGGCCGACGGTGTGGACGTCCTTGTCGCCGCGGCCGGACAGCCCCACCAGCACCGTCTGCGTCTTCTTCATCCGCGCGGCGGCCCGCATCGCGTGCGCCACCGCGTGCGCGGACTCGAGCGCGGGCATGATGCCCTCGAGGCGCGTCAGGGCCTGGAATCCCTCGAGGGCCTCGTCGTCGGTCACCGAGACGTACTCGAAGCGACCGGTGTCCTTGTAGTAGGAGTGCTCGGGCCCGACCCCGGGATAATCGAGGCCGGCCGAGATCGAGTGCGCCTCCGCCACCTGCCCGTCGTCGTTCTGGAGCACGTAGCTCATGCTGCCGTGCAGCACCCCGACCGCACCCGAGCCGAGCGAGGCGCCGTGCTTGCCGCTCTTGATGCCGTGGCCGCCCGGCTCGACGCCCACGATGCGCACCCGGCGGTCGCCGATGAAGGGCCAGAAGAGCCCGATCGCGTTGGAGCCGCCGCCCACGCAGGCCACCAGGAGATCCGGGAGGCGGCCGGTGGCCCGGCGGGCCTGCGCCCGCGCCTCCTCGCCGATCACCCGGTGGAAGTCGCGGACCATCATCGGGTACGGGTGCGGGCCCATCACCGAGCCGAGGAGGTAGTAGGTGGTGCGCACGTTGGTGACCCAGTCGCGGAGCGCCTCGTTCACCGCGTCCTTGAGGGTCTTCGAGCCGCTCTCGACCGGGATCACCTTTGCGCCCAGCAGCTTCATGCGGAAGACGTTGAGCGCCTGGCGCTCGACGTCGACCCGCCCCATGTAGACCTCGCACTCGAGGCCGAGGAGGGCCGCCGCGGTGGCCGAGGCCACCCCGTGCTGGCCCGCGCCGGTCTCCGCGATCACCCGCGCCTTGCCCATCCGCTGCGCGAGCAGGGCCTGGCCCAGCACGTTGTTGATCTTGTGCGCGCCGGTGTGGCAGAGGTCCTCGCGCTTGAGGTAGATGCGCGCGCCGCCCACGTGCCGGGTCAGGCGCTCCGCGAAGTAGAGCGGGGTGGGCCGTCCGGCGTAGGTGTGGAGCAGCTCGCGCAGGCGGCGGCGGAAGCGCGCGTCGGCGCGCGCGGCCCGGTAGGCCTTCTCGAGGTCCACCAGGGGCTGCATGAGGGTCTCGGGCACGAAGCGGCCACCGAAGCGACCGAAGTGTCCGCTCGCGTCCGGCAGGGCGCCCGGCCGCACGCGCGTCGCGCTCACGTCTGCTCCGCCGCCGCGGCGCGCGCTCCCGCCACGAAGCGCCGCACGCGGGCCTCGTCCTTGCGGCCCGGGCGGGCCTCGACCCCGGAGTTGACGTCCACCCCGTAGGGCCGGACGCGCCGGATCGCGACGCCCACGTTGTCGGGGGTGAGGCCGGCCGAGAGGATTACCGGGCGGCGACGCGCCGCGTCCGCGGCCACGTCCCAGGGAATGGGCGGGCGGGCCAGCCCTTCGCTCCATCTCGCGGGCGAGTCGAGCAGGAACGCGGAGACACGATAGTCGGCCATCCGGGCGAGATCGGCGGCGTCCGTCACCTTGAGGGTCTTGATCACCGGGACCCGGTAGTCGAGGAGGTCCTCCGGCGCCTCGTCGCCGTGGAACTGCAGCGCGCCGAGCCGGCACTGCTCCGCCACCGCCTTCACCTGCCCCGGCGCGTGGTCCCAGAACACGCCCACCGGGGTCACGAAGGGCGGCAGCGCGGAGACGATGCGGGCGGCCGCCTCCGCGGTCACGCAGCGGGGCGTGCCCTCCACGAAGATGAAGCCGAGCGCGTCGGCGCCGGCGTCCACGCAGAGGCGCGCGTCGTCCAGGTTGGTGATGCCGCAGATCTTGATCCTCATCGGAGCGACAGCTCGCGCACCTTGGCCGCCACGTCGTCGGCACGCAGGAGCGTCTCGCCCACCAGCACCGCGTGGGCGCCCGCGGCCACCACCTGGGCCACGTCCGCGCCGGTGCGGAGCCCGCTCTCGCTCACCGCGATCGGGCCGGGCGGGATCTGGGGCAGGAGCGCGAGGGACGGCGCGAGGGTCGTGGCGAGCGTCTGCAGGTCGCGGTTGTTGATCCCGATCACCGGCGCACCGAGGCGCAGGGCCCGATCGAGCTCGGCGGCGGTGTGCACCTCCACCAGGGTGGCGAGCCCGGCGCCCTTGGCCGCGCCGAGCAGGTCGCGCAGGGCCGCGTCCTCCAGGGCGGCGACGATGAGCAGCACCGCGTCGGCGCCCGCCTCGCGGGCCTCCCAGAGCTGGTACTCGTCGACGATGAACTCCTTGCGGAGCACCGGCACCGGGACCGCGCGGCGCACCTGCACCAGGTCGTCGAGGCTGCCGTGGAAGTAGCGCGCGTCGGTCAGCACCGACACCGCGGCGGCGCCGGCCGCGGCGTAGGTGGAGGCCTGGGCGATCGGATCGAGATCGGCGCGGAAGAGCCCCTGCGAGGGCGAGGCGCGCTTGACCTCCGCGATCAGTCGCACCCGCGTCCCGGGCGGGGGCCGGAGCGCCGCCTCGAAGTCGAGGGCGGGCGCCAGGCCGTGGCACGCCGCCGCCACCGCTCCCACCGACCGTCGCGCCTTGAGCGCGGCCACCTCGGCGCGCTTGTGGGCGACGATCTCATCCAGGACGCCCATGCGGCTAGTAGTCGCCGCGCAGCCCGGGATTCCGTCCCGCGGTGATGTCGATGCGCGCCATCTGCTCCATCACGTACTCGCGCAGCGTGCGCGGCGGCGGCAGGTCGCGCACGAGCCGGCCGCCGGTGATCAGCGGCTTGAGCAGCGCCTCGGCGGGACGACCGTCGGGGCCGACCGGAGCGGGCGCCCCCGCGGGGAGCACCGTGTTCTGGACGGTGCCCGGGAAGCGCCACACCTGCTTGGCTCCCGAGCGCTTGCCGCGCTTGGCCATCGGCACGGCCTCGATCTCCATGATGTCGAGCGCGAACGAGAGCACCGGGGCGTTCGCGATCGAGGTGCCGACGCCGTAGCCGTCCACGAGGGAGTTCAGCTTGAGGATCTCGTACTCGTCGATGCCGCCCGAGGCCAGGATCTTCACGTGGTCGAAGCCACGCAGGTCGAGCTCCCAGCGGACCTCCTCGATGATCTTGAAGAAGTCGCCGCGGCGCGAGGAGGGCGTGTCGAGGCGGACCGCGTAGAGGTCGCGGCCGAGCGCCTTCGCCACCCGGATCGCCTCGAACTTCTCGTCCTGCAGCGTGTCGATGAGGGCCACCCGGCGCACCTTGGGGTCGACCACCTCGTGGAAGGCGCGGAGCGCCTCCACCGTGTCGCCGAAGAGGAGGACGAGGGCGTGCGGGATCGTGCCGGTGGGATCGGCGTCGATCAGCTCGGCCGACTTGGTGACCGCCACCCCGTCGCAGCCGCCCACGAACGCGTTGCGCTCGATCATCGGCGCGAGCGCCGGGTGCATGCGACGTGCGCCGAAGGAGATGACCTGCCGCGGGCCGGCGGCGCGCTTGCAGCGCGCGGCCTTGGTCGCGATGCCGGAGGCCTGGCAGAGGAAGCCGAGCAGCGCGGTCTCGTACTTCGCCCACTCGGGGTAGATGCCCTCGATGAGGAGCACCGTGTCCTCGGGGCCGAAGAGGGTGCCCTCGTCCATGGCCCACACGTTGACCGGCAGGCCCTCGAGGAGGGCGGCCGCCTCCTCGATCCCGGCCAGGACTCCGAAGGTCCAGTCGGGCTGCGGGAAGCTCTTCAGCCGGATCTCGGCCTTGACGTGCTTGTTGAGGCCCTTGGCCTGCAGGATCTCGACGGTGCGGTCGAAGTAGACATCGGAGACCTCACCGGCCTTGATCTCGGGCTCGGAAGCTGTGTGGAAGGCGCGCTTGGGCTGGCTCTTCATAAGGTGCCGACACCTCCCGGCCCTGAAATAAAGTGCACGGATTGTCCCAGAATCCCCCGGGGAAGTCAATCAATGGAGACGGATGGACGGGGGCCAAAGTGGCGCCCCACAAGACATTTCTCCCTCGCCCCTACAGCTGCAGGCTCTTCAGGTACGCGCGGAAGGCGTCGGAGAGGTCCGGCCGGGCCAGGGCGAACTCGACGGTGGCCTTGAGAAAGCCCAGCTTCTCGCCGGTGTCGTGGCGCTTGCCCTCGAACTCGACGGCGTAGATCGGCCGGCGTCCGCGCAGCACGCGCAGGCCGTTGGTGAGCTGGATCTCGCCCCGGGAGTCGGGCGCGGTGTCCTTCAGGATGCCGAAGATGTCCGGGGTGAGCACGTAGCGGCCGATGATCGCGAGGTCCGACGGCGCATCGCGCGGGTCCGGCTTCTCGACCAGGTCCTGGACCTCGTAGACGTTGGCCCCGAGGCCCCGGGCCGCGATGACCCCGTAGCGGCCGATCTCCTCGCGCGGCATCCGCATCACGGCCAGGACCGGCCCGCCGTGACGCTCGAACACGTCGATGAGCTGCCGCATGCACGGCACGCGCGAGACGATGATGTCGTCGCCCAGGAAGACCCCGAAGGGCTCGTCGCCGACCAGGGGCTTGGCGCAGAGGATGGCGTGGCCGAGGCCGAGCGGCTCCTTCTGACGCACGTAGGAGACGGAGGCGAGCTCGGAGATCGTCTTGATCTGCGCCAGCTCTTCCATCTTGCCCCGGTCCTGCAGGTAGTACTCGAGCTCGAACGCCGCGTCGAAGTGGTCCTCGATCGCCCGCTTGTTGCGCCCGGTGACCAGGATGATCTCCTCGAGCCCGGAGGCCACCGCCTCCTCCACCACGTACTGGATGGTGGGCTTGTCCACGAGGGGCAGCATCTCCTTGGGCTGGGCCTTGGTGGCGGGCAGGAAGCGGGTGCCGAGACCGGCGGCGGGGAACACGGCCTTTCGAACCTTCATCGAGCCTGACGATACACGAGGGGAATGGGAAAGGAAACCGGGTCAGGCCGGCGCGTCGTCGGGGGCGCGCACCTGGATGCCGAGCTTCTTGATCCGGTACCAGAGGCTGCGCTCCGAGACCCCCAGGATCTTGGCCGCGCGCGCCTGCACGCCCTGGGTCTGCTGGAGGGCGTCCAGGATCATGCGCCGCTCCCATTCCTCGAGCGCCTCGTCGAGCGTGCCGGTCAGCACCGGGGCGGTCTCGGCAGCGGGCCGCGCCTGGGCCGCCCGCTGCACCGCGGCCGGGAGATGCTCGGGCCCGATCACGCCGTCCGAGAGGACCATGGCGCCCTCGAGCACGTGCTGCAGCTCGCGCACGTTGCCCGGCCAGGCGTAGGTCCAGAGGCAGCGCAGCGCTCCGGGCGACACCACCGCGGGCTGGCGGTTGAGGCGCTGGGCCGCCCGCTCGAGCAGGTGGGTGGCCAGGAGGGGGAGGTCGTCGACCCGCTCGCGCAGCGGCGGGAGCACCATCCCCACGCCCTGCAGGCGGTAGAAGAGGTCCTGCCGGAACGTGCCCTGGGCCACCGCCGACTCGAGATCGCGGTGGGTGGCCGCGATCACCCGCACGTCCGCGGTGATGGTGCGGGTGCCGCCCACCCGCTCGAACTCGCGCTCCTGCAGCACGCGGAGGATCTTGGCCTGCCTCGCGAGCGGCATGTCGCCGATCTCGTCCAGGAACAGCGTGCCCTCCTTGGCCAGCTCGAAGCGGCCGGGCCGGGCCCGCACCGCGCCGGTGAAGGCGCCTCGCTCGTGGCCGAACAGCTCGGACTCGAGGAGGCCTTCCGGGATCGCGGCGCAGTTCACCGGCACGAACGGGCCGTCCTTGCGGGCGCTCAGCCGGTGGATCGCCCGGGCCAGGACCTCCTTGCCGGTGCCGCTCTCGCCCTGGATGAGAATGGTCAGGTCGGTAGGCGCCGCGCGATGGGCCATGTCCACCACGCGCTTGAGCGCCTCGCTCTGGCCGATGAGCCCCTCGAGCCCGCTCGGCTGGCTCTCGCGCAGGGCCGTGACCTGCTTCTGCAGGCGGCGGCGGTCGAGGGCGCGCGCCACCACGACCTGGAACTCGTCCATCTTGAGCGGCTTGGTGAAGAAGTCGTAGGCCCCGCGCGTGATGGCGTCCATCGCGGTCTGCCGCGTGCCGTGGGCGGTCATCACGATGATCGGCGTGTCCGGGGCCAGCTCGCGGCAGCGCGGGATCGCGTCGAGACCGTCCATGTCGGGCAGCCGGACGTCGAGGAGGATCAGGTCGTACGGCGCGGCCTTGATCCGGTCGAGCATGCCGGTCGCGGTGGGCGAGACCTCGATGTCGTAGCGCTGGCGCCGCAGGGCCTCGCGAAGGACGAAGGCGAGGTCCTCGTCGTCTTCGGCGATGACGATGCGCTCGTTCATGCCCGGCGGGTCAGAAGAGCCGTCGCATGCCCAGCTGCGGGTCGAAGCTCCGGCCGAGCCACATCGGAACCGGCACCGCGGTATCCCACCCGCCCACCGCGAGCGGCTCGGTGCGATAGGTCCAGCCGACGGTGACCCGTACGAGGCCGCCTTCGGCGGTGACCTTGAGGCTCGCGGGATCCACCAGGACCCCCTTCCGGCGCGCGCCGGCCAGGACGCTGGTGCGGAGATCGGCGAGGAAATCGCTGGAGAAGAGCTCGCCCGGGTTCCGCTGCCGCTGCCGATCGGACGCCTCGCGGAAGGCCTGCTCGGCCACGTCGTTCGTCTGGAAGTAGGACGAGATGGCCTGCATGCCGTTGTAGCCCACCCAGAGAAACAGGGCGACCCAGAACGCGGCGAGCACGATCGAGCGAACCCGCATGATACGAGTGTAGACGTTTCCCCGCGGCGGCGGCAACTTCCGTTGTGCTACGCTTGACACCGGTGCGATCTCTCACCACCTCCTGGCGCGTGCTCCTCGCCGGAAGCCTGGCCGGCCTGGCCGTGGTGGTGCTGGCCACCGTCAACCCGCTCCGCTTCTTCGAGATCGCCGAGCTCAAGGCCCTGGACGCGCAGTTCACGGTGCGCGGCCCCCGGACCCCGGTCTCTCCCATCGTCGTGGTCACCATCGACGAGGACGACTTCGACGGGCTGAACCTCGCCTGGCCCTGGCCCCGCGCGGTGCACGCCAAGTTCCTCGACATCGTGGGGCGCGGGAAGCCGGCCGCGATCGGCATGGATATCCTGTTCACCGAGCCGTCGCTGCACGGCCCGGCCGACGACGTCGCGCTCGGGGCCGCGGTCGATCGGATCCGGGACCGGATCGTCCTGGCCGCGGCGCTCACCACCGTCGGCGACGCCTCGTTCGTGAAGCAGGCGTTGAACCCGCCGATCCCGGAGATCCGCGGCAAGGCCGCCTTCGGCTCGGCCGACTACGACTCGGACGCGGACGCCTTCGTTCGCCGGGCGACCCTCCGCCGCGACTTCCAGGACCGGGACTGGCCCGGCTTCGACATGCTGATCTTCCGCCTCGCCGAGAAGGCGGGCCTGGCCCACGCCCCTGCTCCCGCCGGCGGCGAGCTCCTGGTCAACTACCGCGGCGGGCCGGGGACGTTCCCCATGGTCGCCTACCACCGGGTCGTCACCGGCGAGGTGCCGCCGGAGGTCTTCGCGGGCAAGATCGTCCTGGTAGGCGCCACGACGCCCACCCTGCACGACATCTTCCCGACCCCCTACGCTTCGCAGTCCGGCATGCCGGGCGTGGAGATCCACGCCCACACCCTCGAGACCCTGCTGCAGGGCATTCCCCTGCGCCGGGCCCCGAAGTGGCTCGTGCCGCTCGTGGCGGTGGTCTCGGGCGCGGCCGCGGCGTGGACCGCCACCGCGCTCCGCCCCCTGCCCGCCTTCGGGATCGTCGCGGTCGCGGTCGGCGGGTACCTCGCGGCCAGCCATCTGGCCTTCCTGTGGGCCCGCTACTGGGTCGAGGTGGTGCCGGTGCCGCTCGCGATGCTCGTCACGTACGCGGGGACGGTGGCCAAGAACTTCACCCAGGAGCAGCGGGAGAAGCGACGGCTCTCGCGCTTCTTCTCGCCGGACGTGGTGGCCGAGATCGTCCGGCACAAGGACGACAGCAAGCTCGCGGCCACCCGACGACGCATGACCGTGCTGTTCTCCGACATCCGCGGCTTCACGTCGATGTCGGAGAAGATGCAGCCGGAGCAGGTCGTCACCTTCCTGCGCGAGTACCTCACGGTCATGACCGAGGCGGTGTTCAAGCACGGAGGCACCGTCGACAAGTACATCGGCGACGCGATCATGGCGCTCTACAACGTGCCGTTCGAGGCGCCGGATCACGCCCTGCGCGCGGTCCGCACCGCGCTCGAGTTCCAGGAGCGGGTGCGGCCGCTGGGCGAGCGCTTCGCGGCCCGCTACGGCGGCCACCTCGCTTGCGGGGTCGGCATCCACACCGGCGACGCGGTCGTGGGGACCATCGGCTCCGAGCAGCGGCTCGAGTACACCGCGATCGGCGACACCATCAACCTGGGCTCCCGGCTCGAGAGCATCACCAAGGAGTTCGCCGTGCCGATCATCATCAGCGAGGCGACCTACGCCGAGGTCCGCGACCACTTCACGGTCCGCGATCTCGGTGAGGTGACCGTCAAGGGCAAGGTGATCCCGGTGAAGATCTACGCGGTGCTCGGCGAGATCGGTCCTGGTCCCGCCACCGCGGAGCCGGCCGGGTTCAACTCCCGCACCGCCCCGCGCCACCGCCGGGAGGGGCGCGTCTCCATCTCGGACGGCGAGCTCACCGTGGTCGCGGAGGCGAGCGATCTCTCGCGCACCGGCATCGCCCTGCGCGCCGTCCCGCGGCGGCTCGAGCCCGGCGAGGTCGTGACGCTCCAGATGGAGCTCGAGACGGGCGCCCCCGCGGTGACGGTCGACCGCGCCGAGGTCGTGTGGTCCCGCAAGGACACCGCGGGCCTCCGCTTCGTCGACCTCTCCCCCGCCGCCCGCGCCGCCATCGACACCCTCACCCCCCACCCCTAGCCGAGCGGGGGGCCGCGGCCGGCTTCCCCCGGCAGGTCGAGGTTCGACCCGGCCGGAAAAGAATCCCAGTCTCGCGCGGCGGGGGTCGGCGGGGGCGGCCGGGCTCCCTCCCGGGAACCGTGGCTTCTGCGGGGTCGCGAAGCGGAACCCAGCCTATCTCGTGGCTCGTACGAGACGGAAACGCGGGATGCGGCGCAGCGTGTTCCCGGGAGGGAGCCCGGCCGCCCCCGCCGCCCCCCGCCGCGCGAGACGCTATCCGCGGGCGACGGAGAGCTGGATGTTGATCGCCTGCTCGAGGTACTCGAGGTTGAACGGCTTGGGGACGTAGTCGGCGGCGCCCAGCTGCAGCAGGCGCGAGGTCGTCTCCACGTCCTCGTTCACGGTGACCATGATCACCGGGAGGCCCGGCGAGCGCTGCGCCAGCACCCGGAGCGTCTCCGCACCGTCCATCTCGGGCATGTGCATGTCGAGCAGCACCAGGTCGGGCGTGAAGGTGTCCAGCGCGGCCAGGCCCAGGCGCCCGTTCTCGGCCAGCCGGATGTCGTAGCCCTTGGTGGTGAGAAAGTGCTCCATGAGCTTGCGAACCTCGGGCTCGTCGTCGATCACGAGGATCTTCTTGGCGGGCATGGTCGATAGTACTCTCGCGCCGCTTTTTCGGTCAAACTGTGCGGGGGATCCGCCCGGCGACCTCAGCGGATCTGGATCACCTCGTTCGGAACGCCGAGGCGGGCGACCTCACGGCTCGCCTCCTCGGCCTCGGCCCGCGACGCGAAGTTGCCGTGGCGCAGGCTCACCTGCCCCGCGCGCGTCGGCTCGGTCGCCACGCGCGCATCGTAGCCGGCGGCGCGTAGCTTCTCCGCCACCTGCACCGCGGTGCGCAGCGGCGTGGGCGCGCCGACCCGCACCGTCACCCCGGTGCGCCCCACCAGGAGCACACTCTGCGTGTAGCCATCCTTGGTCAGGCGCTCGATGGTCGCCTGCCCCTCCTCCGGGTCCTTGAGCGAGGCGACGAGGACCGAGAAGAGCTTGGCGGGCACCTGCTGGCGGAAGCGCACCGTGGAGAAGCCGGCCTGGTTGAGCTTGGCCTCGACGCGCTCGGCGTCCTCGGAGACCGCGAAGGTGCCGAGGGCCAGGGCGTAGCGCACCGGGGGCGGAGTGGGTGCGCTCGGGGCAACCGGCGCCGCGGGCGCCGCTTCGCGAGGCTCCTCGAAGCGCTCGCGGGCCGGGGCCGGCGCCGCGGGAGGAGAGGCCGCGGGTGGAGCCGCGGCCGGCCCGGGCGTCGCCGGGGTCGCGGGCGGAGCAGCCGGCGGAGCGGGAGCGGACGTCACGGGCGGCGGCGGGGTCGGCTCCGGGCCGGGCGCGGGAACCGCCGGCGTGCCGGACGAGCCGGCCGGGGTGTCGCTCGCGGGCGGCGGGGCGGTCGAGACCTGCGGGGCCGCGACCGACTCGTCGGGCGGGCGCGAGGCGGCCCAGAGCTGCAGCAGGCGGTGGATCCCGCCGCTCGGTCCCGGCGACAGGAAATGGTCGCCCCAGCGGAGCAGACCCACCAGCAGCAGCGCGAGCGCCGCGAGCAGGAGAATCCCGGGCCAGACGTGTCGGTATCTCACTGGCTTCCTTGACAGTGAAAGACGGCAGTCGCTATCATCCCATCGCTCTGGCTATCGCTCTGGCGCCCGCCCCGGCGGTTATCCCGACGGTCGCTGTCGCGTGGGCTCCCTGCTAGAGTACAGACATGAGCCGTCGCCTGGTACTGATCGCCGTGGTCGCCGCGTTGCTGGTCGCCGCGGCGGGCGGTGGGTACCTCGTGCGCGGTCACCTCGGGCGTCCCGGAGCGCCCGTCCCGACCACCTCCCCGGCGGCCACCAGCATCGCGCTGGCCGAGTCGCTGCAGATGGGCTTCGTGGACGTGGCGCAGCAGGTGCGGCCCGCGGTGGTTCACCTGGGCACCATCCAGCGCGCGAAGACCCGGCGGGGGCCCAACCTGCCCCAGGGCAACGACGACCCGTTCTTCCGTGATTTCTTCAATCAGTTCTTCGGCTCCGAGGGTCCCGACTCACGCTCCGAGTTCCGCCGGCCCGGCCTCGGATCCGGGGTGATCATCGACAAGCGCGGCCTGGTCCTCACCAACTTCCACGTGATCAAGGGCGCCGACGAGATCCTGATCCGACTCTCCGACAAGCGAGAATACCGCGGACAGATCCTCGGGACCGACCCGAAAACGGACCTCGCGGTGGTGAAGTTCCAGCCGGACCATGAGCTGACGGTCGCCACCCTGGGCAACTCCGACGCCCTGCGGGTCGGCGAATGGGCCATCGCCATCGGCAATCCCTTCGGGCTCGACCAGACCGTCACCGTGGGCGTGATCAGCGCGACCGGCCGCTCGGACGTGGGCATCGCCACCTACGAGAACTTCATCCAGACCGACGCCTCGATCAATCCCGGCAACTCCGGCGGACCGCTCGTCAACCTGAAGGGCCAGGTCATCGGGGTCAACACCGCGATCGTGGCCGCGGGGCAGGGCATCGGCTTCGCCATCCCGATCAACATGGTCAAGCGGGTGATCGACCAGCTCGTGGACAAGGGCAAGGTGGTGCGGGGCTGGCTCGGGGTGGCGCTGCAGCCGCTCTCGCCGGACCTGGCCCAGAGCCTCGGCCTCGAGGGGACCAACGGGGCGGTGGTGGGCTCCACCATCACCGGCAGCCCCGCCGCCCAGGCCGGGCTCGAGCAGGGCGACGTCATCGTCGCCTTCGACAAGACGCCGGTCGAGGACTACCGGCACGTGCAGCGCCTGGTCGCGGAGACGCGGGTCGGCAAGAGCGTCCAGCTCCAGATCGTCCGCAAGAAGCAGAAGATGGACCTGACCGTCACCATCGCCGAGGTGCCGGAGGACTCCGGCCGGCGTCCCGGCCCCTCCTCGAGGAACTGACCGCGCGGGCGCGCCCGCCTACGCCACGAACGGCGGGATCGGCGGGATGTCGACCTGGCGCGCCTTGACGTCCCGCACCCCCTCGACGCTCCGGGCCACGTCCATCGCCTCGTCCATGGCCGCGGTGCCCTCGAGGGTCACCACACCGCTCCGGGCCTCGACCGTGATGCGGTACTTGCGCGTCTCCGGGTGCGTGGCCAGCGCGACCTGCACCCGCGAGGCGAGCGAGCGATCGGCCACGAGCTGGGAGCTGGCGGAGGTGGTGGCCAGCTCCGGCTGCCCGACCACTCCAGCGAGCAGGGCCACCGCGGCCGCCATCGAGAGCTTCTCGGTGTTGATCACGAGGTCATAGAGCGAGGGGTCGGTGATGCTGACCTCGTAGAGGTAGCGCATGCGCCCGGCCTTCTCCGCGTCGTCGCGGCGCACCAGCTCGGTGACGGTGCGCGGGTTCGTCTGCTCCCCCATCGGCCCGGCGAGCTTCTTGGTCAGCCGCTTGACCCGCACGTCGAACGGGGCCATCACCCGGATGCGGAGCACGTGGGGGATGCCCCGCAGCAGCCACTGCCCGCCGCGGCCCATCAGGACCACGTTGTCCTGCTCCGAGAAATCGTAGAGCGCGGTCTGGATCACCGTGATGTAGCGTCGGGTCTCCGCGTCGAAGCGCTCGAAGAGCGAGGGCTTGGACTCGTCGAGGTGCGAGAGCTTCTCCTCCAGCAGGCCGTAGCGCGTGGCCGCGTTGGAGATGAGCTCGTGGTCCACGTAGCGGTAGCCGAGGCGGTCGGCCAGCTGCTGGCCGATCTCCGGTCCGCCAGCGCCGATCTCGTGAGAGATGGTGACGATGGCCATGGCGTGTCACTCCTTCCGGTACTTCGCCTTCAACGCGGCGGGGGCGATGGCGATGCGCTTGCCCCCGACGTCGTCGAGCACGTAGATCTCGTCGGCGAGGCTGCCGCTCGCGAAGACCTCGAAGACCTCCAGGGCCTCCTCGAGCGAGCTGCCCGTCGGGCGTCCCTCCATCATGCGCTCCACGTCCTCCCGCTTGAGGCGCACGGATCAGCTCCGGGCCGGGCGGGCGCGGGCGGCGGGGCTCTGGGCTCGGACGGTCAAGCGGGAGATCCTCATCATGCGAGCGCCCTCCTCGCTGGTCGGCAACTGGGCTACTTGAGTACCAGGAAACCCCCCGCAAGACAAGGGGCCACCGCCCGCGCCGGGGCCCCTGGCCCTATCCGGGCCTTCGATGGCAGGATAGAAGGGTCCCATGCAACGCGCGGGTCTCCTGCCGACGGCGGCCGTGGCGATGCTGGCGCTCCTGGCCGGCTGCTCGCGCGCGGTCGTCACGAGCCCCCCCGGGCCCCCCGCCGCCGGTCTCGAGGAGGTCGGCTTCGCCTCCTGGTACGGGGCGCAGCACCAGGGGCGGCGCACCGCGAGCGGGGAGGTGTTCGACATGAACCAGCTCACCGCCGCCCACCGGACCCTCCCCTTCGGCACCCGGCTGCTGGTGACCAACCGGGACACGAGCCAGTCCACCGAGGTGCGCGTCAACGATCGAGGGCCGTTCGTGGGTGGGCGCATCCTGGACGTCTCCTACGCCGCGGCCCGACAGCTGGGGGCGGTGGGCTCCGGGATCTTTCCGGTGAAGCTCCGCGTGGTCTCCCTGCCCGGCTCGCGGGCCGACGCCGACGGCGACAGCGGCTTCACGGTGCAGGTCGGCGCGTTCACCAGCCGGGCGCGCGCCGAGGCGCTGCGCGACGCGGTGGGTGGCGACGCGGCGATCACCGAATCCACCGTCGCCGGCGAGACCCTCTACCGCGTCCGCATCGGCGCCTACCCCGACCGCGCCCAGGCCACCGCCACCGCCCGATCCCTCACCGCTCGAGGCTTCCAGCCCCTCATCCTCTCTCGCTGAACGAAGAGCCTCACGCGCGGGCAGGCACGGCGCGGGGACCTCGGCCCACCCAGGGCGGCGGGGCCGGGTGAGCGGCACGCCCTCCCCGGAACCGTGGCCTCTGCGGGCAATCGAAGCGCAGCCCATCCCGTCTCGTGGCTCGCCCGAGACGGCGCACCGGGCCGCGACGTGGCGTGTTCCGGGGAGGGCGTGCCGCCCACCCGGCCCCGCCGCCCTGCAGTCCCAGAACCGCGGGTCAGCGACGCGAGGGCGGACTGATGATGCGGTGCACCTCGATGGCCTCGCTGAGGTTCTTGAGCCGCTCGCGGCCCACGCGCTCGAGCCGGTAGCGCCCGCCGAGCCGACGAACGGTCTCGGGGCCGGCGAGGATCTCGCCGTCGCTCGCGGCGGCGGCGAGCCGCGCCGCCGTCGTGGTCACGATGCCGCTGGCGGTGAACGTCCAGCGGGTGCCGCGCCGGCCCTCGAAGCGCGTGGAGCCGACGAGGGCGGGCCCGGAGTTGATGCCGATGTGAATGGCGAGCGGGTGGTCGTGCTCCTTCTGGTTGAGCGCCTCGGTGAGCGCCAGCAGCATGAGCGCCGCGTTCACGGTGCGCGCGGCGTGGGCGGCCGGATCGCCGTCCTGGAAGATGGCCATGAACCCGTCGCCGGAGGTCTCGTTGATATCACCGCCCGCGTCGGTGATGCGGTCGAGGAAGCTCCCGAAGTAGCGCTCGACGAGCGCGTTCAGGTCGGCGGCCGCGACGCTCTCGGCGAGCCGGCCGCTAGCCGCTGATGTCGACGAAGAGCACGGTCACGTCGCGCTCGTGCTTGTCGAGCCCGGGGGCGTCGGGGTTGGCGAGCACGAGGCGGCGGACCGCCTCCGGCACGAACTTGGCGAAGTGATCGCGCACCCGGGCGAGGTCGCCCAGACGGTGATCGAGCTCGCGCTTCCGGGCCAGCGCCCCCTGGACACGGGCCACCAGCTCGCGCTCGTCGACCGGCTTGGTCAGCACGTCGTCCGCCCCGTGCTCGAGGAGCTTCACCCGGTTCTCGATGCCGGTCAGCGCGGTCATGACGATCACCGGGATGAGGCGCGTGGCCTCGCGCTCGCGCAGGCGGCGGCAGACCGCGAAGCCGTCCATGACCGGCATCATCACCTCGAGGAGGATCAGATCAGGCGGATCGGCGGCGGCTCGCTCGATGGCCTGGGCCCCGTCCCCGGCGGTCACGGTCTCGTAGCCCAGCCGATGGAGAACGTGCTCGAGGTACCGGACGATGTCCGGCTCGTCGTTGACGATCAGTATCTTGAACGGTTGCGCCATTCTCTCCGACGGCAAGTCTAGCAGACAGGCGACGGGCCGGGGCCCCGGTCGAGCCCGGGGGCCGCCGGCCCGATGCCTCAGACGCCCGACGAGATCAGGACCGCGGCAGCGGCTTGCGGAAAGCGGTGTGGCAGGCTCCGCAGGTCGTCTTCCCCAGATCCTGCAGGATCTCCTGGGCCAGTTGCTGGTTCTTGGCCAGGGCCGCGTCGCGCAGCTTCTCCGAGTCGCTCTGGAGCTTCTGCGCGAGCTGATCGAACTCGGCGCGGCGCTGCCAGATCTCGGGCTTGGCATTGGACTTCTCCGTCAACGAGCCCTCCGGGAAGAGCGCGGGAATGTGTCGGGCGTTCAGGGCCAGCGTCTCCGCGTTCACCGCGATGGCCTCGACGTTCCCCGCCTTCATCTTTGCCTGGATGTCCTGGAGGCTCGCGCCGTTGAGCTTCATCAACCGCTGCCGGTCCGCGACGATATCTCCACTGCCCATCTTCCCCATGGACTTGCCGGCGCAGCCGGCTCCGACGGCCACAACCAGGCCGGCCGTGACGAGCAGGCCCGCGGCGAGACTGAGTCGACTGTTCATGGTGCCTCCTGTGCCGGACCGGGCCGCGCCGGGCGGTCCCCGATCCGGCTGGAATTGGGGGCCTAGTCGATCTTGTTCTTGACGGGTGGAATCGACTTCAGGTACTTGGCGATCGCCAGACGGTCGTCCGCGGTCAGGTCCTTAAAGCCCGCCGACGAGCCCTGGATCACCTCGGCCATCAGGCCGCCCGCGACGTCGCCGTCGGGCCGGTTCCCGCTTCCGAGATACTCCGCGATCTGCTCCTCGGTCCAGCCTCCCAGCCCGGTCTCGCGATCGGGGGTGATGTTGGGCACCGCGGAGCCCTCCGGCCCCTTCCCCTTGGGGGCGCCGGCGAGGAACCGGCTGTTGTCGGTCGCCATGGTCATGGTCCGCGGGGTGTGACATTCCCCGCAATGCGACACTGCGCGGACCAGGTACTCACCGCGGGCCACTCCCGCGGTGGGCGCGGCGGACGGAGGGGTCTCCCGGGAAGCGAAAGTCGCGAGCCACGCCGGGAGGAATACGCTCTCGAACATCGGCACCGTGATCTTCTTGGCCGGCGTCGCCTTGTTCACGGGCGGGACCGAGCGCAGGTAGGTCACGAGGTCCTTCAAGTCCTGCTCGGCCATGCCGTTGAACACCGGGTACGGGTGCACGGGGATCAGCCGCTCGCCATCGGGACGCCGGCCGGCCCGGATGGCGGTGATGATTTGCTCGTCCGTCCACTTGCCGATGCCGGTGGCCGGGTCCGGCGTGATGTTGGAGGAGTACACGGTACCGAAGGGGCCATCGTACTTGCGTCCACCAGCGTTGAGCGCCCCTCCCTTCGGAACGGTGTGGCACCCGCACCCGGCCGCCGCGCCGAAGATGTATTTCCCACGGGCGATCTGCTCCCGGCTCTGGGCCGCCGCCGGCTCCGCCCCGGTCAGCATCAGGAGCAATACCGCCGCCAACTGCCCGCAGCGAACGAGACGCATCTCACGTCGTGGCATCAAACTCTCCATGGGCCCGGCAGGTTCCCGCCCGCCGAAAATACCACGCCCGGGCCGGGGAGAGTTCAGCCCGCGCGGGCGGGGCGATGACGCGGCTCGCGCACGCGGCCGAGCAGTAGCGCCGCGGAGCCCAGGGCCCCCACTCCGGCCGCCACGAAGACCGCCCGGAAGCCGAGGAAGTCGGCCATCAGCCCGGCCAGGAGCGGGGCCCCGAAGGCCACCGGGGTCATGAGCGTGGTGCCGAGACCCACGTACGTGGGACGCGCGGCCGGGTCCGGGGCGAACTCGAGCAGCACGTTCAGGCCCGACACGTTGACCGCGGCGAGCTGGATGCCCTGCAGCACGAAGACCAGGGTGAACACCTGGAGGGTGGGCGCGGACATGGCCACCACGTTGGCGAGCAGGAGAGCGCCCATGCCGATGTTGAGCGGCACGAGGTGTCCCGAGCGGTCGGCGAGCGAGCCCAGTACCAGGTTGCCGCTCATCTGGCCGGCGACGAGCGCGGTCGTGAAGACACCCACCGCCCAGTCCGGCGCCCCGAAGAGCCGCAGCGCGTACACGGTGTAGAAGCCGGAGGCCATCGTGCCGACGAAGCCCAGAGCGCGCGACAGCAGGTACCAGACCAGGTTGTGGTCCGTGCGCAGCACGCGGCCGACCCGGCGCAGGTACGCGCCGAGGGGCGGCGCGGCCTCCACCGCGGCCGCGCGCGGCTCGCGCACCTGCGCGAGCGCCGCGTAGGACAGGGCCATGAACAGCGCGGCGAGGAGGAAGCAGACCCCGTAGCCCTGCGGGGCGGGCAGGCGGGCCAGCACCCAGGCGGTCAGGATGCTGCCGAGCAGCGCGCCGGCGCCGCCGAGGAGGCTCGCCAGCGCGAAGAAGCGACCGCGCAGGCCCACCGGGACCGCCCGGCCGACGATGTCCATCCAGGCCGGCATCAAGAGCCCGCCCGCGCTCGTGATCGTGAGCAGCATCACCAGCGTGAGGGCCAGCGCCAGAGCGGGCGCGGGGCGCGCCACGAGGAAGGCCAGCGCGGCCAGGACCAGGAACGGCAGCCGCTCCCAGATCGTGTACCGGAGGACGAACGGCAGCTTGTGAGGGAGCGATTCGGTGTAGCCGGCCGCGAACAGCGAGGGGAGGTTCCACCCGAGCGTCATGAGCGCGGGGATGGCACCGATGAT
>DATJIR010000002.1:0-7516 GCA_035493135.1 Verrucomicrobiia bacterium
AAGGGGGCACCCGTACCATACGGCCAGCCAGTGCAAAGCTTAACGTCTTCCGACCACGGAGCGCGCCATGCACCACAAGTTGATCTCCGGCGACAACCACATCGATCTCACCTATTGCCCGCCCGACCTCTGGTCCAGTCAGGCCCCGTCGAAGTGGAAGCTCCTGGTGCCCCGGGTCGAGGAGCTGGAAGACGGCTGCCACTGGTTCGTCGAGGCGCAGGACAAGGGGATGTGGAACGGGGTGGGCCCCGGCTTCCTCAAGCGGACCCCGGGGACCTTCGCGCGGATCGACGAGATGGCCTCCTGCGGGTTCGAGTGGGACCACCGTGCGGGAGCCCGGCCGCGGCCGACCACGCCCGAGCTGCGCCTGGCCGACCTCGATCGCGACGGCCTCGACGCCGAGGTGGTCTACGGCTGCCTCATGATCAACGACATGATCGCGAGCGGAGAGCGCCGCGCGTGGGCCAACGCCATCTACAACGACTGGGCCGCCGACTTCGCGAGGAAGTCGGACCCAAACCGGATCTACCCGCTCGCCATCGTGCCGAACAACGATCCCCAGGTGGCCGCCGCCGAGGTGCGGCGCTGCGCCAAGATGGGGCTCAAGGGCGGCGACCTCGGCTTCAAGTCCATGTCCATCCCGCTCTACCAGCACGAGTGGTACCCGCTGTGGGAGGCCGCGGCCGAGTGCCACTTCCCGATCGCCTTCCACTCGACCGGCTTCAAGGCGGTGCGCGCCCCCGACACCCCCGCGATGGAGCAGCAGTACATGCTCCAGTGGCGGCTGGTGCGCTCCTCGCTCTTCCAGCTCGACACCATGGAGGTGCTGGTCTCGATCATCACCTCCGGGGCGTGCGAGAAGTATCCCGACTTCAAGTTCGTGCTGGGCGAGTCCGGGGTGACCTGGCTGCCCTACGTGTTCGATCGCTTCGACACCGAGTACGAGGACCGCGCCCGGGGCCTCGGCTTCTCGATGAAGCCGAGCGACTACTTCAAGCGCCAGGGCTACGTGACATACCAGCAAGACATGTTCCTGGAGCCGATCATCCCGCTGGTGGGCGAGGACAACATCATCTGGGGCGCGGACTACCCGCACCCCGACTGCGTGTGGCCCGACTCGCGCCGCCACCTGGAGAAGAACCTCGGCCACCTGCCCGAGCGCGTGCAGAAGAAGATCACCTACGACAACGTGGTCAAGCTCTACAACCTCCGCTGAGCGAAAGGACCCCATGACCACCACCGCGCTCGAGATTCCGTCGCTCAAGGGAAAGGTGACCGACGAGGAGTGGGCCGTCCGCGTGGACCTAGCCGCCGCCT
The DNA here is from genome assembly GCA_035493135.1 of Verrucomicrobiia bacterium. GTDB lineage: Bacteria > Methylomirabilota > Methylomirabilia > Rokubacteriales > CSP1-6 > CAMLFJ01. Next base: position 1,318 of record DATJIR010000002.1, read on the forward strand.
ACCGGCTGGTGTCGCGCTACGGCTGGGAGGACCTGGTCTTCACCCACATCTCGGCCCGCGTCCCGGGCACCGAGGACCAGTTCCTGATCAACCCCTACGGCCTGTTCTTCGACGAGATCACCGCGTCGAGCCTGGTCAAGATCGACCAGGAGGGCAACAAGCTCGAGGACTCGCCGTTCAACGTCAACGCGGCCGGCTTCATCATCCACAGCGCGATCCACGCCGTCCGCCACGACGCCAAGTGCGTGCTGCACACCCACACCGCGAGCGGGGTCGCGGTCTCCACCCAGCGGGCCGGCCTCCTGCCGATCTCCCAGCACTCGCTGTTCGTGCTCAACAGCGTGGGCTACCACGACTTCGAGGGCCCCGCGCTCGACGCGGACGAGAAGCCGCGGCTGGTGGCGGACCTGGGCGACAACCGCTGCCTGATCCTGCGCAACCACGGTCTGCTCACGGTGGGCGAGACGGTGGCGGACGCCTTCGTCAACATGTACTACCTCGAGGCCTCGTGCCAGATCCAGGTGCGCGCCCAGTCGGGCGGCGGGGAGCTGATCTCGGTGCCCAAGGAAGTCATGGACAAGGGCTACGCCAACGCGGTCGCGAACCAGCGGCGCAACGGAGGCCAGGGCCGGCTGGTGTGGCCGGGCCTGCTCCGCCGGCTGGATCGCACGGACCCGTCCTTCCGAAATTGATCGGCCGAAATTGATCGGCCGGAACTGATTGGCCGGAGCTAGCGGCCGGCATTGAGCCGCCCCGAGTGCTCGCTGCGCTTCGGCACCGCCGGCGGGCGGCGCAGCGAGGACGGCCCGCTGCTCGGCGGCCGTGGTCGCTTCACCGACGACGTGGCCGTGCCCGGCCAGGCCCACGCTGTCTTCGTTCGCTCGTCGGTCGCCCACGCGCGGATCCGTGGCGTCGATCCGGCCCGGGCGCTCGCGCTGCCCGGCGTCCTCGCCGTCCTGACCGGTGCCGACGCGCAGGCCGCGGGCCTCGGAGCGATTCCCCCGGCCGCGGCCTTCCCCGGCCGCGGGGGCCGGCCGCTCGCCTCGGCGCCCATCCCTCCGCTCGCGATCGATCGGGTCCGCTACGTGGGCGAGGCGATCGCGATCGCGATCGCCGAGACCCCCGAGCAGGCGGCCGACGCGGCGGCCGCGGTGGCCGTCGATCTCGACCCGGTCCCGTCGGCCTCCGACGTGGAGCGCGCGCTGGCGCCGGGCGCTCCCGCGATCTGGCCGGACGCGCCCGGCAACGTGGCATTCGACTGGGGCGACGGCGACGCCGCCGCGGTGGAGGCGGCGATGGCGGGCGCGGCCCACGTGGCGCGGGTTCGCCTGCACGACACGCGCCTCGCCCCGGCCGCGATGGAGCCACGCGCGGCCATCGGCCAGTGGAATCCCGCCGACGGGCGCTACACCCTCACCGCCAGCACCCAGGGCGTCGCGGTCGTCCGCCGGCTCCTGGCGGAGGGCGTGCTCAAGGTCCCCGTCGAGCAACTCCGCGTGATCACCCCCGACGTGGGCGGCGGCTTCGGCATGAAGGTCCAGGCCTACCCGGAGTACGCGGCGCTGCTCTTCGCGGCGCGGCGGGTCGGCCGCCCGGTGAAGTGGCGGGCCACGCGCGTGGAGAGCTTCCTGGCCGACACCGCCGGCCGCGACGGCATGCTCGAGGCCGAGCTCGCCCTCGACGCCAACGGGCGCTTCCTCGCCCTCCGCATGCGCACCCGGGTGGGCCTCGGCGCGTACGTCACCGCGTTCGCGGCGGTCTTCGGCACCAACAACACCAAGAACTGCCTGTCGAGCGTCTACCGCATCCCGGTCATCGGCATCGACGTGATTCTTGCCTTCACCAACGCGGCGCCGCTCGGGCCCTATCGCGGCGCGGGGCGTCCCGAGGCGCTCTACGTGATCGAGCGGCTCATCGACCGGGCCGCGGTCGCGCTCGGCATCGATCGCGTCGAGCTGCGGCGCCGCAACCTGATCCCGCCCGCGGCCATGCCCTACCGCACGCCCAACGGGCCGGTCTACGACAGCGGGGAGTTCGAGACCGTGATGGATCGCGCGCTCGCGCTGGCCGACTGGCAGGGCTTCCCGGCGCGCCGGGCCGGCTCGGAGCGGGCCGGGCGCCTGCGCGGCATCGGGCTCGGCTGCTTCCTCGAGGTGGCGGGCGGCATCCTGGACGAGACGGCGGACCTGCGCTTCGGCCCCGACGGCACCGTCGCGCTCCATACCGGGGCCCAGCCCATGGGCCAGGGGCACCTCTCGACCTTTCCCCCGGTGATCGCGGCGCGGCTCGGAATCGATCCGGCCGCGGTGCGCCTCGTCCAGGGCGACAGTGACCACGTGCCTGCCGGCACGCCGAGCGTCGCGTCACGTTCCATGATGATGGCGGGCAGCGCGGCCGTCCTCGCGTGCGACGGCGCGATCGACAAAGGGCGCCGCGTGGCGGCGCATTACTTCGAGGCGGCCGTCCCCGACGTCGAGTTCGCCTCCGGATACTTCCGCGTCCGCGGCACCGACCGGGCGATCGGCCTGCTCGACCTGGCCGTCCGCGCCCGGACGCTGCCCGGGCTGCCCGCCGAGCTCGCCGGCGGCCTCGACACCACCGCCAAGTTCGTCTCGCCCCAGATGAGCTTCCCCAACGGCTGCCACGTGACCGAGGTCGAGATCGACCCCGAGACCGGCCGGGTCACGGTGGTCGGCTACGCGGCGGTGGACGACGTGGGGCGCATCGTGCACGAGACCATCGTCGAGGGGCAGATCCACGGCGGCATCGCGCAGGGCCTGGGCCAGGTGCTGGGCGAGCACGTCGTCTACGACGAGCACGGCCAGCTGCTCACCGGCTCGTTCATGGACTACATGGTGCCGCGCGCCGACGACCTGCCCTCGCTTCGCGTGGGCCACCACGGGGTCTCCTGCACCACCAACCCGCTCGGGGTGAAGGGCGCGGGCGAATCGGGCGTGGCCGGTGCGCTCCCGTCGGCGGTGAACGCGGTGCTCGACGCCCTCGGCACGCGCGGGGTGCGCGAGCTGGACCTGCCGATGTCACCGGCGCGCGTCTGGGCCGCCCTCCAGCCGTCCACTCCCGGAGACATTGACCGGTCGCGACGGGCTCGCTAGGCTCTTCGTATGGCCGGCCCGAACGTGCGGACGCGACGCTGGACGCGCGTCGAATATGACCGCCTGATCGAGGCGGGCTTCTTCCGCCCCGGTGATCCCCTCGGGGGCCAGATGATCGTCGCCGAGCCCCGGGGCAGCCGCGGTGATGCCGGGGACCTTTCGCGACTACCGGGCCGCTCACCCGTCCAGCCCGTCGCCCGTGATCGAGGTCAGCGAGACCAGCCTCACCCTTGGATCGCATCCACAAGGGCAGCCTCTACGCCCGCGCCGGACTGCCGGACTACTGGATCGTGAATCTGCCCGAGCGGCGGCTCGAGGTGTACCGAGACCCCGAGCCCGGCGCCACCGCCGTGTCGCAGCTCGCCCGGCCCGACCGGCGCCTGCAGCAGATCAGCGACCTGTTCCTCTGAGCCGGTCCACTCGTCCCTTCAGGGCTTTACACCCTGGTGGGAGAGGAAGTGCGCGAGGTCGATCAGGTCCTGGTCGGTGAGCCCAGCCAGTTCCTGCGACATGGCCCCGCCGTAGCCGAGCCGCGCGCCGCTCTTGTACTCCCGCATGGCCTTGAGCAGGTACTCTTCCCGCTGATTCGCCAGGCGCGGCATCTGCTCGCGGCCCGAGAAGTCCGGGTTGTGGCAGGCCCCGCAGGGATGGCGCAGGGTCAGCGTCCGGCCGCGTGCGAAGCGCGCGGGGTCGGGCGGATCCTCGGGCGGCCGGGGCGGCGGCAGCTTGGTCACGCGCTCGGCGAAGGCCATCAGGTCGTCGTTGGTGAGCCCCTTGGCCGCCGCGATCATGGCCGGGCTCTCTCGCCGACCCTCCCGGAAGAGAAAGAGCTGGGCGACGACGAAGAACGACGGCTGCCCCCCGAGTGAGGGCGTCTCCGGGATCCGCGACCGCCCGTCGGCGCCGTGACAGGCCAGGCAGATCGTGAAGCGCTCGTCCACCGTCTGGGCCCGGGCGATCGCCGCCGGCGCGAGCAGCGCCAGGGCGACCAGGACGGCTAGGGAAGGCACGCGGGAGAAAGGGCGCGGGCCGGGAACGATCGTACCGCCCCCGGCCCGCGGCGAGACGTCACTTCTTGCCGTAGCTGATCCGGTACACCGCGCCCGCGTGGTCGTCGGAGACGAGCAGCGAGCCGTCCTTCATGACCAGCACGTCCACCGGCCGGCCGAGATAGGCGTTGTTCTCGACGAGCCCGGTGAGGAAGGGCTCCATCGACTTCACGGTGCCGTTGGGGTTCAGGAACACCGCCACCACGTCGCCCGCGTACTTCTTGGTGCGGTTCCACGGCCCGTGGCGGGCGATGAAGATGGCGTTCTGGTACCTCGACGGGAACATCTTGCCGGTGTAGAACCGCATGCCGAGCGGGGCCGAGTGCGGCCCCAGCAGCAGGACCGGCTTCACGAAGTCGTCGCAGGCCTTGCCCCAGCCGAACTGTGGGTCGGCGAAGTCGCCCTGGTGGCAGTAGGGATATCCGAAGTGCTGGCCGATCTTGGTGACGCGGTTCAGCTCGTCGTTCGGCAGGTCCTCCGAGAGCCAGTCGCGCTGGTTGTCGGTGAAGTACAGCTCGCCAGTCTTCGGGTGGAAGTCGAAGCCCACCGTGTTGCGCACCCCGCGGGCCACGATCTCCCCGCCGGTACCGTCCAGGTTCATGCGGCGGATCTGGGCGTACTTCTCCGGATCCGGCTCGCAGATGTTGCAGTTCGCTCCCACCGGGACGTAGAGCTTGCCGTCGGGCCCGATCTTGATGAACTTCCAGCCGTGCGGCACGTCGCCCGGGAGCTTGTCGGTGACCAGCACCGGCGCGGGCGGGCTGTCGAGCTTGGCCTCGATGTCGTCGTAGCGGGTGATGTCCTTCGGGGTGGCGACGTAGAGCGAGCCCTTGTGGAACTCGATCCCGTTCGGGAGCATCAGCTTCTCCGCGATGGTCTTCACCTCGCGGGTGCCGCCCTTGTCCACCAGGGCGTAGATCTTCCCGGCCCCGAAGAGCGAGCTGACGAAGACGGTACCCTTGTCGCCCTGCCGGAGCCCGCGCGCGTCGAAGACGTTGGCCGCGTAGACCTCGACCTTGAAACCGGGCGGCACCTTCATCTTCGCGATCGGCAGCTTGTCGGCCGGCGTGGGAATCGGGAACGCGGGCACCGGCGCCATCTGCGCGCCCGCACCGGCCGGGGGCCGCCCGATGGCCCAGAAGGGCACCTCCTCCTGCTTCGGAGGCTCGGCGGGCGGCGTGGTGGTCTGCTGGGCGATGACCGGCCACGCGAAGAGCGCGAGACCGGCGACGGCGACGATCAGGGCTCCGATCCGCCGCGCCATCGAGGCGTGTGTCATGACGACCCTCCCCTGGGTCCTGCGGGGTGCGCTTCTCCTGTCGCGGGCCGCATGCTAGCGCGGGGCCGCCCGCAGGTAAAGGGGCGACGCGCCACGGCGGGCGGGGCTGGTAGAATCGGCCCGTGACGACCTCCCCCGCGCCGGCCATGCTGGACACGCCGATCCCGTCTCCCCGGGCCTGGCACGGGCCCACCCTGGCGCGCGACCGGTACCTGATGCCGATGCCGGCTCCGGTCCTGGCCGAACTGGACGCGGCGCTGGCCGAGCTGCGGCGCGCCCCGGTGCCCACCCTGCTGCTCCGGCCCGAGCACTTCGTGCTCGCCGCCGCCGCGCGCTTCATGGACGAGGTCCGGGCGCGGCTCGAGGAGGGCCCGGGCTTCGTGGTGCTCGACCGGCTCCCGGTGGACGCCATGAGCCGCGACGAGGCGATCGCGCTCTACTGGATCCTGATGAGCTTCCTCGAGCCGCCGGTCGCCCAGGAGTGGAAGGGCACCGTGATCTACGACGTGCGCCACGACGGCGGCGAGTACACCCCCGATACGCGCGGCGCCCTCACGCCGGAGGCGCTCGAGATGCACACCGACAGCAGCATGGGCGAGGCGCCTCCGAGCTACGTGAGCCTCTTCTGCTTGCGACCGGCAAGGGCCGGCGGCATGAGCATCGTGTCGAGCGCGGCCGCGGCCCACAATCACTTCCTGGCCGAGCACCCGGCTCTCCTGCGACGCCTCTACGAGGTCTTCTACCGGGATCACCAGGAG
>DATJIR010000003.1:0-19441 GCA_035493135.1 Verrucomicrobiia bacterium
TCTCGCGGCTCAACTCCTTCGACGACCCGATGGAGCTGCGGGCCGGCATGGTCTTCGCGGTGGAGACCTATTGCCCGGCCACCGACGGCACCTCGGCGGCGCGTATCGAGGAGGAGGTGATCGTGACGCCGAAGGGCGCCCAGATCATCACCCTCTTCCCGGCCTACGAGCTGCCGATCGCCAACCGGTACTGAATCCGGCTATCGGGGCGGGCGCCCGAGCGGATGCAGCACGTCGATCGCCCAGCCCAGGTCGAGCCGCTCCCCGAGCCACGCAGGGCACGCCGTGCGCGCGTGGAGCCGAAGGCCGTCGGCGGCGTGACGCCTCTCGAGCGCCCTGACCGGATCCGCAGGCACCGCGGGAGCTGACGGGACGTCGGGCAGCGCGCGCCCGTCAGGTCGGGTGAACCGCAGCGTGCCATCCCGCGCGCGCGCCACGCAGTAGCCCTCCTCGTGAACCGCGCGGTGATGGCGCCGACAGAGCAGGACGAGATTCGACAGCGTCGTCGACCCGCCCTGCGCCCAGTGATGCACGTGATGGCCCTGCCTGCCGCGTGCCTCGCAGCCCGGGAAGCGACAGGTCCGATCGCGGCGACTCAGAGCCCTTCGGAGCGCCGGCGGGATAGTGCGCGTCCGGGCCCCGATCTCCGGGCCGGCCCTGCGCATCGTGCCGCATCACCACCCTGCTCGCATCGCACGCGAGGCGCCGCAACGTTCCCGCGGGAACGTGGCCCACCTCCTGCAGCTCGGATTGGCCGGGGGCCTCCGGGTCCGCCAGCACAGCGGCGTCGACATGGATGACCACCTGGTACCGCTCGCCGGGCGCGCCGGGGTCGAGCTCGTGGTGGAGCGCGCTCTCGGCGAGCAGTCCCAGCGCGTCGGCCTGCTGCTGCGCCCGTGTTGGGAGCTCGAGGCCGGGATCGGCGACGGAGGCGCCGGTCGCTGACGCACGCGTCCGCTGATACAGCGTCTCCCGCGCGGCATCGAGCGCGCGCAGGAGCAGCGCCCCGGTCTCGGGATCCAGCCGGCCGCGCAGCACTACCATGCCGTCGTCGGCCCGGTAGACGTGGATGCCCCGGCCGGCGTGCTGCCGGGTCGCCAGACGGGCCTCCGCCCGCCGGTCCAGCTGTCGCCAACCTCGGACGATCCGCTCCACATGGACGGCCGTGCCCGCCCGCCCCACCGCAAGCAGACGCCCCTCGGTCTCCGGCGTGGCGACGCGGGTCAGGGCGCGGACCTTGGAATAAGAGAGCTGCCCCCGCGCGAGGGCGTCGGCGAGTTGCGGCAGCGCGCCCAGCGCCCGGGCGACGCGGACCCGCTCGCGCGCCGCGCCTGGCTCCAGGCCAACTCGCCAGGCCAGCCACTCCGCGCACGAGCGGAAGCCTCGGTTTCACCCGCCTCGGGCGTCGAACTCACGGATTCGCGCGAGCAGTCGGGCGGTGGCCGCGTCGAGATGGGCCGACAGCTTGGCGATCTCGTCGCCGAGGCGGTCGAGGTCGGCGACGCGAGGTGAGTGGCGACGACAGCCGCAGCCCTCCTTCTGCCCTTGGCGACTCTACACCGCCTCGTGGGAGCCTCCAGGAGGCGCGAAACGGGCGCCCGACCATGGCGGTTCGTCCCGCGCAGCAGATCGGGCGCTCGCGCCCGCGATCCGCGCCGCAGGAGGTTGGTAAACCCGGGGGCGCGCGCGGCGGAGCGGATCGGCCGGGAAACGCTGTCAAGCAGAAAAGTTGTAAGATGCCGCCATGCGATTGCAGCCGGACGTGGTGCTCGCGGGCGGGCGCGCGCGCTCTGATCTCGTGGCGTGAAGATTCTCGAGGTCGTCGGCCTCACCTCCCGCGTGGGGCGCGTCGCCGTGCTCGACGCGCTCTCATTCACCCTCGAGGAGGGCGAGATCCTCGCCCTCTGCGGGCCGCCCGGATCCGGCAAGACCGCGTGCCTGCGCTGCCTCGGCGGGTCCCTGCCCGCCGAGTCGGGCCGGCTCATCTTCGACGGCCGCGAGGTGACGGGGCTCGGGCCGCGTGAGCTCGCCCAGCAGGGCCTGGTGCGGGCCGGCGAGCTTCCGTCGTCGCCCTGGCCGCTCACGGTCGCCGACGCGGTGGCGCTGGCGGTGCGCTGGCCGCGCCTGGGCGCGGTCGCCGCGGTGCTGGCCAAGTGGCCCGGCTCGCGCGCCCGCACGCGCGCCGCGGCGCTGCTCGACCGCGTCGGACTCGCCACCCAGGCGCGCCGGCGCCGTGACGGCCTGCCGGTGGCGGCCAGGGGACGGCTCGCGCTGGCCCAGGCCCTGGCCCTCCGGCCCCGGCTCCTGCTCCTCGACGACCCGCTCGGCCGTCTACCGGCGGACGACCGGCCCACGGTAGCCCGCCTGATCGGCGACATCCGCGCCCAGGGCGTGAGCGTCCTCCTCACCGAGCGCGAGCCCGCGGTGGCGAAGGCGGTGGCGGACCGGGTGGCCACGCTCGAGCGCGGGGCGGTGATCCCGTGAGCGGAACGGCGGGCCGCGGGCTCGCCCACCTGATCGGCAGCGTGCCCCTGCCGTCCTCCGAGGAGGTGTTCCGCCGCCTCGGCTCGGCGCTCGGCCCCGTGCTCTCGCGCATGCCGGACGGCGAGACCGGGGAGCGGCGCCGATGGATCTACTGGCAGCGCGCGATGCTCGAGCGACACCCGGCCATCGAGGTGGACGCCGAGGCCGGGCTGCTCGAGCTGCGCCAGTGGGACGGCTCGCTCCTGCGCCGCGCCCCCCTCCTGCGCTTCCGGGCCGAGGTCGATCCCGACCGCGTGGAGTTCCCGACCGGCTACGCGGAGGCGGCGCGGGCGTCGTGGATCCTCTTCGATCGGCTGCGCCGGGAGGGCGCGCTCGCGGCGGACCTGCGCTTCCAGGTCTGCCTGCCCACGCCGATGTCGAGCGCGTTCATGTACGTGAGCCCGCGCGCCCACGGCGGCTACCAGCGGGCCTACGAGCGCTCGCTGCGCCGCGACCTCGACCGGATCGTGGCCGACATCCCGCGCGCCGATCTCTCGATCCAGTGGGACATCTGCCAGGAGGTGCTGGTCCTCGAGAACTATTTCCCCACGCGCCCGCCCGACTACGAGGAGCGCATCTTCGCCCTGCTCGGCCGCCTGGGCGACGCGGTGCCCGCCGACGTGGAGATGGGCTTCCATCTCTGCTACGGCAGCCCGGCCGATCAGCACCTCGTGATGCCCAAGGACACCGCGATCCTGGCCGCGCTGGCCCGCGCCATCCTCGCCCGCGTGAAGCGGCGCGTGGACTTCCTCCACCTCCCGGTGCCGCGCGAGCGGGACGACCCCGCGTACTTCGCGCCGCTGCGGGACCTCGCCCTGCCCCCCGGGCTGCGCCTCTACCTGGGCCTGCTCCACCACGATGACCGCGCGGGCGACCGCCGGCGCATCGACGGCGCGCGGGACGCGGTGGCCGACTTCGGGGTGGCCACCGAATGCGGCTGGGGGCGCGGCGAGCCCGCGCGGCTGCCCGGTCTCCTCGACAGCCACCGCCACGCGGTAGACTACCTGGTGACCCGCCGATGACCGACCGCATGCCCGGCCCCGCCTCGCACACCTTCTTCTCGCAGCGCCTGCGACTGCACTATGTGGACTGGGGCAACCCCGACAAGCCGCCGCTGCTCATGATCCACGGCGGGCGGGACCACTGTCGCAACTGGGACTGGGCGGCCGCCGCGCTCCGGGACGACTGGCACATCATTGCGCCGGACCTGCGCGGCCACGGCGACAGCCAGTGGTCCGCCGACGGCAGCTATGCCATGACCGGCTACATCTACGATCTCGCCCAGCTCATCCACGGCCAGCGCCTGGCCCCGGTCACGATCATCGCCCACTCGCTGGGCGGCAACGTGGCGCTCCGCTATGCGGGCATCTACCCGGAGACGGTGGCCCGGCTGGTCGCGATCGAGGGCCTCGGGCCGTCGCCGAAGGCGTGGGCCGAGCGCTCGGCCAAGTCCATCGCCACGCGCATGGACGAATGGATCCGGGAGCAGCGCGGGCTGGCGGGCCGCCTGCCGCGCCGCTACGCCTCGATCGAGGACGCCTTCCGGCGCATGCAGGAGGAGAACCCGCATCTCTCCGCGGAGCAGGCGCGCCACCTCACCGTGCACGGGGTGAACCAGAACGAGGACGGCACCTACAGCTGGAAGTTCGACAACTACGTGCGGGTGTTCCCGCCCTACGACATGCGGGGGCAGGACATCAAGGATCTCTGGTCGCGCATCGCCTGCCCGACGCTCCTGCTCTACGGCACCGAGAGCCGCTCCGGCAACCCGTCCGAGGACGGGCGCGCCGCGCCCTTCCGCGACGCCACCGTGGTCGGCATCGATCGCGCCGGCCACTGGCTGCACCACGACCGGCTCGACGAGTTCCTCCGGGTGGTCCGCGCCTTCCTCCGCTGACCCCGCCTCAGCCCCCCAGCCGTCCCACGAAGCGGGCCACCGCCCGGCCGATCTCATCGGGCGAGTCCTCCTGGACGAAGTGGCTGCCCTTCACCGTGATCTCTTCCTGGTTGGACCATCCACGACAGAACTCGCGCTGGGCCCCGGTGAGGATCGTCCCCGGCGCGGCGTTGACGAACAGCTTGGGCAGAGGGCTCGCGGCCAGCCACCGCGCGTAGCCGTCCGCGATGGCGACCACGTCCGCGGGCTCGCCGCCGACCGGGATCTCCCGCGGCCAGGTGAGAGTGGGACGCCGCGACTCGCCGGCCTCGAGGTACGGCCGGCGGTAGACCGCCATCTCCGCCTCGCCGAGCCCGCGGAGCACGCTCAGGGGAAGGATCCGCTCCACGAAGAGGTTCTTCTGCAGCACCATCTCCTCGCCGGCCGGCGAGCGCATCGCCTGGAAAACCTTCCGGGCGACGTCGGGCCACTCCTCCCACGTCACCGGCCGGACGAGCGCCTCCATGTAGACGAGCCCGCGCACCCGCTCGGGATGGCGCCGGGCCCAGTGGAAGCCCAGCGCCGAGCCCCAGTCGTGCACGACCAGGGTCACGTTGCGGGTGAGGTGGAGCGCCTCGAACCAGGCGTCGAGATAGCGCGCGTGGTCGACGAAGCGGTAGGAACCGGCGGGCGCCTTGCCCGAGTCGCCCATGCCGACCAGGTCGGGCGCGAGACAGCGGGCCGCGCCCTCGACGTGCGGGATCACGTTGCGCCAGAGGTAGGACGACGTGGGGTTGCCGTGGAGGAAGACGACCGGATCGCCGGCGCCGGCGTCGACGTACACCATCTCGGTGTCGAGCACACGCACCCGTCGGCGGGAATACGGATCGACGGCGGAGATCGGCTGGGTCATCGAGATACCCTCCTCAGCTCAGCGACGCCAGCTCCGCCTCGGCCTGCTCGACCCAGGACCTCATGTCCATCTGACGGTACATCGCGGTCGCGGTCGCGAGATGCTCCTGCGCGGCCGATCGCTGGCTCCCGCGCCGGTAGAGCCTGCCGAGCCCGCTGTGACAGCGGGCGACGAGCGGACACAGGCCGCCCTCGTCGGCCAGGAGCACGGCCTGACGGTAGTGACCCTCGGCGGTCTCGACCTCGGCGGGCTCGCGACGGGAGGCGATCTCACCGAGGAGCCAGCAGGCCCAGGCCTCCAGGCCGCGCTCGCCGCGCTCGCGCGTCAGGCCCCGCCCGCGCTCGGCTTGAGCCTGCGCCTCGTCGAGCCGGTCGGCCCGCATCAGGGCTTCCCCCAGCCAGAGGACGAGGCGCGAATGATAGAGCGCCAGCCCGCTGGCTTCCTGGTCCCGTTCTCCCTGCTGCAGCGCCGCGAGGCCCTCCGCGACCTGACCGGACAGGACCTGCAGGTAACCCAGGAATCCGGCCGTCACCGGTGACAGGACCGGCACCGTCCAGTCGCGGCAGAGAGACAGCGCACGCTCGAGCTGCGCGCTGGCACGGCTCAGCTCTCCCTTGAGGGTGTAGAGCAGCGCGAGCCCCCAGCACATGAGGATCAAGCTGTACGGATGACGAAGCTCGTCGGCGATCAGCAGCCCTTCCTGGCCGTGAATCAGTCCTTCCGGGAACTCGCCGCGCTCGGCGAGTGAGGACGCCAACAGCCACCGGGCCATAACCGAGGGAAAGCCGGCCAGGCCGAAGCGCTCGCGGCTCAGCTCGCCTTCGAGGTAGTGCAGCGCCTTCCGGAGAAAGCCTTCGGCGGCCCGATAGTCGGTCGAGGCGAAGCACGCCGCACCGGCGTAGTAGTTCGCGACCGCCTGGAGCGGCGAATCCCCCAGCGCCTCGGCGATGGCTCCCGCGCGCTCCCCGGACGCTCTCGCCTCGCTCAGGTGGCCGGTGACCCAGGAATACTGGCTCATGTAGACGGACACCCAGGCCAGCCGCCGGCGATCGTCGAGCGCGGTGGCGATGCGCTCCGCATCTCGGAGGACGGTCAGCATGGCCCCGACTTCCCCGAGCGGGAAGAGCGAGCTCCGCATCTCGAAGCGAAGGTCGATCGCCAGCTCCATCGTCTCGCGGGACTCGGGCAGATGGGCCAGGGCCGCGAGGGCCTGCTCGAGATACGCCACCGCCTCCCGGTTGGCCGACCGCGCGAAGGCCTTGCCGGCGGCCTGACGGAGGTAGCCCACCGCCTTCGGCCAGACCTCGCCTCGGAACGCGTGATGGGCGAGGCGCTCGATCTGCTCGATCGGGCGATCGGCGTACAGTGCCTCGATCGTCTCCATGACCTTGGCGTGCAGGTCGCGTCGCCGGTCCTGCAGCAGGCTGCCGTAGGCCACGTCGTGGGTGAGCGCGTGCTTGAACGTGTACTCGAGGTCCGGGAAGAGGTTCTTCTCGTAGAGGAACTCGGCGCCTGGAGATGGGCGAGTCCCGGCCGGAGCTCCTCGTCCGGGAGCTCGGCGATCCCGTGGAGAAGCCCGAGGGGGACGTCCTTTCCGATCACCGCGGCGGACTGCAGGAGACGCTTCTCGTCGAGGGGCAGGCGATCGATCCGGGAGGCCAGGATCGACTGGACCGTGGCCGGCACCTGGATCGCCTCGACCGGCTGGGCGAGCCGGTAGGCACCGCGGGTCCCGGTCAGGGCCCGCGTCTCGACGAGGGTCCTGACGCTCTCCTCCAGGAAGAGGGGATTGCCCGAGGTCCTCTCGGTCAACAGCGACTTGAGCGGGGCCAGCCCCGGATCGCCTCCGAGTAGACCTTCGAGCAGCTCCCCGGCGTTCTCGGCCGGTAGCGCGTCCAGGCGTAGCTGCGTGTAGTACGTCTTGCTGCCCCAGCCGTGCTGGTACTCCGGGCGATAGTTGACGAGCATCAGCAGGCGGGCCGCGGGCAGGCTCGCCACCAGGCTGTCGAGCAGGGCCTGGGTCTCGGTGTCGACCCAGTGGAGATCCTCGAAGATGACGACCACCGGCTGAGCCTGCGCTTCACGGAGCAGCAGGCGCTTGTTGGCGTCGAGCGTCTGGTGACGCCGCTGCGCCGGATCGAGCGCCTGCCACTGCGGATCGTCGACGGGCACGTCGAGGAGGCCGAAGAACGCGGGCAGGAGCGGCTTCAGGGACTCGTCGAGGGTGAACAGCTTGCCGGTGATCTTCTCCCGGAGTGCGCGGTGATCGTCGCGCTCCTCGAGCTTGCAGTACGCCTTCAGGAGGTCGATGACCGGCAGGTAGCTGATGCTCTTGCCGTGGGACACCGCGCTGGCCTGCAGGACGAGCCAGCCCTGGACCCGATGGGAGTGAATGAACTCGTGGTAGAGCCGGGACTTGCCCACGCCCGCCTCGCCGACGATCGCCACGAGCTGGCCGTGGCCGCCGCGGGCCTGCTCCTGCGCCCGGACGAGATGCGCGAGCTCCGGGTCGCGTCCGACGAAGGGCGTGAGGCCCCGGGAGGCGGTGGCCTGGAGCCGGGATCGCGCCGTCCCGGCGCCGGTCAGCTCGTAGATCTCGACCGGGGCCGTGAGACCCTTCACCGGCACGAGCCCGAGCGATCGCACCTCCACGTAGCCCCCGGCCAGCTCGAGCGTGGCGGGACTCAGGAGGATGCTCCCGGGATCGGCGAGCTGCTCCATCCGCGCGGCGAGGTGCGTCGTCTGGCCGACCGCGGTGTAGTCCATGTGCAGGTCGCTGCCGATGGCCCGCACGACGACCTCGCCGGAGTTGAGTCCGACGCGGATGCGGACCGTCATCCCGTGGGCACGCCGCACCTCCTCGGCGTAGCGCTTCACCACTTCCTGCATGCGGAGGGCGGCGTAGCACGCCCGGACCGCGTGATCCTCGTGCGCGAGCGGCGCTCCGAAGAGGGCCATGATCCCGTCGCCTATGACCTGGTTGACGGTTCCCTCGTATCGGTGGACGGCTTCCATCATCCGCTCGAGCACCGGGTCGAGCAGCTTGCGCGCCTCCTCCGGATCGCGATCGGCGAGCAGCTCCATCGAGCCCTGCAGGTCCGCGAAGAGCACGGTGACCTGCTTGCGCTCGCCTTCGAGGGCCGCCTTGGAGGTGAGGATCTTCTCGACCAGGTGCTTGGGGGTGTAGGTCTCCGGGGCCGGCGACCGCATCGGGGCCGCGGTGTCTCCTGCGACCGCTTGACCGCACTGCAGGCAGAAGCGGGCGCCGCCGGGCAGCTCCACCCCGCAGGAGCCGCAGGCAAGCGCGAGCCGGGCTCCGCAGCCGAGGCAGAATCGAGCGTGAGGCGGGTTGTCCTGCTGGCACCTGGGACATCGCATCGGGAGGCCGACCTTAGCGGCAGACCGCCCGGGAGTCAAGATGCCGGGAAGCGCCGACGCGTTGGGAGCCGCTACGGTCGGCGCGCCGAGCCGGCGCCCTGCATCGCCCGCCACACCCGCTCCGGGCGGAGCGGCATGTCGAGGTGGCGGACCCCGAACGGCTTCAGTGCGTCGACCACCGCGTTGACGATGGCCGGGGTGGAGCCGATGGTCGCGGCCTCGCCGATGCCCTTGGCCCCGAGCGGGTTGAAGGGCGACGTGGTCACCGTCTGGTCGGTCACGAAGAACGGTAGGTCCTCGGCGCGCGGGATCGCGTAGTCCATCAGCGAGCCGGTGACGAGCTGGCCGTCCCGGTCGTAGACCACTTCCTCGAGCAGCGACTGGGCGACACCCTGGGCGATGCCGCCGTGCACCTGCCCGTCGACCAGCGTCGGGCTCACCCGCGTGCCGCAGTCGTCCACCGAGGTGTAGTCGCGCAGCGCGATGTGGCCGGTGTCGCGGTCCACCTCGACCACCGCCACGTGCGCGCCGAAGGGATACACGAGCTGCGGCGGCCGGAAGTACTCGGTCGCCTCGAGACCGGGTTCCATGCCGGCGGGTAGCCCCTCGCCGTAGGCCTTCTCCGCGATCTGGGCCAGGGCGAGGCTCTTGGCCGGCGCGCCCTTGACATGGTACTTGCCGTCGGTCACCACCACGTCCTCGAAGGCGGCCTCGAGCATCGAGGCCGCGATGCGCCGGGCGCGCTCCTGCACCTTCTCCGAGGCCTTCACGATGGCCGAGCCGCCGACCACGAGGCTGCGGCTGCCGCCGGTGCCGAAGCCCATCGGCGAGCCGGTGGTGTCGCCGTGGCGCACCACCACCTGGTCGAAGTCCACCCCCAGGTAGTCGGCGATGAGCTGGGCGAAGGTGGTCTCGTGGCCCTGGCCGTGCGCGGAGGCGCCGGTGTAGGCGGTCACGGTGCCGCTCGGCTCGACCCGGATCATCGCGCTCTCGTAGGGCCCGAAGCCGCACATCTCCACGTAGCAGGCCATGCCGATGCCGAGCAGCTTGCGGTCGTTCTTCTCGATGCGCTGGCGCTGCTCAGCCCGGAGCGCGGTGTACTTCGACACCTGCAGGCTCTTGTCGAGCGCCTTCGCGTACTCCCCGCTGTCGTAGTTCTGCCCGGTGGGCGCCGCGTACGGGAAGGCGCTCGGCGGGATGAAGTTGACCCGGCGGATCTCCTCCGGCGGCTTGCCCAGCTCCTGCGCGATGCAGTCCACGAGCCGCTCGAGGTAGTAGGCCGCCTCCGGCCGCCCCGCGCCCCGGTAGGCCGCGACGGAGGTGGTGTTGGTGAACACGCAGGTGCTCTTGAGCTCCACGTTCTTCACCGCGTAGACGCCCACCCCCATCATCAGGGTGAGGTCGGGGATGAACGTGAAGATCGGGTAGGCCCCGATGTCGGCCACCACGTGCATGCGCAGGCCCTGGATGCGGCCGTCGGCGTCCACCGCGGCCTCGAGGTCGGTCATCTGGGCGCGGCCGTGGGTGGTGCCGGTCATGTGCTCGACGCGACTCTCGACCCAGCGCAGGGGCACGCGCCGCAGGCGAGCGAGCGCGGCCACCGTCACGTCCTCCGGGTAGGTCCCGAACTTGACCCCGAAGCCGCCGCCGACCTCGGGCGCGATCACCCGGATCTGGTTCTGCGGCATCTTGAGTGCGTCGGCCAGCCCGCCCCGGAGCACGTGGGGCGCCTGGTGGGTCGCCCACACCGTGAGGCCCCCGCTCGCGAAGTCGGGCGCAGCCATCACCGCGCGCGTCTCCATCGGGATGCCGGAGAGGCGCTGGCTGTTCATGCGCTGCTTCACTATCTTATGCGCCCCTCTGAACGCGCTGTCGGGGTCACCCGCCTTGATGGTGTTGGAGTGCTCGATGTTCTTGGGCGCGTCGTCGAAGAGCTGGGGCGCCCCGTCGGCCATGGCCGCGAAGGGATCGGCCACCGCAGGCAGCGGGTCCCAGTCCACCTCGACCGCGGCCGCGCCGTCGGCCGCCGCCTCCGGCGACAGCCCGAGGACCGCGGCGACCGGCTCCCCGACGTAGCGCACCCGCCCGACCGAGAGCGGGTAGTGCTGCCGGCCGGCCTGGACCTCGCTCACCTCGCCGCCCTCCGCGGAGGCCTGGGCGGTGGGGATCGTGTTGACGTGCGGCCTGAGCTCCTGACCGGTCACCACCGCGACGACCCCCGGCACCTTCAGGGCCCCGGCGGGCTTGATCCCGCGGATCCGCGCGTGGGCGTGCGGGCTCCGCACGAAGGCCACGTGCTGCATGCCGGGCATCGCCACGTCGCCCACGTACTGCGAGGTGCCGGTGATCAGTCGCGGGTCTTCCTTCCGCTTGACGTGCGCGCCGAGGAGCTTGGAGGCCATGAGCGGATCTCCCTCAGATGATGCGGCAGGCGTCGTCGAACGGAAGCCGCGGGGGCCGGGGGCCGAGCTTGCTCGCGTCGCCGTAGCCGAGATTGCACAGGAAGTTGGACTTCACGCGCCCGTCCGGGAAGAAGGCCGCATCCACCTTGGCGTTGTCGAAGCCGGACATGGCCCCGCAGTCGAGCCCGAAGGCACGGGCGGCCAGCATCAGGTAGGCGCCCTGGAGGCTGCCGTTGCGGAAGGCGGTGGCCGCGATCAGCTCGGGCTTGCCCACGAAGTTGGCCCGCATGTCGGCGGCGGGAAACAGGCGCGGGAGGAGCTCGTAGAACTCCTGGTCGTGGCCGATGATCGCGGTCACCGGCGCATGCATGGTCTTGTCCACGTTGCCGGGGGTCAGGGCCGGTCGCAGCCGCTCCTTGGCTTCGCTCGATTTCACGAAGAGCACGCGCATCGGGCTGCAATTGGCGCTGGTCGGCCCCTCGGCGGCCAGCTCGTACACCCGGCGCAGGAGGTCGTCGGGCACCGGGCGGTCCAGCCAGGCCCGGTGCGTGCGGGCCTTGCGGAAGATCAGGTCGAGGGCGTCGGCGGCGCGCGTGCCTCCGGCGTCGGTATCGGGGCTCATGACCGTCGAGTATCGGGGCAGGCCGCGGGCGCGTCAAGCGGAGTCGGTACCGGTTTGCTCTTGTGAAAGCGCCTGCCTATCGCGTAGCCTTGGCCGACCACTCTCCCGTCCTCGCGGGGGAGTGAGCCTACGTCCAGGAGAGCGGATGCCCCGCGGTTCCGGGCCAAGGAAGGCCGCCCCCAAAAAGGTGAAGACTGTGCCCAGGGCCGGGACACGGCGGCCCGCCCCGGGGCCATCCCTCCGCAGCCTCGCGGAGCGACTCGCGGAAGCCCTCGAGCAGCAGGCCGCGATGAGCGAGGTCCTGCGGGTGATCTCGAGCTCACCCGCTGATGCGCAGCCGGTGTTCGACCTCATCGCGGAGCGCGCGGCCAAGCTCTGCGGCGCTGAAGTCGCCGTCGTCTCCCGCTTCGACGGCGTCCGGTTGCAGCTGGCCGCGCTCCACGGGGTGACCCGGGCCGGGGTCGAGGCGGTACGCCGGGTGTTCCCGTTGCCGCTCGACTTCGACAACATCACCTCGCGGGTGTTCCGGGACCGGGCGGTGGTCCACGTGGCGGACGTGATGAGCGACCCCACGTACGCGATGAAGACCGCGGCCCGGTCGGCCGGGTGGCGGAGCGGCCTCGGGGTGCCGATGCTGCGGGACGGTCAGGTCATCGGCGTCATCTTCGTCGGGCGACCAACCCCTGGGCTGTTCAGCGACCAGCGCGTCGAACTGCTGAAGGCCTTCGCCGACCAGGCGGTGATCGCGATCGAGAACGTTCGCCTGTTCCAGGAGGTGCAGGCGCGCAACCGCGACCTCACCGAGTCCCTTGAGCAGCAGACTGCGACCGCGGAGATCCTGCGCGCGATCTCGAGCTCGCCCACCGACATCCGCCCCGTCCTCGAGACGGTCGTCCAGGCCGCGGCGCGCTTCTGCGGGGCGCCAGACGTGGCGATCCTGCGCGTCGACGGCGACGTGCTGCGCGGGGCGGCCGCGGTCGGTCCGTTCGGCCGCGAGCTCGCCTCCCGCTCGGGCGGCATCGAGGTGCTCACGGTGCCGCTGACCTCCGGCTCGGTGAGCGGGCGCTGCGTCCTCCAGCGACAGAGCGTCCACGTCCACGACCTGGCCGCCGAGCCGGAGGACGAGCTGCCGGTCGGCCGGGACCTCCAGCGCCGGTTCGGGCACCACACCATCCTGGCCACCCCGCTCCTCCGCGAGGGCACCCCGCTCGGGGCGATCGTCTTGTTCCGGACCCAGATGCAGCCCTTCTCCGACCGGCAGCTCGAGCTGGTCCAGGTCTTCGCCGATCAGGCGGTCATCGCGATCGAGAACGTGCGGCTGTTCAAGGAGCTCGGGGCGCGCAACGGCGCGCTCAGCGAGGCGCTCGAGCAGCAGACCGCGACCGGCGAGGTGCTCAAGGTCATCAGCCGCTCGACCGTCGATCTCCAGCCGGTCCTCGATACGGTCGTGGAAAATGCCACCCGGCTCTGCGGGGCAACCCGAGGCCACATCTTCCGGTTCGACGGCGAGGTGCTGCGCTTTGCGGCCGCTTACGGGGCCTGGCCGGGCTTCCAGGAGTACCTCGAGCGCCACCCCACCCGGCCCGGACTCGGCTCGGTGGCAGGCCGCGCGGCCGCTGAGCGGCGGCCGGTCCACGTTCCGGATGTGCTCGCGGTGTCGGGCTACGAGTACGGCCCGCTGATCAAGGAGCAAGACTATCGCACGGTCCTGGCCGTCCCGATGCTGCGGGAGGACCTGCTCCTCGGCGTGATTGTCATCCTGAAGGCGAAGGTCGAGCCCTTCACGGACAAGCAGATCGAACTGGTGACGACCTTCGCCGACCAAGCGGTCATCGCGATCGAGAACGTTCGGCTCCTCACCGAGCTGCAGGCCCGCAACGGTGCCCTCACCGAGTCGCTGGAGCAGCAGACCGCGACCGCCGAGATCCTGCGGGTCATCTCGAGCTCGCCCACCGACGTCCAGCCCGTGTTCGACACCGTCGCGGAGAGCGCGGCCCGGCTGTGCGAATCGTTCGACGCCGCCATCTACCGACGGGACGGCGATCGGCTCCCGCTCGTCGCGCACCACGGCACGAGCATTGCCCTGCCCCCTGGCGAGTTTTCTCTCCCCGTGGTGCCCGGCACCGCCGCCGGCCGGGCGGTCCTCGATGGGCGCACCATCCATCTCCTGGACACCCAGACCGAGGTCGACGAGTACCCGGAGAGCTGCGAGAACGCGCGGCGAATCGGCTTCCGCACCGTCCTCTGCGTTCCCATGATGCGAGAGGGGATCGCGATCGGTGTGATCGCGATCCTGCGCGCGGAAGCTCACCTGTTCACTGACCGGCAAGTCGCTCTGCTCCAGACCTTCGCCGATCAGGCGGTCATCGCGATCGAGAACGTCCGCCTGTTCAAGGCACTGGAGGAGCGCAATCGGGCTCTGACCGAATCGCTGGATCAGCAGACCGCGACCGGCGAGATCTTGCGGGTCATCTCGAGCTCCCCGACCGACGTGCAGCCCGTGTTCGATACGATCGTCCGCAACGCGCGGGCCCTGTGCGCGGCGGAGTCGGCCGCCGTCTTCACCTATGACAACGGGATGGTGGACCTCGAGGCCACCGACAACGCGAACTCCGAGCAGGCCAGTGCGCTGCGGCAATCCTACCCGATGCCGGCAAACCGGGGCCACGCGACCGGCCGGGCGATCACGACCGGTCGTCCCGTCCACATCCCCGACGTCCGCGACGATTCCGAGTACGCCCTGGGCGGGCTGCGGGACGCGGCGGGCCTCCGCAGCCTGCTCTCGGTGCCGATGCTCCGCGACGGACACTCGATCGGCGCGATCACCCTCCAGCGGTGGGGGACAGCCCGTCCCTTCTCGGACGAGCAGACCGCCTTGCTGAAGACGTTCGCCGATCAGGCGGTGATCGCGATCGCCAACGTCCGGCTCTTCAAGGAGCTGGAGGCCCGCAACCGCGCCCTGACCGAGCTACTGGACCAGCAGACCGCGACCAGCGGGATCCTGCAGGTCATCTCGAGCTCCCCGACCGACGTGCAGCCGGTCTTCGACACGATCGTCCGCAGCGTGGTCCGGCTCTGCGACGGGCTCTTCAGCGCGCTCATGGAGTACGACGGCGGGCTGATCCGCCAGGTCGCCCAGCACAACTTCACCGACGAGGGGATGGAGGAAGTCCGTCGCATCTATCCGGTCCGACCGACTCGCGATCACGGCTCCGGCCGGACGATCCTGGAGCGGGCGGTGGTCCACATCCCGGACGTGGAGCAGGATCCGGAGTACCGGCATCGCGACCTGACCCGCGCGGTCGGGATGCGCAGTGGACTGTACGTGCCGATGATGCGGGAGGGGGAGCCCATCGGGGTCATCATGGTGGCCCGGGCCGAGCCGGGTCCGTTCTCGGACTCCCAGATCGCGCTCCTGAAGACGTTCGCCGACCAGGCGGTCATCGCGATCCAGAACGTCCATCTGTTCAAGGAGCTGGAGGTCCGCAACCGCGACCTCACCGAGACCCTGGAGCAGCAGACCGCCACCGGCGAGATCCTGCGCGTCATCTCGAGCTCGCCCACCGACGTCCAGCCGGTCTTCGACGCGGTGGTGACGAACGCGGTGCGCCTCTGCGACGCCCTGCACGGCGCCGCGGTACGGCTGGACGGGGGCCTCCTGCATCTTGTGTCGCACCACAACTGGTCGCCGGAGGGGCTGGCGACCGCCCACCGCCTGTTCCCGATGCCGGTGACGCGCGACCACGTCACCGCTCGCGCGGTCCGGGAAGCCCGAACCATCCACGTTCACCGAATTCAGGACGATCCCACCGTGGCCGCGAGCTCGCGGGAGCTCGCGATCGCGCAGGGCTACCAGACCCTCCTGGTGGTGCCCATGCTCCGCGAGGGGCAGGCGATCGGGGCCATCGTCGTGGCCAAGGTCGAGGGGCCCTTCTCCGAGAGCCAGGTCGCGCTGCTCAAGACCTTCGCGGACCAGGCGGTGATCGCGATCGAGAACGTCCGCCTGTTCCGCGAGCTGGACGTCCGCAATCGCGATCTCACCGAGACCCTGGAACAGCAAACCGCCACCGGGGAGATCCTGCGCGTCATCTCCCGCTCGCCGACCGACATCCAGCCGGTCTTCGACATCATCGCCGAGAGCGCGGTCCGCCTGTGTGGCGCGGAGGTGAGCGCGGTGACCCGCTCGGACGGGGAATGGGTCCATCTGGACGCCGTCTTCGGCTCGGACCCGGCCGGCGTCGCGGCTCTCCGGCAAACGTTCCCCATACGTCCGGGCCCCGCGGGGGGTGCGGCGCGCGTCATCCACGAGCGGGCGATCGTCCACATTCCCGACGTGCTGTCGGACCCGAGCTACCGGATCCAGGAGGCCGCGGTGGCGGCCGGGTTCCGGGCCCTGCTGGGCGTCCCGATGCTACGCGAGGGGCGCGCGATCGGCGCGATCACGGTCGGGCGGGCCGAGCCCGGCTCCTTCAGCGACGCGCAGGTCAAGCTCCTCAGCACATTCGCCGAGCAGGCGTTGATCGCGATCGAGAACGTCCGGCTCTTCAAGGAGCTGGACGCCCGTAATCGCGATCTCACCAACGCCCTGGAGCAGCAGACCGCGACCGCCGACGTGCTGCGCGTCATGAGCGGATCCGCGACCGACACGCAGCCGGTCTTCGACGCGATCGTGCGGAACGCGGTCCGCCTCTGCCACGCGCGGTTCGCCCTGGTCTACCGGCTCGACGGCGACCTGATCCACTTCGCCGCCCACGCCAATCTGCCGCCGGAGGCCATGGAGCAGTTCTACGGCTCGTTCCCCCAACGCTTGTCGGACAGCCGGACCCTCGTGGCCAGGGCCATCCGCGGAGGGCAGGTCGTCAACGTCACTGACATTGCGGCGGACTCGCAGGTGTCCGAGTTCGTGCGTGAGCTGGCTCGCTCGGCGGGCTACCGGAGCGTGCTCGCGGTCCCGATCATGCGGGAGGGCCACGCGCTGGGAGCCCTCGCGATCATGCGGAGCGGACGCGGCGGCGAGCCCGATCCATTCCTGAGCGAAGAGATCCCGCTGCTGCAGACCTTCACCGACCAGGCGGGGATCGCCATCGAGAACGTCCGTCTCTTCAACGAGCTGCAGGCCCGGACCGCCCAGCTGACGCGCTCGGTCGGCGAGCTGCAGGCGCTCGGCGAGGTGAGCCAGGCGGTCAGCTCCACCCTCGATCTCGACGCGGTGCTCGAGACCATCGTGGGCCGCGCGGTGCAGCTGTCCGGCAGCGACCAGGGCGTGGTGTACGAGTTCGACGAGGCCAGCGGGACGTTCCAGCAGCGGGCTACGCACCGGATGACTGCGGA
Source organism: Verrucomicrobiia bacterium (assembly GCA_035493135.1). Lineage (GTDB taxonomy): Bacteria > Methylomirabilota > Methylomirabilia > Rokubacteriales > CSP1-6 > CAMLFJ01. The sequence continues at coordinate 17,046 of DATJIR010000003.1, forward strand.
GTACATCGAGACGATGCGGGCCGCGCCCATCCGGCTCGGGGAGGGGGCGATCGGTCGAGCCGCGGTCACGCGGGCGCCGGTCCAGGTCGCCGACATCCAGGCCGACTGGGAGCTCGTCGCACCCCAGGCGCGTGAGCGGCTCGTCGCGCAGGGCATGAGCTCGCTCCTCGCGGTGCCGCTCGTCCGCGAGGACCGGCTGCTCGGGGGGCTCGTGATCATCCGTCGGGAGCGCGGCGCGTTCTCGCCCGAGGTCGTCGCGATGCTCCAGACGTTCGCGACTCAGTCGGTGCTGGCCATCCACAACGCCCGTCTCTTCCAGGAGATCCAGCGCCAGAAGCAGTACGCCGACGCCCTAGTGGAGACGAGCCCCGTGGCCATCGTCACCATGGACCTCGCCGGCACCGTGATCGGGTGGAACCCGGGGGCTGAGCGTCTCTTCGGATATGTTCCAGCAGAGGCGCTCGGCCGAGGCATGGAAGACTTGATCTCGACCCCGGAGCTGCGCGAGGAGGTGCGCGCCAACATCCGCCAGACGCTCGCCGGCGAGTGGATCCGCGCGATGGCCCGGCGCGCCCGGAAGGACGGAACCATGGTCGACGTGGAGATCTCGTCGATGCCCGTGGTCGTCGACGGCGCCAAGGTCGGCATGATCGGGATCTACCACGACATCACCGAGCTCCTGCGCGCCCGGCAGGAGGCGGAGGCGGCCAACGAGGCCAAGGGCGCCTTCCTGGCCACCATGAGCCACGAGATCCGCACCCCGATGAACGCGGTGATCGGCATGAGCGGGCTCCTGCTCAACACCCGGCTGACCGAGGAGCAGCGCGACTACGCGGAGGTCATTCGCGGCAGCGGCGACACCCTCCTCACCGTGATCAACGACATCCTCGACTTCTCGAAGATCGAGGCGGGCAAGCTCGAGCTGGAGGCCCAGCCCTTCGACCTGCGGGAGTGCGTCGAGGGCGCCCTCGACCTCGTGGCCACCCGCGCGGCCGAGAAGGGGATCGACCTGGCCTACCTGATGGGCGACGGGGTGCCCGCCGCGATCGTGGGCGACGTGACCCGGCTCCGCCAGGTGCTGCTGAACCTGCTCTCGAACGCGGTCAAGTTCACCGAGCGGGGCGAGGTCGTGCTCTCGGTGAGCGCGCGCCGGACCGGCCGCGGGAAGCGCCGACACGAGCTGACCTTCACGGTGCGCGACACCGGCATCGGCATCCCGGCGGACCGCCTGAGCCGCCTGTTCCAGTCCTTCAGCCAGGTCGACGCCTCGACCACCCGCCGGTACGGGGGCACCGGGCTGGGTCTCGCGATCAGCCAGCGGCTCACCGAGCTGATGGGCGGCAAGATCGGCGTCACCAGCCTAGTCGGGACCGGCAGCGAGTTCCACTTCACGATCCCGGCCGTGGCCACCGAGGTGCCGGTCCCGCTCCGGCGCGACCTGAGCGGCGTGCAGCCGTCGCTGCGCGACAAGCGCGTGCTCGTGGTGGACGACAACGCCACCAACCGGCGCATCGTCACCGCGCACCTCGACAACTGGGGCATGCCGTCGCGCGCCTCGGAGTCGCCGCTCGAGGCCCTCGGGTGGATCCAGGCCGGCGAGCGCTTCGACGTGGCGATCCTGGACATGCACATGCCGGAGATGGACGGCGTCGCCCTCGCCCACGCCATCCGTCAGCTGCCCGCGGGGAGCCCCCTGCCCCTGATCCTCTTCACCTCGCTCGGCCGCCGCGAGGCGCACGCCGAGGACGAGGGCTTCGCCGCGTATCTCCACAAGCCCATCAAGCCATCGCAGCTCTTCGACGCGCTGGTCTCGGTGGTGGCCGATCAGCCGGTCCACGTGGCCGCGCGGGCGGCCGCGCGCAGCGAGCTCGATCCCGAGATGGCCCGCCGCCACCCGCTCCGGATCCTCCTGGCCGAGGACAACGTGGTGAACCAGAAGGTGGCCCTGCGGCTCCTCGCCCAGATGGGCTACCGGGCGGACGTGGCCGCCAACGGCCTCGAGGCCATCGAGGCGGTCGAGCGCCAGACCTACGACGTGGTGCTCATGGACGTGCAGATGCCGGAGCTCGACGGCTTCGAGGCCTCCCGGGAGATCAACCGCCGCTGGCCGGCCGCCCGGCCCCGCATCGTGGCCATGACCGCGAATGCGATGCAGGGAGACCGGGAGCTGTGCGTGGCGGCCGGCATGGACGACTACGTGGCCAAGCCGATCCGGGTCGAGGAGCTGGTCGCGGCCCTCGGACGCTCGCCCGCGCATCGGGACGCGGCGCCGGCGGGCCCCGCGGAGCCGGCCGCGCCCGCGGCGGGCGCGATCGACCGCGCGGTGTTCGAGCGCCTCGTCGCCACCACCGGCGGCCCCTTCGTGGCCGAGCTCATCGACACCTTCGGCGAGGACG
>DATJIR010000004.1:0-14690 GCA_035493135.1 Verrucomicrobiia bacterium
CTTCACCCCGGCCGGCACCGCCTCGGCCCCGATCACATCGAGATCGGCTCCTTCGTGGCGCTCGCCGCCATGACCGGCGGCGAGCTCCGCATCCGCGACGTGGTGCCCGACGACCTGCGGATGATCCGGCTCGCCTACCGCCGGCTGGGGGTGGAGACCGCGCTCGAGGGGACGACGCTGCTGGTCCCCGGATCGCAGGAGCTGCGGGTGGCCGCCGACGCCGACGGCGCCATCCCCAAGGTGGACGACGCGCCGTGGCCGGGCTTTCCGGCCGACCTGACCTCGCTCGCCCTGGTGCTGGCCACCCAGAGCCACGGGACCATCCTGATCCACGAGAAGCTGTTCGAGAGCCGGCTCTTCTTCGTGGACAGCCTGATCGCGATGGGCGCGCGGATCGTCCTGTGCGATCCCCACCGCGCGGTCGTGGTCGGCCCCTCCGAGCTGCGCGGCGCCCCGATCGTCTCGCCCGACATCCGCGCCGGCATGGCCCTCATCGGCGCCGCGCTCTGCGCCCGGGGCACGTCGGTCATCATGAACGCGCACCAGGTGGACCGCGGCTACGAGCGCATCGACGAGCGCCTGCGCGCGCTGGGCGCGCACATCACGCGGGACGCGAAGGAGCCGGGCGGCGCGGCCGCCCGTCACCTCGGCACGACGCGGTCGTAGAGCCCGCGGACCCACGCGACGCGGCGGCGATAGTCGTCGAGGAACTCCTTGCGCGAGGGATACTCGAGCGTCTTGGCGAGCCGCGCCGGGTTCGGGCCCGCCACTTCGAGGGTGTCGGACGGCCGGGTGCCGAAAAGTCGCAGGCCGAGCGACACGCGCCGCAGGAAGCGGTACTGCTCGGCCAGCGCGTCGCAGTCGGCCGGCGGCAGGAGGCCGGCCGACGCGATGCCACGGATGGCCGCGAGGGTACTGGCCCGGCGGACCGCGGGGTGGCGGGCCCCGTGCTGCATCTGCAGGGCCTGGGTGATGAACTCCACGTCCACCAGCCCGCCCCGGCCGAACTTCACGTGCAGGCGTCCCGGCGTCTCCTTGCCGAGCTCGCGCTCCATCCGCGCCCGCAGCTCGCGCATCTCCTTCAGGTCGGGGGGCAGGGCCTCCGGCCCGTACAGCAGGCCACGGATTCGACGCCGCACCAGCCGCCCGAGCCGCGGATCGCCGCCCACGAGCCGGGCGCGCGTGAGGGTCTGGCGCTCCCAGGGGTCGGCCCACTCGCGGTAGTACCGCTCGATCACGTCGACGGCCGAGGCGAAGCCGCTGCCCTTGGAGCCGGGGCGCAGGCGCAGGTCCACCGCGAAGGCCACCCCGGCGGCGGTGATGTCGCCGAGCAGGCCGCTCAGGACCTCCACCGCCCGGTCGTAGAAGACGTGGGCCTCGACCGGTTCCGACCCGTCGGTCTTGCCGTCGCCGCCGTAGACGACGAAGAGATCCAGGTCGGAGCCGGTGGTGAGCTCGCGCCCGCCGAACTTGCCGAGTCCGATGATCGCGGCGGGGACCAGGCGCCCACGCCGGTCGCGCGGGACACCCAGATGGGCCGCGGTCTCCTCGAGGGCCAGCATCCACGCGACCGCGAGCGCGGCCTCGCCCAGCGCGGTCATCTCGAGCGAGAAGCGCTCGGCGTCGGTCACGCCGAGCAGCATCCGCCAGATGATGCCGAGCTCGAGCGCCTGCTTGAGTCGCCGCAGGCGATCGCGCCGCTCGCCGGGCTCGAGCCGCGGCGCGAGCACCGGGGCCAGCTCGGCCCGGAGCTGACGCTTGCCCTTGTGGGCCGCGAAGGTCTCCGGGCTCGCGAGCCCGTTGAGCAGCTCGGGCTGGCTCACCAGGAGCTCGGTGAGCAGCTCCCCCCGCGCGCAGAGCCTCACCAGGTTCGTGAGCAGCTCGGGCCGGTCGGCGAGGAGATCCAGGTACGCGGTGCGCGGACCGGCCGCCGAGACGAAGCGCTCGAGCTGGCCGAGCGCCTCGTCGGGATCCGGGCTCTGCCAGAGCGCGTCGAGCAGCACCGGGAAGAGCCGGGCGATCGCGCGCCCGGCCGCGGCCGGGTACGGGACGAGCGGGCGCCCCTCCAGGACACGGCGGAGGTTCTGGCGCGCGCGGTCCGGATCCGCGAAGCCGGTAGCCTTGAGCGCGGTGTAGCTCGGGATGCGCACCGGCACCGCGGCCGCCGCGGGCGGCGCGGCGAAGAACTCGCGGAAGGCCCGGTGCACCAGGGTGGTGACGCGCCGGTGCCGGGCGAGGAAGCGGCGGGCCGCCGCGGCGGGGGGCAGGCTCACGCCCATGCGCCGGGCCAGGAGGCCCAGGGCCGCCGGCTCCTCCGGCAGGGTGTGGGTCTGGAACTCGTGCACGATCTGGAGGCGGTGCTCGACGGTCCGCAGATAGACCAGCGCGAGACCCAGCTCGCGGCCGAGCGCGGGAGGCAGGTAGCCCCGCTCGGTCAGGCGGAAGATGGCCCGCAGGCTGTTCCGCTCCCGCAACCAGGGATCGTCGCCGCCGTAGAGGAGCTGGAGCGCCTGCACCAGGAACTCGACCTCGCGGATGCCGCCGCGCCCGAGCTTGATGTTGCGGCGGGAGGCGTCCTTGCCGCGCAGCGAGCGATCGATCTGGGCCTTCATCCCGCGCACGTGGCCCACGATGGCCGGGTCGAGGCCGGGCCGGTAGACGAACGGGCGGACCGCCTCGAAGAAGCGGGCCGCCACCGCGGGGTCGCCCGCGCACGCGCGCGCCTTGATCAGGGCCTGGCGCTCCCACAGCTCGGCGCGATCGGCGAAGTAGCGGCGGTAGCCGTCGACCGAGAGGACCAGCGCCCCCGAGCGGCCCTCCGGACGCAGGCGCAGGTCCACGCGGAAGACGTGCCCCTCCTCGGTGACCGTCTCGAGCGTCTTCAGGATGCCGCGCACCGCCTGGGCGAAGAACTCGCCGTTGGCGACGCGGCCGGATTCCCCGCCCGCGGTCTCGCCGTCCTCGCCGTAGACGAAGATCGGATCGATGTCGGAGGAGTAGTTGAGCTCGAGCCCCCCCAGCTTGCCCATGCCGATGACCGCGAGCCCGGTGGGCGCGCCGTCCGCGCCGATCGGCTCCCCGTGGAGCCCCACGAGTCGCTCGCGCGTCCACTCCCAGGCGGCGGCGAGGCAGGCGTCCGCGAGATAGGAGAGCTCCTCGGTGGTGACGGTGAGATCGGCGTCGCCCAGGATGTCGCGGCAGCCGATGCGGAGGAGCTGGCGGTACTTGAAGCGCCGCAGCGCGTTCAGCCGCGCCTCCGGGCGGTCGAAGGCCACCAGGCTCGCGGCCAGGTCCGCGGCCAATTCATCGGCGAGCCACTGTCGCATCGTGCGCGCCTCGAGCAGCCAGGGCAGCAGCGTGGGGTAGCGCCTCAGGGTGTCGGCCAGGAACTGGCTCGTCCCGCCCAGGCGGGCCAGCAGCGGGATGGCGCCCGGATGGGCGGTCACGAGCCGGAGGAACGCGGCGCGCTCGCCCTGGGAAGCGAGGCGCTCCAGGTTGTTCAGCGCCATGTCGGGGTCGGGCGCGGCGGCCAGCTCGGCGAGCAGCCGGGGCAGCGCGGGAGCCAGCATCCTGGCCTCGCGCGGCGTCGGGGTCAGCGCGTGCAGGTTGCGCAGCGCCGCCGCGGGGTCGGCGAAGCCCACCCGCTTGAGCTCGCGCCGCGCGCCGCGATCGTCGGGCGACACCGCGAGCAGGTCCAGCACGGGTCGTCGGCCGACAGGAGTCACCGGTTGCCCGCCGTCGGGGGGAGTGCGGGGCTGCCGCTTCTGGCCGTCACCGGTTGCCCGCCGTCGGGGCGAGTGCGGGCTGCCGCTTCCGGCCGTCACGGGGTGCCCGCCGTCGGGGCGAGTGCGGGGGCGCCGCGTCGGGCCGTCACGGGGTGCCCGCCGTCGGGGCGAGTGCGGGGCTGCCGCTTCTGGCCGTCACCGGTTGCCCGCCGTCGGGGGGAGTGCGGGGGCCATTTCTTGGCCCCCGCAGATGAAGGGCCTCAAAGACTGAGACGGTTGACCGTCCGCCCGGCCGGCATCTAGATCGCGGCTTCGCCCCGCTCGCCGGTGCGGATGCGGATCGCCTCCCCCATCGAGAGGACGAAGACCTTGCCGTCGCCGATGGACCCGGTCTTGGCCGCCTGGCAGATCACCGAGACCACCTTGTCCACCAGGTTGTCCGGCACCACCACCTCCACCTTCACCTTGGGCAGGAAGTCGATCGTGTACTCGGAGCCGCGGTAGAGCTCGGTGTGCCCTTTCTGGCGGCCGAAGCCGCGCACCTCGGTGACCGTCATGCCGACCACGCCGAGCTCGTTCAGCGCTTCCTTCACGTCGTCGAGCTTGAACGGCTTGATCACCGCCTCGATCTTCTTCATCCCGGCCTCCGTGGCTAGCGGCCGCTCCGCGCCTTGAGCGCCTTGCGGTAGAGAGTGACGTATTCCCGCGCCGAGGCGTCCCAGGAGAAATCCTCGGCCATCGCGTTCTTGACCAGCGCCTTCCAGACGGACGGCTGCCGGAACGTGGAGGCGGCCCGCCGCACCGCCGCGAGCAGCGCGTCGGGAGTGAAGGGATCGAACACGAAGCCAGTGCCGGTGCGCCGCGCCGGATCGAACTCGGCGACGGTGTCGGCGAGCCCGCCGGTGCGCCGCACCACCGGCGCCCCTCCGTAGCGAAGCGCGATGAGCTGGCCCAGGCCGCACGGCTCGTAGCGCGAGGGCATCAGGAACGCGTCGGTGCCGGCGTAGATGCGCCGCGCGAGGTCGTCGTCGTAGCCGATGCGCACCGCGACCTGGCCGGGATGCGCGACCGCGGCGGCGCGGAAGGCCTCCTCGAGGCGCGCGTCGCCCGAGCCCAGCACGACCAGCTGGCAACCCTCGGCGAGGATGCCGGGGAGCGCCTCCAGCACCAGGTCCATGCCTTTCTGCTCGGCCAGCCGCGTCACCACCCCGATGATCGGGCCGCCCGCGTCCTCGAGAGCCCACTCCCGCCGCAGCATCTCGCGGCAGATCGCCTTCGGCTCCGGGTCCTCCGTGGAGTAGGGATGGGCGATGGCCGCATCCTTCTGCGGGTTCCAGACCTCGTAGTCGATGCCGTTGACCACCCCGTGGAGGTCTCGGCTGCGCTCCTCGAGCACCCCCTCGAGCCCGTTGCCGAACGCGCTGGTGCGGATTTCACGCGCGTAGGTGCGGCTCACGGTGGTGAGCAGGTCGGAGAAGATCAGCGCCCCCTTCAGGAAGTTGAGCTTGCCGTAGAACTCGATGCCGGCGGGGGTGAAGAGGTCCCAGCCGAGCCCGGTCATCGGCATGTCGTAGTGCCAGAACACGCCCTGGTAGGCCAGGTTGTGGATGGTGAAGACGGAGGCGAGGCCGCCCAGGAATGGATGGTCGCGGTAAAGCGTGCGGAGGTAGACCGGCACGAGCCCGGTCTGCCAGTCGTTGGCGTGGATGAGCTGGGGCTGCCACCGGACGCCCGGGCGCGCGGCGTCGAGCTGGGCGAGTCCCTCGAGCCCGGCGCGGCAGAAGAAGACGAACCGCTCGCAGTTGTCCCAGTAGTCGCCGTCGGCGGTGCCGTAGAGGCTGTCGCGGTTGTAGTAGTGCTCGTGCTCCAGGAGGTACACCGGCACGCCGGAGGGGCCGTGGGCCTCGATCAGCGCCCCTTCCGCGGACCGGTCGCCGAGCGGCACCCGGATGGTCGGCACGACGATGCGCGAATCGGTCGCGTGCGCCTCGGCCCCGCGGTACCTGGGCATCATGACGCGCACGTCGTGGCCGAGGGCGGCCAGCGCGCGCGGCAGCGCCCCCGCCACGTCGGCGAGCCCGCCGGTCTTGGCGAAGGGCGCGACCTCCGAGGCCATCAGCAGGATGCGGAGTCGGTTCGCCACTACGTCTCCTCCTCCAGGATCGGGTACACCAGCGCGGTGATGTGGGAGGAGATCCGCTTGAGGTTGGTCAGCACGTCCAGGTGGATCTCGGAGGTCTCGAGCGACTCGGCGAGGCCGCGCCGCAGCCGGGCGAGGTGCGAGTCGCGCAGCTCCCGCTCACGCTGCCGCACCACCGGCCGCTGGTCGAGCACCTCCTGGGCGAGGCTCCGATCGTTGGCCGCGAAGCCGGCGATCGCTCGCTCGAGGTTCTTCGAGACCATGCCGTGGAACTCGATCAGCTCGGCCTCCCCCGCCTCCGAGAAGCGGCGTCCCTGGTAGAGCTTCTTGCGCGCCAGCTCCATGAGGTTCTTGTCGATGATGTCGCCGATGTTCTCGAGGTTGCCGATGAAGGAGATCAGCGCGATCTCCTTCTGGGCCATGTCCGGGCTCATCGTCTCCCGCGCGAGCCGCGAGATGAAGATCTTGATCTCGCGCTCGAGATAGTCGAGCTGGTCGTCCCGCCGCTCCACGTCTTCCAGCAGCTCCTGGTTGTCCGCTCGCAGCACCACCATCGCGTCCCGGAGCATGGCCTGGGCCACGTCGCCCATGCGCAGGGCTTCCCGGGTGGCCTGTCCGATGGCCAGCGCCGGCTGCTCCAGGAAGCGATCGTCCAGGTACCGCGTCCGGTAGGGATTGTCGCCCCGCTCCTCCTCCGGCACCAGCGCGGTGATCACCCGGGCCGCCCACGGAGCGAAGGGCAGGAAGAGCGCGCTGATCGCCACGTTGAAGAAGGTGTGGGTATTGGCGATCTGCCGGGCCGGATCCGCCGAGGTCAACCCCACCAGGTGGGTCAGGGGGCCGATGAACGGGAAGACGAGCGCGACCCCCAGGACCTTGAACGCGATGTGGGCCACCGCCACCCGTCGGGCGTCCGACGACGAGCGCATGCTCGCGGCCAGCGCGGTGGCGCAGGTGCCGATGTTGGCCCCCAGCACCACCGGAATGGCGGCGCCGAGCGGCAGCAGCCCCTGCTGGCCGAGCGACAGGGTGAGGCCGATGGTGGCGGCCGAGGAGGCCATGCTCGCGCTCAGCACCGCGCCGACCAGGAGGGCGAGGAACTGGTTGCCGGCGAGGGCCACCAGCACCTGACGCGTCAGCTCGTTGTCGGCCAGCGGGGCGAGCCCGTCGTTCATCACCTTCATGCCCAGGAAGATGAACCCGAAGCCGAGCACCACCTGACCCAGGCTCTTGAACACGCCTCGCCGCGAGAAGAAGGCCATCGCGAAGCCCAGACCCACCAGCAGGAGCGACAGCTCCTGGATCCGGAACGCGAGCAGCTGCACGGTCACGGTAGTGCCGATGTCGGCGCCCAGGATCATCCCCAGCGATTGCGGGAAGGTCAGGAGACCGGCCGACACGAAGCCGATCAGCATGAGGGTGGTCGCCGACGAGGACTGGATGATCGCGGTCACCAGCGCGCCGGAGGCGACCCCCGCGAAGCGATTGTGGGTCATGCGGGTCAGCAGGTGGCGGAGGTGCCCGCCCGCCGCGCGCTGCAGGCCTTCCCCGATGAGCTGCATCCCGTAGAGCAACAGGGCCAGGCCGCCGAAGAGCGCCAGCAGGGTCATCTCAGGGGCTCATCGGCTCGGTGATCACCACGCTCACGTCCCGCAGGTGACCGGTCTCGTTCATCGAGATCACCCGCGGGACGGCGATCTCGGTGAGCGAGCAGTTGGCCACCGCCAGCCGCCAGATCGAGGAGAGCGGCATCCCGAGCCAGTGCGCGAGCAGCGCGCTGATCACCCCGCCGTGGGAGACGACGAGCACGTCCTCGCCGTCGGGATGCGCGGCCGCGATCCGATCGACCGCGCGGAGCACGCGGGCCTGGACCCGGTCGAGGGGCTCGCCGCCCGGCGGCAGGCAGAGCACCGGGTCGCGGACCCACTGGGCGTAGGGATCGCCCGGGAGCGTGCGGATCTCCTCCACCGTGCAGCCCTCCCAGTCGCCGAGCGAGAGCTCGCGCAGGTCGTCGACCAGCGTGAGCGGCAGGCCCGATCCTCCCCGCGCGATCTCGGCGGTGCGCCGGGCGCGCTCGAGCGGGCTCGCGTAGACGTGGGCCACCTTCCGCCGCTCGACGGCCGTGCCGAGGGCCTCCGCCTGGCGGACCCCCAGCGGCGAGAGGGCCACGTCCTGGGCCCCCTGGAAGCGCCGGACCGCGTTGGACACCGACTGACCGTGGCGCGCGAGGAGCAGCCGCCTCATCGGGCCGCTCCCACCGCGCCCGCCGCGGCCTTGAGCCGCGCGAGGGTCTCGGCCCGACCCAGGATGCTCACCACCTCGAAGATGGGCGGGCTCGCGGTCTTGCCGGTCAGCGCGATCCGGGTGAGCTGGGCCAGGTCCACCAGCTTGAGCCCGAGATCGGCGGCGAGGAACCGGTAGAGGCCTTCGAGCGCCGGCGCGTCCATCGCCTCCTGGGCCTCGAGGCGCTTGATCAGCAGGGCGTAGCGCTCGGCGGCGTGGTCCTTCCAGAACTTGGCGGTCGCCTGCGGGTCGTAGGCCTCGGGAGCCTTCAGGTAGAAGGCGGCCTGCTCCGCCATCTCCACGAGGGTGCGGGCACGGTCCCGCAGCGTCTCCACCACCCGGGCGAGCCAGTCGCGGTCGCGCGGGGCGGGCAGGCCCCCCCGCGCGAGGAAGGGCTCGAGCTACGCCGCCACGCGCTCCGCGGGCAGGCGCTTGATCCACTGGTGGTTGACCCACGTGAACTTCTCGAGGTCGAACACCGCGTCGGCCGAGCCCACGTGGGCCAGGTCGAAGTGCTCGACGAGCTCCTCCCGCGTGAAGATCTCCTGATCGCCGTGCGACCAGCCGAGGCGCGCCAGGTAGTTCACCATCGCCTCGGGCAGGATGCCCATGTCCCGGAACGCGAGCACCGACGTGGCCCCGTGGCGCTTGGAGAGCCGCGTCTTGTCCGCGGCCAGGATCATCGGGATGTGGGCGAAGACCGGCAGCGGGTAGCCCAGGGCCTGGTAGCAGAGCACCTGCTTGGGGGTGTTGGAGAGGTGGTCGTTGCCCCGGATGACGTGGCTGATCCGCATGGTCACGTCGTCGACCACCACGCAGAAGTTGTAGGTCGGGGTGCCGTCGGTCCGCACCAGGATCCAGTCGTCCAGCTCGGAGTGACTCACCGTCACGTCGCCCCGGACCACGTCGTGGATCACGGTCTCGCCCGCGCGCGGGATCGCCAGCCGTAGCGCGTGCGGCTCGGACGCGGGAACGCCGGCCTCGCGGCAGGTCCCCGGGTAGCGGAAGGTCTCCTTCCGCGCCTCCGAGGCCTTGCGCAGCGCCTCGAGCGTCTCCGGCGTGCAGCGACAGCGATAGGCTCGGCCCTCGGCGAGCAGGCGCTCGGCGTGGGCGCGGTAGATATCGAAGCGCTCGGTCTGGCGGTAGCCGGGCGTGGGCGGGCCCTCGTCCCACGGCAGACCGAGCCAGCGGAGCGCCTCCAGGAGCGACTGGGTGTACTCCTCGGTGGAGCGCGAGAGGTCGGTGTCCTCTATTCGAAGGACGTAGGTCCCACGGTGGTGGCGCGCGAAGAGCCAGTTGAACAGGGCGGTGCGGGCACCGCCCACGTGGAGATGACCGGTCGGACTCGGCGGAAAGCGAACGCGCACCGCTTCGGACATAGACAGACCATTGTACTCCGACCCAAGCGCCCGCCCTCCCCGCCTCGGCCGGCAGCCCGGGACTCGTCTCTCGGGTGCCGCGGGCCCGGGGGTCGGGCTCCGGGGGCGAACCGATGTTACGATCAGGGCCATGGCCGAGCCTCCCAAGCCCTCTCACTTCATCAAGGACGCGGCCCTCGAGGACTTCCGGAGCGGGCGCTTCACGCCCCCGGTGGTCACCCGCTTCCCGCCGGAGCCCAACGGCTACCTGCACATCGGGCACGCCAAGGCCATCTGCCTCGACTTCGGCCTGGCGCTCGAGCTGGGCGGCCGCTGCCACCTGCGCTTCGACGACACCAATCCGACCAAGGAGAGCCAGGAGTACGTCGACGCCATCACGCGCGACGTCCGCTGGCTCGGCTTCGACTGGGGCTCGCACCTCTACTACGCGAGCGACTACTTCGAGCAGCTCTACGAGTGGGCGGTGACGCTCATCCGGGCCGGCCGCGCGTACGTCGACGACCTCTCGGCGGAGGAGATCCGGGCCCATCGCGGCACCCTGACCGAGCCCGGCCGGGAGAGCCCGTGGCGCGGACGCAGCGTGGAGGAGAAGCTCGACCTGTTCGCGCGGATGCGGGCCGGCGAGTTCGAGGACGGGAGCCGGGTGCTCCGCGCCAAGATCGACATGGCGCACCCGAACCTGAACCTGCGTGATCCGGTGATGTACCGCGTGCGCAAGACCTCGCACCACCGGACCGGCGACCGCTGGTGCATCTACCCGATGTACGACTGGGCCCACGGCGAGTCCGACTCGATCGAGGGCGTCACTCACTCGTTGTGCACGCTCGAGTACGAGGACCATCGCCCGCTCTACGACTGGTACCTCGACGCGCTCGGGGTCTACCATCCCCGCCAGATCGAGTTCGCGCGGCTCAGCCTGAGCCACACCGTCATGTCCAAGCGCAAGCTGCTCACCCTGGTGCAGGACGGCCTGGTGAGCGGGTGGGACGATCCGCGCATGCCCACCCTGGCCGGGCTGCGCCGGCGCGGCTACACCGCGGCGGCCATCCGCGACTTCTGCGACCGCATCGGCATGACCAAGGCCGCGAACCTGGTCGAGGTCGCGCTGCTCGAGCACTGCCTGCGCGAGGATCTGAACCGGCGCGCGCTCCGCCGCATGGCGGTGCTGCGGCCGCTGCGCCTGGTGATCGAGAACTACCCGGAGGGGCAGACCGAGGAGATGGAGGCGGCCAACAATCCGGAGGACCCCGGCGCCGGATCGCGCAAGGTCCCCTTCTCGCGCGTGCTGTGGATCGAGCAGGACGACTTCCGGGAGACGCCGCCGCCCAAGTACTTCCGCCTCTCACCCGGGGTCGAGGTGCGGCTGCGCTCGGCCTACGCGGTCAAGTGCACCGGCCTGACGAAGGACCCCGCGACCGGCGAGATCACCGAGGTGCGCTGCACCTACGATCCCGATACCCGCGGGGGCGAGGTCAAGGGCCGCAAGATCAAGTCCACCATCCACTGGGTGTCGGCCGCGCACGCGGTCGAGGCCGAGGTGCGGCTCTACGACACCCTGTTCACGGTGCCGAAGCCCGACGAGGCCCCCGACTTCAAGAGCGTGATGAATCCGAAGTCGCTCGAGACGGTCCGCGGGGCCAAGGTCGAGGCCGCGCTCGCGGAGGCCGCGCCGGAGGAGCACGTGCAGTTCGAGCGCGTCGGCTACTTCGTGGCGGACTGGAAGGACCACCGCCCGGGCCGCCCGGTCTTCAACCGGAGCGTCGGCCTGCGGGACACGTGGGCGAAGATCGAGAAGGCGGGCGCCTAGCGCGCGTCGGCCCGGCCGCGGGCGATCAGTGGAAGAATACGCCCGCGTCGATGTTGAGCACCTGGCCGGTGACGCTGTCCGACCGGCAGAACGCGACCACCTGATCCGCCACGTCCTCGACGCTCGCGGCGCGCTTGAGCACCGCGCGCTGACGCGCGCCGTCGGCGGTCTCGGGCCGCAGCCGCGAGGTCATCCGGGTGCCCTCCATGAGGCCCGGGGCCACGCAGTTCACGCTGACCTCCGGCGCCAGCGCCACCGCCAGGCATCGCGTGAGGTGAATGAGCCCGGCCTTGCTCGTCGCGTAGCCGATGCTGCTGCCGCCGGGGTTCAGCCCCGCCACCGAGGCGACGTTCACGATGCGGCCCGTCCCGCTGGCCTTGAGGAAGGGCGCGGCCGCGCGGCAGATGAGGTACGGGCCGCGGAGGTTGGTGGCGAAGAGCCGGTCCCAGGTGGCCGGGTCGAGGGCCTCCAGATCGGGAAACGGGATGGCGATGTTCCATCCCGCGTTGTTGACGAGCATGTCGAGGCGGCCGAAGTGGCTCGCCGCCGCCTTGACCGCGACCGGGATCGCGGCCGCGTCCGTCTGATCGAGCGCGACGCTCCAGGCCTTTCGCCCGAGCGCCTTCACCGCGGTGCACGTCTCGCGCGCGGCGTCCTTGCGCTCGAGGTACGTGATCCCGACGTGCGCGCCCGCGGCGGCCAGCGCCCGCGCGATCGCGATGCCGAGCGTTCCGGTGCCGCCGGCCACCAGCGCGACGCGATCGGTGAGGTTCATGGCGGGGCCGAGTGTACCACGCCACCCGCGCGCGCTTGACTTGTCGCGCCGCGCTGTCGATACTCGCCGCAGCATGAGCGCCGACGTCGTGGTTCGCGCGGTGCGTCCGATGGCGGCCGGCGCTCCGGTCGACGTGCTGGTGCGCGACGGCATCATCGCGCGCGTCGGGCCCGGCGTCGTGCCGCCCCTCGGCGCGGCGGTGATCGACGGCGGCGACGGCATCCTTCTCCCCGCCCTGGTCGACGCGCACATGCACCTCGACAAGACGTTCTGGGGCCTCCCGTGGCGGCCGCACGAGGCGGGGCCGACGACGCGCGAGCGCATCGAGAACGAGCGGCGGCTGCGACGGGAGCTCGCGCTCCCCGCGGACGTGCAGGCGGAGCGGCTGGCCCGGCAGGCGGTGAGCCGCGGGACCCTGCACATCCGCAGCCACGTCGACGTCGACACCGAGGTCGGCCTGCGCGGCTTCGAGGGCGTCATGACCGCGCGCAGCCGCCTCCGGGACATCGTCTCGATCCAGGTGGTGGCGTTCCCCCAGAGCGGGGTGGTCTCCCGCCCCGGGACCGCGGAGCTGCTGGAGCAGGCGGTGAAGGACGGCGCCGAGCTGATCGGCGGCGTGGACCCGAGCGGCATCGACGGGGACGCGGCGGGACAGCTCGACGTCGTCTTCGGCATCGCGGGGCGGCACGGGGCCGGGGTCGACATCCACCTCCACGACGGCGGGGAGGAGGGCGCGGAGCAGATCCGCCTGATCGCGGAGCGCACCCGGGCGCTCGGGCTCGCGGGCAAGGTGGCGGTGAGCCACGCCTTCTGCCTGGGCATGGTCGACGAGAGCCGGCTCGGGGCGCTGCTCGACCTCCTGCACGAGCAGCGCATCGCGATCATGACCACCGCGCCGGGCGATCGCCCCTCCCCGCCGGTGCGGCGGCTCCGCGAGGCCGGCGTCACGGTGGGTGCCGGCTCCGACGGAGTGCGCGACGCGTGGACCCCGTTCGGCAACGCCGACATGCTGGAGCGCGCGATGCTGGTCGCCTATCGCAACGGCTATCGCGCCGATCCCCTGCTGCACGACGCGCTCGACATCGCCACCCGGGCCAACGCCCGCGTGCTCGGCCTCGAGGGCTACGGCCTCGAGGTCGGCTGCCGCGCCGACCTGGTCGTGGTGGAGGGCGAGACCCTCGGCGAGATCGTGGCCATGCGGCCTCCCCGCGCGCTCGTGGTGAGCGGCGGGCGCGTCGTGGCCCGGGCCGGCCAGTGCGTCGTCTGATCCCACCCTCTTCCCACTAGGAGCCCGTTCAACCATGTCACCAGTCTCTCCGGCTGTCCGCTCCGACCTCGCTCCGACCGGCACGCTGCGGGTCGGCATCAACCACGGCAACCTCGTCCTCGCCCAGAAGAATCCCACCTCCGGCGAGGTGAAAGGCGTCGCGGTCGACATGGCCCACGAGCTGGGACGCCGGCTCGAGGTGCCGGTCGAGCTGGTCCAGTACACCTCGGCCGGCCAGATGACCGACGCCCTCGCCACCGGCGCCTGGGACGTGGCGTTCCTCGCGCGGGAGCCGGGGCGGGCGGGCGAGATCGGCTTCACCGCTCCGCACCTGCTGATCGAGGGCACCTACCTGGTGCCGGCCGGGGCGCCCTACGCCCACGTCGCCGACGTCGATCGCGACGGCGTGCGCATCGCGGTGTCCGAGAAGAGCGCCTACGACCATTTCCTGACCCGCAACATCAAGCACGCCACGCTCGTGCGGGGGGCGGGCAACAGTGCCGGCCTCGGCCTGCTGCAGGCCGGGAAGGCCGACGTGATCGCCGGGGTGCGTCAGCTCCTGCTGATGGATCAGGCGAAGCTGCCGGGCTCGAAGGTGCTCGAGGACCGCTTCATGGTGATCGAGCAGGCGATGGGGATGCCCCGCGGGCGCGACGCGGGCCTGCGGTACGCGAAGGAGTTCATCGAGGACGTGAAGGCGTCGGGCTTCGTGGCCCGCTCGCTGGAGAAGTCGGGTGTGCGCGGCGTGCCGGTGGCGCCGCCCGAGAAGCCCTGACCCGGGGCCCGCTCAGGTCAGCGGCACGATCGCGTAGAACCGGGGCCCGGTCCCGACCGATCGGGTGACGTGACCCTGGCCGGTGAGGTCCTCGGCCAGCAGCACGTCGCCCGGGCCGACCCGCACCACGGTGCCGTCGCCGACCTGGATCTCGGCCTGGCCGGTGAGCGTGATCGAGTACTGCCGGCGCGGGGCACAGTGCCAGTCGAGCACGTAGCCGGGCGGCGAGACCCGGAACACGATCCCCGCGGCGGGCTGCAGCGTGGTGCCCTCCCCGTGCGCGCCCTCGGTGTCGGTGAAGGGTTTCATCGCCAGTGGCATCTCCTCGACGTGCGACCGGCCGTCCGCGCCGCTGTAGACCCGCCAGATCCTGGGCATGGCTCCCTCCCTCAGAACTGCACGCGCCGCAGCACCGCTCGCGGCAGCGCGCGGATGATCAGCATGACGAGCCGCCACACCCCCGGCGCGTAGACCTGGTGGCGACCCGCGTCCATCGCGGCCACGACACGGCGGGCCACCGCGTCCGGCTCGCCCGCGAA
>DATJIR010000005.1:0-9328 GCA_035493135.1 Verrucomicrobiia bacterium
GCGCGTCCGAGCGTGGCCGCCTTCTCCGCGATGATCTCCTTCTCGGTGCGCTGGAGCGCTTCCTCGCGCCCGCTCACGCGGGGCCCTCGACCGCGCCCGACGCGATCAGCCCCGCGACGCGGTCGTCCTTGTAGCCGAGGAGGTCGCGCAGGACCCGCCGGGTGTGCTCGCCCACGCGATAGGCGGCGGGCCCTCGCGGATGCGTGGGCTTGCCGTCCAGGTGATACGGGCTCGCGGTCACCCGCAGATCGGCGCGCGCGGGGTGGGGGACCACCGGGAAGAAGGCGCGCACCGCGAGGTGCTCCTGGGCGATGACCTCCGCGGGCCTGAGCACCGGCGCGCACGGGATGCGGGCCGCGGTCAGCACCGCGAGGGCCTCGTCCGCGGTGGCGAAGCCGTCGAGCCAGCCGGTGATGACGGAGCGAAGCTCGCGCCAGTTGCGGCGCCGGGTCAGCGACGACGAGAAGCGCGGGTCGCGGCCGAGCTCCGGCTGCTTCATCAGCGCGAGCAGGCGCTCCCAGAGCCGCGGGGCCCCCACGATCTGCATCGCCATGTAGCGGCCGCCGACCTTGTGCACGATCATGCCGGGGCGCGGGTTGCCGTGCTCCTCGCCCCCGTTCAGCACCGAGGCGAACGTGACGCTGTCGGCGCCCACCAGCGCCTCCAGCATCGAGACGTCCACGTGGGCACCCTGCCCGGTGCGGGCGCGCCGCCAGAGCGCGGCCATGATGACCCCCATGGCGTGGGCGGCGGCCAGCACGTCGGCGGCCTGCAGGTTCGAGGCGCGGGGGGCGGCCTCGTCCCCCTGCTCGAGCGCCATCAGGCCCGAGGCCGCGTTGATGATGTGCGCGAAGGCCGGACGCTCGCGCCAGGGCCCGGTCTGCCCGAAGCCGGAGATCGAGCAGTAGACAATGTCGCTCTTAACCGCGTTGACTGCCGAATAGTCGAGGCCGAGCCGCCCCGCCACCCCGGGCGCGAAGTTCTCGATGAAGACGTCGGCGTGACGGACCAGGTCCAGCACCACCTCGCGGCCCTCGGCCCGGCTCAGATCGACCGCCACGCTCTCCTTGCCCGCGTTGACGCGCGCGAAGTACGTGGACTGGTCCTCGCGCCCGGCCTCGATCTGGTGCGGGTTGCGGCGCATCTCGTCGCCCTCGACGGGCCGCTCGATCTTGATCACCCGCGCGCCCAAGTCCGAGAGCAGGCGGGTGCAGTAGGGGCCGGCCAGGACCCGGGTGAGATCGACGACGAGCAGGCCCTCGAGCGGCCGCGCGTCGCCGGACGCCTCGGGGGGCGTCATTCAGGCACGCTGTTGAGCAGGTACATGGCTCCGAGCAGTCGGCTGGGCGGCCCCCACTCCCCGAACCAGCGGTTGTAGATCGGGACGATCTCGCCCGACCGATAGATCTGGGCGAGCGCGCGATTGACCGCGAGCCGGAAGGCCGGGTCGTTGCGGCGCAGCATCAGCCCGTACGGCTCGTAGGAGAGGAAGTCGTCCATCACCACCAGGCGGCGCGGGCCCTGGTAGACGAGCCCGAGGCCGATGAGGATGGTGCGGTCCGAGGCGTAGGCGACCGCCCGGCCCTCCGCCACCGCGGCGAAGCCCTCGGCGTGCTCCCGCACCGGCAGGATCTCGGCCTGCACCCCCTGCTGGGCGAGCCACGCGGCGAGCGCGCCCTCGGTGGTGGTCTTGGGGATCACCGCGATCCGCTTGCCCGCGAGGTCGGCGGGGGTGCGTACCGCCGCGTCGGCGGCGACCAGGAGGCTGCCGCCGTCCACGAAGGTGGGGTAGCTGAAGTCGACCTGTTCCTGGCGGGAGAGCGACGCGGTGGTGGAGCCACACTCGAGGTCCACGCGGCCCTCCGCGACCGCCGCGATGCGGTCCTCGGGCGTCACGCGCACCCACTTGATGTCCAGGTCCTGACGCCCGGTCGCGGTCCGGACCTGGGCGAGCACCCGCATGCACAGATCGATCGTGTAGCCCACCGGCTGACCACCGTCGCCGAGGAACGAGAAGGGCCGCGAGGAGTCGCGGTAGCCGAGGGTCACGCGGCCCGTCTCGCGGATCTTGCGCAGCGTGTCGGGCGCCGGCGTGGCGCAGGCGGAGACGAGCAGGCCGAGCAGGCCGAGCGTCAGGAGGTGCGCGGGACGCATGACGGTCACCTCAGTTGCCGCGCTTGTCGACGTCGGAGAGCGAGAAGCCGAAGAAGAGGAGCACCGTGAAGTCGTCGTACTTCGACTTGCCGACCCCGGGGTGCGGCGCGTCCACGACGACGTCTCCCTTGCTGTCGAAGGCCCAGAGCCGCAGCTCGGCCTGCCCGCGGTTGCGCACCCACTTGAAGAAGGCCAGCTCCGGCACCGGGAAGTTCACCACCGGCGCCTGGAACGCGGGCACGCCGATCAGGGTCTGGTCGCGGTCGGTGCCGTAGACCGAGACGAACATCTTGAGCTTGAGCTCGGGGGAGTCCGAGGCCATGCGCACGCCGTGGGCCTTGAGCCACGTGGTCACGAAATCCTTCACGAATCCCTCGTTGCCGGCCTGGACCGCGACCTCGAGCGCGACCGGGTGCGTCGTGATACGGGCCAGATCGACGTCCCCGAGCGCGCGCTCGAGCGAGCGGATCAGCAGCTGCTGGGTGATGCCGGCGGGCGCGGTGGTGCCGATCTGACTCGCGAGGGAGCAGCCGGCCAGCAGCATCCCGAGCAGCGCGGCGACCGCGGGGCGGATCACCGCTAGCGTCCGGGGTCCCATCGGGGCGAGCGGGCTAGGACGACGCGGCCGACTGCGCCAGACCCGCCGGGCAGGCCACGCCGGTGCCGCCGATGCCGCAGTAGCCCCACGGGTTCTTGGCCAGGTACTGCTGGTGATAGTCCTCGGCGTAGTAGAACTCGGGCGCCTCCCGGATCTCGGTGGTGATCGCCCCGTAGCCCGCCTTCGTGAGCACCGCCTGATAGGCCTGCTGCGAGGCCAGGGCGGCGCGGCGCTGGGCGTCGCCGTAGCAGTAGATGGCCGAGCGGTACTGGGTCCCGACGTCGTTGCCCTGACGCATGCCCTGGGTCGGATCGTGGCTCTCCCAGAACACGCGCAGTAGGCTCTCGTAGGAGACCTTGGCCGGGTCGAAGACCACCAGTACCGCCTCGGTGTGGCCGGTCCCGCCGCTGCAGACCTCCTCGTAGGTGGGGTTCGGGGTGTGACCGCCCGCGTAGCCGACCGCGGTGGTGTACACCCCGGGCACCTCCCAGAACTTGCGCTCCGCGCCCCAGAAGCAGCCCAGGCCGAAGACCGCGCGCTCGGTACCGGCCGGGAAGGGCGGCTCGAGCCGGGCGCCGCTGACGAAATGGGTATCGGGCACCGGCATTCGTTCCTGGCGCCCGGGAAGCGCGTCGGCGGCGGACGGCATGCTGCGCTTGCGCAGACCGAACATGGGCTGGAGCCCTCCTTGTCGCTAGAGCCTACCTCAGGGCGGGCCGCGAGGCCACTCTGCTATGCTCCGGACATGACGAGCAACGGCAAGCCGATGGGAGGATGGGAGTGGGAGCGCGTGCTGCACGGGATCGTGCCGCCGCTGATCTCGCCGCTCGACGACGCGGGCGCCCCCGACGCGGACGCGATGGCCGCCCTGGTCGAGCACGTGGTGGGCGCCGGCTGCACCGGGCTCTTCATGCTGGGCGGCTGTGGCGAGGGCGCCTGGCTCACGCCGGCCCAGCGCGGCGCGGTCGTCCGGCAGGCGGTGCGGGCGGCGGCCGGGCGCGTGCCGGTGCTCGCGGGTGTGATGCTGCCCGGGACCGGCCCGGCGATCGAGGCGGCCCATCAGGCGGCGGGGGAGGGGGCGGACGCGCTGGTGGTCGGGTCGCCCTACTACTTCGGGGTGGACGCGGCGGCCCAGGAGCGGCACGTCGGTCACGTGCTGGACGCGACCCCGCTGCCCGCGCTGCTCTACAACATCCCCCAGTGCACGCATCACGTGCTACCGGCCGCGACGGTGCGGGCGCTCGCGCGCGATCCGCGCGTGCTCGGCATCAAGGACTCGGCCGGCGACTTCGAGGCCTTCCAGGCGCTGCTGGCGATCAAGCAGGAGCGCCCCGGGTTCCGCGTGCTCCAGGGCCACGAGTCGCTCGCCGCGGCGAGCTTGCTGCAGGGGGCCGACGGCATGGTCCCGGGCCTGGCCAACGTGGTGCCCGCCCTCTTCGTGGAGCTGCAGGCCGCCGTCGACCGCGGCGCGGCGCCCGAGTGCGCGGCCCTGCAGCGTCGCATCGCCGCCCTGGCCCAGCTCTATCGCCAGGGGTCCTGGCTCGCCGCGCTCAAGGCCGCCTGCGCGCTGCGGGGGCTCGGCAACGGCCGGCCCGCGCCGCCGCTCCTGCCCGTGAGCGCGGCCGACCGCGACGCGGTCCGCGCCCTCCTCGAGGCGGCGGGCGTGGCGCGGCCCGCAATGGCCGCTCCGGCCCGGTGACGATCCGGGCCGTCGTCTTCGACATGGATGGCGTGCTGGTGGACTCCGAGCCCTTCGGGTTCGAGGCCCTGCGCCGGGTGATGGCCCGCTACGGGCTGCCGTACGGGGAAGAGGAGAACGCGGAGTTCCTCGGGCGCACCACGCTCGACTCGTGCCGCATCTTGAAGGCGCGCCACCGGCTCCCGGAATCGGAGGAGACGCTGGCCGACTGGTACGTCGAGGGCATGCTCGAGCAGATCGCGCGCGGGCCGATCCCGATGGCGGGCGTGCCGGAGGTGCTGCGGCGGGTTCGCGCCGCGGGCTATCGCATGGCGCTGGCCTCCTCCGCCGAGGTGCGGGTGATCGACGCCAACCTCGCCGCGCTCGACCTCCGGCCGCTCTTCGAGGCGGTGGTCTCCGGCACCCAGGTGGCGCGCGGCAAGCCCGCGCCCGACGTGTTCCTGGCCGCGGCCGAGCGGCTCGGGGTACCTCCGTCGGCGTGCCTCGTCGTCGAGGACTCGCGCAACGGGCTGCTCGCGGCCAAGGCCGCGGGCATGCGCTGCGCGGTCGTGCCCTGCACCCACACCCGGCACCAGGAGTTCGGCGAGGCCGACCACCGGATCGCCGCGCTGCCCGAGCTGCTCGCGCTCCTCTGAGCGGCGGCGCGCGCCCTCAGATCTGCTTCCAGAGAAAGCCGGCGCGCTCCATCCGCCGCTCGATGGCCGCGACGCGCCGGCGGTAGGTCGGGCTCGCGGAGCCCGGGCGCCACGTCGCCGGGCTCGGCAGCACCGCGGCGAGCTGCGCCGCCTCGCGCTCGTCGAGGTCGGCGGGCGCCTTGCCGAAGTAGCGCTGGCTGGCCGCGCCCACCCCGTAGATCCCCGGCCCGAACTCGGCCACGTTGAGGTAGAGCTCGAGGATGCGCCGCTTCGAGAGCCGGCGCTCGAGCTGCCAGGTGAGCAGCGCCTCCTTGGCCTTCCGGAGCGGATTGCGCGAGCGCGAGAGCCAGAGATTCTTGGCGAGCTGCTGGGTGATCGTCGAGGCGCCCCGCGGCAGCTCCCCATCGCGCAGGGCGTCCTCGAGCGCGCTCTGCATCTCGTCGAGGGCGAAGCCGTGGTGCGAGAAGAAGTTGACGTCCTCCGACACGAGCACCGCCCGCTTCAGCGCGGGGGAGATCGCCGCGTAGGGCGTCCACGTCCAGGCCACGCGGTCCGGCCGGCCGGCCGCGCGCTGCTCCGCGCGGTACTGCTCGATGAACGCGGTGGTGGACGGGCGCGCGGTGACGAGCCGACCCACCGAAGGCCAGGTCCAGATCAGGACGCCGACCCAGACACCCGCCGCCACCGTCACCAGCATCGCGAGGCGACCGGCCCAGCCGGCTCGGGTGCGCATGGGTCATGGTATCGTGGTGCCCCCATGGAGGCCCTCAAGCAGCGCGTCGCGGACGCGGTGGACCGGCTGGGCGACGAGCTCACCGCGCTGTCGCTCGACATCCACGCGCATCCCGAGCTGGCCTTCGAGGAGACCCACGCCGCCGACCGCCTCCGCCGGTTCCTCGGCGCGCAGGGCTTCCACGTGGAGGCGGCCGTGGGTGGCGTGGCCACCGCCTTCCGGGCGAGCCTCGAGACCGGCCCCGGGCCCACCCTGGCGATCCTGTGCGAGTACGACGCGCTGCCGGGGGTCGGTCACGCGTGCGGCCACAACGTCATCGCGGCGGCGGGCGCCGGCGCGGGCGCCGCGCTCCTGGCCGCGCGCGACGGCCTGCCCGCCGGGCGCATCCTGGTGATCGGCACGCCCGCCGAGGAGCGCGGCGGCGGCAAGGGGCGCCTGGTCGAGGCGGGCCTCTTCCGGGACGTCGACGCCGCCATGATGATCCACGGCTTCGACCGGACGCTGCTCCACCAGGACCTGCTCGGGGTGGCGCGAGTCTCGTTCGAGTGGACGGGGCGGGCCGCGCACGCCTCGGTCGATCCGTGGGAGGGCGCCAACGCCCTCGACGCCTGCGTCGCGACCTTCAACGCGGTGGCCATGCTGCGACAGCAGATGCGGCCGGACTGCCGCATCCACGGCATCGTCGCCGATGGGGGGATGGCGGCCAACGTCATCCCCGAGCGCGCGGTCGCCGATTTCAACGTGCGCGGCCCGAGCCTCGAGTCGATGTGGGCGCTCCACCGCCGGGTGGTCGCGTGCGCGGAGGCGGCCGCGGCCTCCACCGGCACCCGGCTCGGCGTGACTCGGCATCCGGACGTGTACGAGCCCCTGCGTCGCAACCAGGGCCTGCTCGATCTCTTCGCGGGTAACCTCGGCGCGGCCGGGCTCGCGGAGGGACCCGCAGCTCCCGACCGCCTCGCCTCCTCGGACATCGGCAACGTGAGCCAGGTGACGCCGACCATTCACGCATGGGTCCAGATCGCCGCCCTGGGCACCGCCATCCACACCCGCGAGTTCGCGGCGGCCGCGGCGGCGCCCTCCGCGCGCCCCGGGCTGCTGGCCGGGGCCAAGCTGATGGCGCTGAGCGCGGTCGACCTGCTCGCGGACGGGGCGCGCCTGCGGGCGATCAGGGAAGAGTTCGCCCGGCGGTGAGGAGCCGGCTCGCGCTGGTGGCCGTGGGCGTGGCGCTCACCACCGCGGTCGTCGCGGTGAGCCTGCACTACACCGACCCGTTCCCGCCCCGGCGCATCGTGCTGGCCACCGGGCAGGCGGGCGGCACCTACGACGCGCTCGGCCGCGAGTACCAGCGGCGGCTGGCGCGCGAGGGCCTCCGGGTGGAGCTCCGGCCGAGCGCGGGCTCGCTCGAGAACCTGCAGCGGCTGCTCGCCGGGCAGGCCGACGTGGCCTTCGTGCAGGGCGGAACCTACCCGCTCGTCCCCGACCCGGAGGGCCGGCTGCGGGGCATGGCTGCGCTGTACCGGGAGCCGCTCTGGATCTTCTACCGGGGCCAGCCGGTGACCGACGGGCTCGGGTCGCTGGCGGGGCGGCGCATCGCGATCGGCGCGCCGGGCAGCGGCACCGAGGCGATCGCGCGCGCGCTGCTGGGCGAGCTGGGCCTTCCCGCCCGCGGAGACAACCTGCTCGGCCTGCCGGCCGCGGAGGCGCGTCAGCGCCTGGAGGAGGGGACCATCGACGCCGCCTTCTTCGTCTCTTCGTATCAGGACTCGCACGTGGCCGCGCTGCTGCGGCGTCCGGACGTGCGGCTGCTCGGCTTCCGGCGCGACGTGGCCTTCGCGCGCAACTTCCGCTACCTGTCCGCGGTCCGGCTGGCCGAGGGCGTGCTCGACCTCAAGGACGACCTGCCGCGCGAGGAGACGACGGTCATGGCCCCCGCCGCGTTGCTGGTGTGCCGGGCGACGCTGCATCCGCGGGTGGTGGAGCAGCTGCTCTCGGTCGCCCGCGAGGTGCACGCCGGGGGAAGCCTGATCGACGCGCCGCTCCGCTTCCCCACGCGCGAGGGCGTGGACCTGCCCCTGCACGAGGCGGCCGACTCGTTCCTGCAGCGCGGCGAGTCGTTCATGTCGCGTGTGCTGCCGTACTGGGCCCTGCGCTGGGTCGTGCAGCTCCGCCTGGTGCTGCTGCCGCTCCTCGCGGTGTGGGTGCCGCTCTTCAAGATCCTTCCCTGGGTGATCCGCTGGCGAGGCAACCGGGTCCTCGAGCGGCACTACGCGGTCCTGCGCGACCTCGAGGGGGCCATCGCGGGCGCGGCCGAGCCGGGCGCCCTCCGCGAGGGCATCGCGCGGCTGGAGGCGCTCCGCGGGCAGATCGAGACGCTCGCGCGGCGGCTGCCGCTGCAGCACCAGCGGGATGTCTACCACTGTCGCGTGCACGTCTCGCTCGTCCTGGCGGAGGCCCGCGACCGCCTGCGCCGTCTGGAGCGGACCGCGCCCGTCTAGCGCGGACGGCCGCGGGCGGAGAGCACGCCGGCGCGGGAGGAGCGGAAGCGCCGGGAGCCTGCGCGTCGTCTCACGACGCGTCGTCGCGCGCGGTCGCCCACGATCACGAGGGCCAGGCCGATGCAGAATGCGCCCAGGCCGATCCACACCGCGGGCAGGTGGCCGGCCAGCCGTATCCCCAGCACGGTCATCGCGCGCTCGCCCCCGGTCCCCGCCGAGCCGGCCAGCCGCGTGCCCGCCACCACGAACGACACGAGCGTGGCGAGGGGCAGGGCCACGCCCTGCATGCCCACCACGAGGCACGTGCGGGTCACCGCGCGGCGGATCAGGGGCGCACGTCCGACGAACAGCATCGCGACGACCGAGCCGACCGCCCACACCGCGAGCATCGCCCACGGGCTCAGCGTGCCCGCCTTGCCCGCGTTGACCACCGTCGCGACCACCAGCAGGGTGGCCGCCCCGGAGGAGGCGCCACCCAGCAGGGTCACCACCGCCTTCGCGAGGCGGACCGGCCAGCGGCGCGGGCGGAGGTGGGCCGGGCGCGGGCCGGCCGGGTCGCGGCGGCGTGCGCTCGAGGGCGACGGCTCCTTGAGCAGGAGCCGCCAGAGGACGAAGCTCGCGCCCAGGTAGCAGACGAGCCCGAGCAGCACCAGGAGGTTGGTGCCGTGCATGCGGGGCTAGGGGGACGGCGCCTTCCAGATGACTCGCTCGTTGGCGTCGCCGAGAGCCAGTTGCGGCACGCCGCCCTGGCGAAGGAGGATCGACACGCGCTGCTTGCCGTCTCGATCGTGCAGGCTCAGGAATGGGAGCTGGAAGTCCGAGCTCACCCGCAGCCAGAGTCGGGCCTTGCCGCCCGCGTCGGAGAGGTTGAGGGTGGGCTGCCCGTCGGGGGTGACCGCGAGCATCGCGCGCCCGTTGGCCTCGCCGTCGTAGAGCCACACCGCGGGCGCGCCGGCGGGCTCGAGCCCCACTGCGCTCCGCCGGCGGCCGTTGCGATCGTAGAGCGTGAGTCCG
>DATJIR010000006.1:0-7568 GCA_035493135.1 Verrucomicrobiia bacterium
GACCCCGCCGCTGGCCGTCGCGATCGTCGCGGCCGCCCTCTTCCTGGCGCGCCTCGGCGCCGCCCCCTTCCTCGACCCGCCCGAGGGCATCCACGCCCAGATCGCCTGGGAGATGCTCCGCGGCGCGGGCTTCATCACCCCGCACCTCGACGGGGTCCCGTACTTCGACAAGCCGCCGCTCCTCTACTGGCTGATGACCGGCGCGTTCGTCTGGCTCGGGCCCACCGAGATCGCGGCGCGGCTGGTCTCGGGGCTCGCCGCGGTGGCGGTCGCGGTGCTCACCGGTCTCATCGGGACCCGGCTCGGCTCCGTGCGCGTCGGGCTGATGGCCGGGCTGATGGTCGCGGCCAACCTCGAGATGTTCCTCTTCGGTCGCATGGTCAAGCCGGACCTGCTCTTCGTGGCCTGCATCCTCCTCGGGCTCTACGGCTTCATCCTGGCCTACCTCGGGCAGGGGCGGTGGCCGCTGCTGCTCGGCTACGGCGGTCTCGGCCTCGCGGTGCTGGCCAAGGACTTCCTCGGCGCGCTCGGCCCCATCGCCATCGTGGCGCTCTTCCTCGGACTCACCGGGGAAGGGAAGGCGTGGCGGCAGTGGATCCCGCCCCGCGCGGTCCTGCTCCTGCTCGCGGTGGCGGTGCCGTGGTACGTGGCGGTGGAGGTCCAGCACCGCGGCTTCCTCTGGTACACCATCGTCGACAATCACGTGCTCAACCTCACGCGCCAGCGGGTGTTCCCCGACGAGGACGTGCCGTTGTCGACGCTCGAGTTCCTCGCGGTGACCGCGGCCGGGTTCTTTCCGTGGGTGCTGGCGCTGCCGCTGGCGGTCCGGCGCGCGCTCGCCCGCCCCTGGCAGACCCCCGAGGCGCGGCTCTGGGCGCTGCTCGCGATCTGGGTGGTGGCGATCCTCGGGGTCTTCGCGCTCTCGCCGTTCAAGCTGCCGCACTACGGTCTGCCCGCGTTCCCGGCCATGGCCCTGCTGGTGGCGCGCCTCTGGGGCGAGGTGATCGAGCGCCCCCCGGGCGCGCCCCGCTCCTTCACGCTGCTGATGCCGTCGCTGCTCGCGGCGGCCGCGCTCGCGGTGACGGCGCTGCTGGTGTGGCGGGGAGTGATCGGTCTGCCCACCGGGGCGGTCGGGGTCGCCGACGTCGCGGGGCGCAACATGGCGGCGCAGGGCCAGCCGGTCGCGACCGATTTCATCGGCCAGTTCCGGCCGCTCTTCGGCAGCATCAGCCTGACCTTCGGGCTGGTCGCGGCCGCCCTCGCGGTGGCCACCTGGCGCCGCCTCCCGCGGCTGGGCGTGGGCGCGATGCTCGCGGGCATGCTCGCCTTCCTCCCGCTCTCCGTCGAGGGGCTCACCCTCTTCGCCAAGAGCCGATCGGTGCGCGTCATGACCGACGCGGTGCTGCTGCGGGCGGGCCCGGGCGACGTGGTGGCCCACGAGGGCCCGCTGGAGAACAGCGCCTCCGCGCTCCTGCGCCTGGACCGGCGCGTGCAGATCGTCAACGGGCTGCAGTCGAACCTGGCCTTCGGCGCGACCTTTCCGGAGGCGCGGGACATTTTCTGGGACGGACCGGCCCTGGTCCGGGCGTGGCGGGCCGAGCGTCGGGTGTTCCTGCTCACCGCGCTCGCCACGGGCCGGAGCGTGGTCCGCGAGCTCCCGCCCGAGCAGGTCCACCTCCTCCTCGAGGGGGGCGGACGCCGGCTCTATTCGAACCGACCGTGAGAAACGCGGGTGGTAGTATCCTGACCGGCAGGCGGACCGGATATGACGGCCGATATCGAAACCCGGGAGCGCGGCATGGTCGCGCGAGCGGCGCGTCCATGAGCGACTCGCCCTACCGGCTCAAGGACGATCCGCACTCGAGCCATTCGGTGATCCTCGCCCGGCTGGGCGAGGGCCGTGGGCGGAAGGCCCTCGACGTGGGCGCGGCCGACGGCTTCCTCGCCGAGCGGCTCACCGGGCAAGGGTGGACCGTCACCGCGCTCGAGCGCGATCCCGAGCTGGCCGCCCGCGCCCACGGGCGGTGCAAGCAGGTCGTGGTCGCCGACCTGGAGGCGGCGCCGCCGCTGCTCGACGGCCCGTTCGACGCCATCGTCTACGGAGACGTGCTCGAGCATTTGAGCGACCCGCGCGCCACGCTCGTGGCCCTGGACCGCACCCTGGCCCCCGGGGGGACCGTCATCGTCTCGGTGCCCAACGTGGCCCATCTCTGGATGCGGCTCTCGCTGCTGGCCGGCCGCTTCGACTACGCCGATCGCGGCATCCTCGACCGTACCCACCTACGGTTCTTCACGCGCCGCACCCTGGTGGCCTTTCTCGGCTCGGCGGGGCTCGCGGTCGCCGAGCTGCGGGTCACGCCGGTGCCCCTGCCGCTGGTGGTGCCCCCGCGCTGGCACGGGGCCTGGCTGCGCGGGCTCCACGCCCTGAGCGCGAGGGCCGCGGGGGTCTGGCCGGGCGGCCTCGCCTATCAGTTCGTCGCGGTGTGCCGCGTGGCGGGAGATCGCTGATGGCGGAGCCGACGCCGACGCCGAAGGCGATGCCGACCCGGGCGCCGAAGGTGGTCGTGGTCATGCCGGCCTACAACGCGGGCCGGACGCTCCGGATGACCTACGAGGAGCTGCCGAAGGACACCGTCAACCTGGTGATCCTGGTCGACGACGGCTCCACCGACACGACCCTCGAGGTGGCGCGCGACCTGGGGCTCGAGATCTTCGTCCACGACCGCAACTACGGCTACGGGGCCAATCAGAAGACGTGCTACACCGAGGCACTGCGGGCGGGCGCCGACATCGTGGTGATGGTGCACCCGGACTACCAGTACGATCCCACCCTCGTCCCGCAGATCATCGCGCCCATCGTGCGGGGCGACGCCGACCTCGTCCTGGGCTCGCGGCTCGCGGGTGGCGGCTCCGCGGTCCAGCAGGGCATGCCCTGGTGGAAGTTCCTCGCCAACCGCTTCCTGACCGGGGTGGAGAACCTGGCCTTCGGCCTCGATCTCTCCGAGTATCACACCGGCTACCGCGCGTTCAGCCGGAGCGTCCTCGAGGACGTGAACTTCCGCATGAACTCGGATGGGTTCGTGTTCGATCAGGAGATCGTCGCGCAGGTGGTGTCCACCGGCTTCCGCATCGCCGAGATCCCGGTGCCGGTCCGCTACTTCCCGGAGGCGTCCTCGGCCAGCTTCGGCGCCTCCTGCGTGTACGGCCTCAAGATCCTCTGGGTGGTCGTCCGTTACCTCCTGCACCGCTCCGGGCTCAAGCGATCGAGGCGGCTCGCCTCGATCGTCCATCGGTACCAGCGCTACCGGTGATCGCCCGCCTCCTCGCCGCCGCGGCCGCACTCGCGGCGACCGGGCTCGGCATCGCGCTCATCCTGTGGACCGGCCGGCGCGAGCACTGGATGTGGCGGCCCGAGCACCTGTTCCTGCTGCTCCTGGGATTCGTGGCCCTGCGGACGCTGCTCGTGCCGCGCCGGGTGCCCGCGCTGCGCCCACGCCGGGTGGTCGCGGTCGGGGTCGCCGCCTACGCGCTCCTGTTCTCGTTCGTCACGGTGACGCGCCACTTCACGTTCGCGACCCACGCGCTCGACCTGGGCTACTACGTGCAGCTGACCTGGAACCTGGCCCGCGGGGCGGGGCCCTACGTGAGCCTCCCCGAGATGCACGCCTGGGGCGACCACCTTTCGCCGATCATGTACGCCTTCGTGCCGGCCTTCTGGATCGCCCCTGGCCCCGTCCCGCTGCTGATCGCCCAGTCGGTGGCGCTGGCCCTGGGGGCGGTGGCGGTGTTCGGCCTCGCGCGGGCCCGGCTCGGCGACGAGCGGCCCGCCGCGGCCTTCGCGCTGCTCTACCTCGCCAGCCCCTCGCTCCAGGGGATCAACGTGCGCGACTTCCACGCCGCCGCCCTCGCGATCCCGCTGCTGCTCGCCGCAGCGTGGGCGGTGGAAGCGGGGCGGCCCTGGCTCGCGCTCGTCCCGGCCGCGGTCACCCTCCTCTGCCGCGAGGACGCGGCGCTGCCCGTCATCGGCCTCGGCGTGTGGATGGCCCTGGGCCGGCGGCGCTGGGGAGCGGGCGCGGTCGCGGCGGTGGGCGCGCTCGCGGTGCTGGCGGTCGACGTGCGTCTCGTCGTGCCGGCGTATCGCGGTGAGCCGTACGCCCACCTCGGACGCTACGCCCAGCTCGGAGACTCGCTCGGGGCCATCGTCGCGACGATGCTGCTGCACCCGCTCCACACTCTCGGCCGGCTGCTCACCGTCGATCGGCTCGCCTATCTGGCCCTGATGCTGGCGCCGCTCGGGCTGCTGCCGCTGCTGGGCGGGTGGGACCTGCTCGGCGTGCTGCCCGCGATGGCCCAGAATCTCCTCAGCGTGGACCCGGTGCTCTACAACTACCGGGCCCAGTACCAGGCCTTCGTCCTGCCGTTCCTGGTCCTGGCCGCGGTCGCCGGATACGCCCGCCTCGAGCGGCGACGGCCGGGCCATTGGCCGGTGGCGGTGCTCGCGGTGGCCATGGTCGTGAGCCTCGCGCTGGACTCCCGCACCGTGAACAACCTGGCGGTCGCGCGCTTCTGGCCCACGCCGGCCCAGCGGGCCGCCTACCGGGTGCTGGCGCAGGTGCCTCCCGCCGTCGCGGTGTCGGCGCAGGATCCGTATGTGGCCCACCTGAGCCTGCGGCCGCGGGTCTTCGTCTTCCCGGTCGGCATCGACACGAGCGACTACGTGCTCGTCGACCTCGCGAGCTATCCGTGGCGCAACCTGCCCGGGGTGACGCTCGCCCGCGATGGGGCCACCGCCACCATCGTCGTCGACGCCGTGGCGCACCGGTACGCGGTGGCCGCGGAGGCCGGCCCGCACCTCCTGCTGCGACGCCTCTGATCCCCGGCCGGTCAGGTCAGGGGAACGAAGTCGTACTCGCCCAGCCCCTGCAGCACCAGGAAGACCGCGGAGACCTCTCCGCCGTTGGTGACGAGATGCGGCCGTCCGGGCCGGACCGCGTAGGTCTCGCCGGGCTCGAGCCGGATCTCCTCCTTCGGGTCCCGCAGGAACAGGCGGAGCCGCCCTTCCAGCACGTAGAACGTGTCCTGGATGCGGGTGTGGTAGTGCCACGGCACCCGCTGGCGCGGCCCGATCTGCAGCTCGCTGATCCGGAACCCCGGCCGCTCCGCATGACGGGCGCGGCGCTCGACCTCGTAGAGGTGACTCGAGTCCTTGACCGCTTCCATGGACCGCCTCCTCTCCCTCGCTCAGGCTCCCGCCGACGGGTTGCCGGTCAGGATGTGAGACGCGTGGTGGTGG
The DNA here is from genome assembly GCA_035493135.1 of Verrucomicrobiia bacterium. Lineage (GTDB taxonomy): Bacteria > Methylomirabilota > Methylomirabilia > Rokubacteriales > CSP1-6 > CAMLFJ01. The sequence goes on from DATJIR010000006.1 coordinate 5,294, forward strand.
ATCATGCGCCACTCCCCCGCGCTCCGCTCGAAGATGTTGGTGGCCAGCACGGAGGTCACCGAGATCTTCCCGCGCGCCTCCGAGAGAATATTCTCGGTGCAGGTGACCCACCCGAACGCTCCCTCCACGTAAACGTTCACGTCCGTGATGCTGAAGCGCATCTCCTCGCTGTTCTTGAAGATGGCCTCCCACGAGTCGCGGACCGCCTCCCACCCGACGAGGAGCCCCCAGCCCGGGTGCACGCACCGCACGTGGTCGCCGTGGGCCCAGATCTCCTCCATCTGCCGGAGGTCGAGGGTCTCGAATACGCGGTAGAAGCGCGCGTTGGCCTCCTCGACCTCCGCGCGCTCGTCGTCCGGATTCATGGACGCATATTAACTCAAACACTTAGCGGCCGGGTTTCCGGGCCGCCCGGCGCACTTGGCCCGTCCCTTTGCCCGTCACCGCGGCCGTGGCGCCGTCGGCGCACCCGGCCAGCTTGCGGGCGGCCTCTTGCAGATCGGCGGGGCTCACGATGTGGTAGCGGTCGAAGACGCTGCGGCTGCGGTGCCCGGTCACGGTCATGGCCACCCGCTCAGGGATACCCGCACCATATTGCGCACGGCGGTCCGGCGGAAGTCGTGGACGAGCTTCCCGGGGGCGCCGGCCAGGCGGCAGGCCCGCGCCCACTTCCGGCGGAAGTCCTTGATCGGCTCGCCGAGCGTGGGCTGCCCGGGCCGCTTGGTGGCGCTCGGCCCGCGGAGATGCGGGAAGAGGGCCGGGATGATCTTGCCGAGCCGCCGCTCCAGGGCTTTCACGCGCTCAACCTGGGCCCCGAGGAGCGCCGTCAGCTCGGGCGTGAGGTAGATGGTCCGCCCTTCGTCGTTCTTCGTGGAACCGGGATCGAGCGTGACCGTCCCCACCGCGAGATCCACCTGCCGCCGCTCGAGCCCGAGGACCTCATCGAGCCGCCAGCCGTAGGTGTGGTAGAGCGTCACGATCGCCTGGTAGTCCTCGGGCAGCCGCCGGCGGACCGCCTCGAACTGCGGCCGCTCGAAGAACCCCGCGCGCGGGGGCGCCTCGTCGAGCCGGTCGAACATCGGCAGGCGGGCGAGCTTGCTGTGGCGGTAGGCGAGCTTGAGCAGCTTGCTCAGCACGGAGATCTCGCGGTTGATGGTGCCATTCGCCGCGCCCTCGGCCTGGCGGGTCTGGACGTACCGGGTCACGTCGGTCGGGCCGATGGCCGCGAGGCGCGCCCCGCGGAAGTAGGCATCGAGGTGCTTCAACCGGGAGCCGGCCTCGACGAGATTCCGACACCCGGTCGTCTCGTAGTGCGCCATCAGATCGGCCCGCGCCGCCTCGTAGGGAATGCGATCGAGCCGCGGCAGGATCGGCTGCCCGGTGGCGACGCGTCCGCGCCGCTCGTTGAGGATCCGCCAGGCCTCGGTCTCCTTCTCCGTGCCCGTGCTTTCGCGGTGCTTCACGCCGTCCCGGTAATACGCCATCCACCACGTGGGCGAGACGCAGAGCGTGCCGTCGGCCTTCGCTTGGGCGTAGCGCTTGCCCGGGGGCGGGTAGGTGGGACGGTAGAGCGAGCCAGCACCTTTCGGGGCCATGGTCAGCCCCTCCGCTTGATCGTTGGGAGTCGGTGAATGAGAAAGGTCTTCACGCGCCAGCTGTACAACGTCGCATACCCGAGGACACCGAAGAGGACGAGTTTCAGCACGAGGCGCACCATCCTGGTCTCGAACCCCCACGCGTCCACTAGACCGAAGGCGAGCGACGCGGCGGCCGCGAACACAAAGGCAAAGAACTGCCAGTGCTCGACACTGACGCTCACGCCGAGCTCCGCCATGTTGCCGGTAAGCTGGAACTCTCCCGTTTCAGCCTTCAACCTGTAGTCCGTCATGGATTGGCCTCCTCCTCGTGTCGGTCGGGGCGCGGGCGAACGGCGGTCATCGCCACACCCGCCCCATTCGTAGCTGCACGTCCTTGATCTCCTCCGAGCTCGCGCCCATGAAGCGCAGGATGGTCTCCCACTCGAACCGGGTGATGTCCATCGGATCCGGGATAGCGTCGCGGTACACGTCGGCCAGCACGTCCTGCAGCTTGGCCGCGTCGTGGGCCTCGAGCTTGGCGAGGATGAACTGCGTGAAGGTGTCCTTCGCGGTCTGGTACGCGGGCTCGTCCCACCAGGCGCCCAGGCCGAGGCCGGTCACAGCCATCACCGCTTCTCCGCCGCTTCAGCCCGCACCATCTCTTCTTCCGTCACACACAGCGCTCCGGGAGCAGCCAC
>DATJIR010000007.1:0-47607 GCA_035493135.1 Verrucomicrobiia bacterium
GTCCACGGGTACTGGTCGCTCGGCGGCAGCAAGATGTCCAAGTCCGTCGGCAACGTGGTGGAGGCGTTCCAGCTCACCGACAAGTACGGCCACGACGCGTTCCGCTACTTCCTGCTCCGAGAGATGAACTTCGGTCTGGACGCGAGCTTCAGCGAGGAGGCGCTGGTGGATCGGCTCAACGCCGATCTCGCCAACGACCTGGGTAACCTGGCGAGCCGGGCGTCCACCCTGATCGCGGCGGGCGGCCCGGTGGCGCAGGTGCCCGCGCTGGTCGAGGCCGCGGATCGGGAGATCGCAACCGCCGCGGCGGAGGCCCGGGCCGCGGTCGAGCGCGCGATGGAGGAGTTCGCGTTCCAGAAGGCGCTCGCCGGGATCTGGGCCTTCATCGGCACGGTGAACCGCTACGTGGACGCGAGCGCGCCGTGGGCGCTGGCCAAGGACCCCGCGAAGCGCCCGCGGCTCGAGCGCGTGCTGGCCACGCTCGCCGACTCGCTCGGCTTCCTCGGCATCGTGCTGGACCCGTTCCTGCCCGACGCGGCCCGGAAGATCCGCGAGGCGATCGGCGCGGGCGGTCCGCTCACCCTCGAGGCGGCGGTGGTGGGGCGTCTCACGTCGGTGCCGCGGGTGAGCAAGATCTCCGGGCTCTTCCCGCGCGTGGATACCAAGGCGCCTCCCGGCGCCCACGCCCCGCGCCCCGGTGAGGGGGCCAAGGGTGCAGGGGGCAAGATCGCGATCGGCGACTTCCAGAAGGTGGAGCTGCGGGTCGCGGAGGTGCTGGCCGCCGAGCGAGTGCCGAAGTCCAAGAAGCTGCTCAAGCTCTCGATCCGGGTGGGCGAGGAGACCCGCACGCTGGTGGCGGGCGTGGCCGAGCACTACGAGCCGGCCGCCCTGGTCGGGCGCAAGGTGGTGATCGTGGCCAACCTCGAGCCGGCCACGCTGATGGGGGTGGAGTCCAACGGCATGGTGCTGGCGGCGTCGCACGAAGGCACGGTGTCGCTGCTCACCCTGGACAAGGACGTGCCCTCGGGCTCCAAGGTCAAGTAGTGCGCGCCGTGCTCGGGGAGACGTTCCGGCTCCTCGGCCACCACCTGCACCTGTTCACGCTGCTCTCGCTCACGGTGTGGCTGCCGACGCACGTCCTGCTCAACTATCTCGAGTTCTTCGAGCCGGGGGAGGACGCGGCCGGGCGCGCGCTCCGGATCGTCCTCACCGCCCAGGTGGTGCTCGACCCCTTCGTGGTGAGCGCCATGCTCTCCGCGCTCCTGCGCATCAAGCAGGGTGCGCCGGTCGGCTACTGGCAGGCCCTCGCCGACGGGTTCAACGCGTGGCCTCGCCTGATGCTGGTGCGCTTCATGCTGATCTGGGTGCTCCTGATGCCCTCGCTCGGCTGGCTCGCGGTGTACACCGCGGGGCCGGCGGTGCAGCTGGTGGGCGGCGCGGCCCTGGTCGGGCTCTCGCTCCTGATCCTCGTCCTCCTGGTCCGGTTCGCCCTCGTCGACTCGGTGGTGGTGCTGGACGGGGCGTCGCCGCTCACCGCGTGGCGCCGGGCCGCGGCGGTCACCGCCGGCCAGCGCTGGAGCATCCTCGGCGCCGCCACCGTGCTCTTCGTGCTGATCTTCGGGCTCGCGGTGGCGGGCGGGCAGGCGTTCCGGGCGGTGCCGGAGGCCAATCACTTCGTGGCCCGGGTCCTCTTCGACTGCGTGCTCGCGGTCAGCCAGTCGCTCTTCACGATCTCGCTCTTCCTCTTCTACTGGCGCAAGCAGGGGATTCCGGCCCCGGCGGTTTCCGCGGCGACGTGACCGAGCCGCCTGCGCCGTCCGCGGCCCGCCTGCCGATCGTCGGCTGGCTCGGGGGCTGGCCGATCTCGATCGTCTCGCTGGCCCTGGGGCTGGCCGCCCTCCTCGTGTTCCGGCGGGGCCTGCCGCACGTGGGCTGGATCGTCGGCTACCTGCTCCTGCTGTGGCTGCTCTTCGTGCTGATCACCGAGCTGCGGTCCCCGCTCCTCGAGCGCGGCCAGCGGCTCGTGCTGACCGCGGCCGACTACACGATCCAGACCCTCTACCACAACCTGCTGCTCTTCGTGCTCCCCGCCTACTACGCGGCGGCCACCCTCGACTCGCCGAACGTGGCCTTCCCGGCGGCGGTGGCCGCCGGCGCGCTGGTGACCGCGATCGACCCGCTCTATCGTTGGCTCGTGCACCCGCGCCCCTGGCTGAACCACGCCCTCCTGGGCTTCTCGATCTTCGCCGCGCTCAACGTGGCGCTGCCCCTGGTCGGCGTGCGGCCGATCCTGGCCCTCGAGGGAGGCGCGGTGCTCTCGGCCCTCGCGCTGGCTCCCGCGTTCCGTCGCGGCGGCGCGGGGTGCCTTCGCGCCCACGCCCGCGCGCTGGGCGCGGCGGTGCTCGCGATCGGTCTGGTGTGGGCCGGGCGCATCCTCGTCCCGCCCGCGCCGCTCTTCCTGGCCCGCGCGGTGGTGGCACGCGCGGTCACCGAGATGCAGCCGGTGGAGCCGGTCGAAGGCGGCGTGCTCAGCGCCGCGACGGTGATGGAGTGGGGTGAGCTGGCCGCCTACACCGCCGTGTATGCGCCGGCCGGGGTGCGGCAGGCCATCGGGCACGTCTGGTGGCGCGACCACGAGCGGGTGGCCTACGTGGCCCTCCCGACGCCGGTGCAGGGCGGCCGCCGACGCGGCTTCCGCACCTACTCGCGCTACACCGACCTGCAGCCCCCGATCGCGGGCCACTATCGCGTCGACGTCATCACCGCCTCGGGCCAGCTCATCGGCCGACTGCGGTTCACCGTGATTCCCTGAGGGACGGGCGATGGACAGCATCTGGGTGGAAGTCCTGCTCATCGGCGTGTCGATCCTGGCCAACGCGTTCTTCGCCGGCTCCGAGCTCGCGCTGGTCTCCGCGCGCCCCTCACGGCTCGCGCAGCTGCGCGCCGAGGGCGTGGCCGGCGCCGCAACGGCGGTGGCCCTCAAGAAGAATCCCGACGCGCTCCTCGCCACCATCCAGATCGCGATCACCCTGGCCGGCACGCTCGCCTCCGCGGTGGGCGGCGCCGCCGCGGCGGAGGCCCTCGCCCCCTGGCTCCACGAGGCGGGATTGCCCGGCGCCTGGGGCCGGTCGGTCGCGCTCGCGATCGTGGTCCTCGTGATCGCGTTCGCGTCGCTGGTCATCGGCGAGCTCACGCCCAAGGCGCTGGCCCTGCGCGACCCGGAGCGGCTGGCCGCCCTCGTGGCGCGGCCGGTCGCGGGGCTGATGCGCCTCCTCGCGGGGCCCGGGCGCGTCCTCACGTGGGCCGCCCGGCTCATCCTCACCCTGATCGGGCAGGCCGACGCGCCGGCCGCCCCGCTGGTCTCCGAGGAGGAGGTGAAGTACCTCGTCCGCGAGGGCACCACGCAGGGCGTCTTCGAGGCCGGCGAGCGCGACCTGGTCAACCGCGTGTTCCAGTTCACGGATACCCCGGTGCGCCTGGTGATGGTGCCGCGCCCGAACATCCTGGGTCTCGACATCGAGACGCCGCCCGCCGAAGTTCTGCGGCAGGCGGCCCGGCTCGGCCACACCCGCCTGCCCGTCTTCCGGGGATCGATCGAGAACGCGCTCGGGGTCGTGGTGATCAAGGACCTGTTCCGCTGCGCGGCCCTGGAGCAGCCGGTGAACCTCGATCGGCTCATGCATCCGCCGCTGTTCGTGCCGGAGAGCGCGCCGGTCAGCGCGGTGCTGCGCCAGTTCCAGTCGAGTCGCCTGCACCTGGCTCTGGTGGTGGACGAGTACGGCCAGGTCGCCGGGCTCGTCACGACCGAGGATCTCCTGGAGGAGATCGTGGGCGAGATCCGGGACGAGCGGGAGAGCTCGCGCCTTTCGTCGGTGTCCCGCCTCGCCGACGGTTCCTATATGATCGACGGGACCGCGACCATCCGCGACCTGCGGGAGCAGGTCGGGCTGCCGCTCCCCGAGTCGCCGGACTACCAGACGGTCGCGGGGTTCCTGCTGCACCGTCTGGGCGCGGTCCCGCGGCCGGGCACCACGACCGCCGCGGATGGCTACCGCTGGACGATCGTGGAGATGGACGGTCCGCGGATCATGAAGGTGAGGGCAGAGCCGGAGAGACCCAGCACGCGATGACGCCACCGCCGCTCTTCGATACCCACGCGCACCTGCACTTTCCCGATCTCGTCGAGGACCTCGACGGCGTCCTCGAGCGCGCGCGCGCCGCGGGCGTCACCGGCATGGTGACGATCGGGACCGACCGGGAGACCAACCCCGCCGCGGTGGCGCTCGCCGAGCGCCTCGACGCCGTGCACGCCACCGTGGGCATCCATCCCCACGACGCGGCGGAGGCGACCGAGGCCGACTTCGAGGCGATGGAGCGCCTCGCGCGCGGCTCCGGGAAGGTGGTGGCGCTCGGCGAGATGGGGCTCGACTTCTTCCGCAATCTCTCGCCGCCCGCCGTCCAGGCCGCGGTGTTCCGCCGCCAGCTCGACATGGCCCGCCGGCTCGAGCGTCCGGTCGTGATCCACTGCCGCGAGGCGCACCGGGAGGCGCTCGCGATTCTGGCCGACGAGCGCGTCGCCCTGATCGGCGGGGTCATGCACTGCTTCTCGGGCGACGTGGCGGTGGCCAGGCGCTGCCTCGACCTGGGCCTCTTCATCTCCCTCGCCGGTCCGGTGACCTACAAGAACGCGCGCGCCCTCCCCGAGGTCGCCCGCTTCGTGCCCGCCGACCACCTGGTGCTGGAGACCGACTGCCCGTTCCTGCCCCCGCACCCGCACCGCGGCCAGCGCAACGAGCCCGCGTGGGTCGCGATCACCGCCGCCCACGTGGCCGCGCTCCGCGGGGTGCCGCTCGAGACGCTCGGCCCGATGGTCACCGACAACGCGCGCCGCCTGTTCCGTCTCCCCGACCGCTAACCCGTCGACGAAGGAGTCGCCACCATGGCCTACACGGACATCCTCTTCGAGGTCAAGAACCAGATCGCCTGGCTCACCATCAACCGGCCCGACAAGGGCAATACCTTCCGGCGCCAGACCGTGCTGGAGATGATCCAGGCACTCAACGAGGCGCGTACCGACGCGGGGGTGCGCGTGGTGGTGATCACCGGGGCGGGCGACCGCTTCTTCTGCATCGGGGGCGAGAAGGAGCCCAACGACGGCCAGCTCCACTACCACAACGTGCCGCCGGTGGTCGACCTCTACACCCTGATCGACATGATGCCGGTGCCGGTCATCGCCATGGTCAACGGCTTCGCGGTGGGCGGGGGCAACGTGCTCGCCAACATGTGCGACCTCACGGTGGCGAGCGAGCAGGCGACGTTTCGCCAGGTGGGCCCGGCCATGGGCTCCTACGACGCGGGGTTCGGGACGTGGTATCTCGAGGACTCGGTCGGGCGCAAGCGGGCCAAGGAGATCTGGTATCTCAACCGCAAGTACAGCGCGAAGGAGGCGCACGCGATGGGCCTCGCCAACGACGTGGTGCCCCACGCCCTACTGCGCGCGCGCACCGAGGCGCTGTGCGAGGAGCTGAAGAAGCGCGGGCCGCAGGCCCTGGCCGCGCTCAAGGCCGCCTTCCACGCGCGGCACAACGGGGTCACCGGCATGTCCCGCCTCACCATCGACCACCTGGTCGCGAACTACTACCACACCGACGAGGCCAAGGAGATGGGCCGCGCGTTCAACAGCAAGCAGGACCCCGACCCCGACAAGTTTTACCGGTAGCTCCACCCTATCCTCCTTCTCCCCTCAGGGGAGAGGGCAGGGTGAGGGGCGGTGAGGGTGAGGGGCGGTGAGGGCAGGCCCTAAGCCCGCCGCGCCAGCACCGCCCGTGCCCGGGGCAAGTCCGCCGCGGCCACCAGGAGCAGCACCTCGCCCTGGTCGCCCACGCTGAAGGGATACACGGACTGGGCGAGCCGGCTCTGGAGCACCACCCGGATGCCCTCGCTCTCGAGGAGCCCGCGCACCACCAGGGCCTCCGACTGATCCCGGCAGCGGCGTGCTTCTACCAGGCTCCCCGCGGGGAGACTCCCCGCGGGCAGGCTCGAGGTGGGGCGGCCGCTCCGGGGCTCGGGGCGGGTGGGGAAGCGGATGATCTTGGCGCGGCGGGCGGCCATGGCGCTCATGCTAGCACGTCCGGCGCCCGCCTCGACCGGAGCCCCTGGAAGCACGCGAGCGCGGCGACGCCCGCCAGCGCGATCGCGGTGGCCATGGGCCGCGCGGTGCCGTCGAAGAAGCGCCCGACCGCCATGCTGTAGAGCGCGGAGCCGGTCAGCTGGAGGAAGCTTGCCACCGCGGCGGCGAGCCCGGCCATGCGCGGGAAGGGGCCGATCGCTCCCGCCATGCCGTTGGGCAGGGTGAGCCCGAGCCCCACCGCGAACACGTACATGGGCGCGATCACCGCGGCCACCGTCAGGACGCCGCTCCACGCAAGCGCGGCCAGCGCGAGGCCCGCGGCCGCCCCCAGGGCCGTCCCCAGGGCAATGGTGCGGTCGAGCCCGATCCGGCCGCCGAAGCGGCCGGAGAGGAACGTGCCGGTCATGATGCCGAAGGCCACCCCGCCGAAGCAGAGGCCGAAGACGCTCGGCGAGACGCCCAGCACGCCGATCAGCACGAAAGACGAGCCCGAGATGAACGCGAACTGCCCGCCGAACATCAGCGCGTTGACGAGCACGTAGCCGAGGTAGCTCCGGTCGCCGAGCAGCACCGCGAGGTTGCGGCCCATCCGCCCCGGGTGCAGCGCGGTGGGATCGCGCCGCACGTTGGTCTCGCGCACACCCACCGCCATCAGCAGCACGAACAGCGCGCCGAGGGTGGCCAGGACCCAGAAGATCGCGCGCCAGCCGAAGGCCTCGTGCACGTAGCCGCCGAGGATCGGGGCCAGCATCGGGTTGAGCGACTGGGCCATGCTCATGTAGGAGAAGACCCGGGCTGCGCGCTCGCGGTCGTAGAGGTCGCGGACCACCGCCCGCGCCACCACCGGGCCGGTGCCACCTCCCAGGGCCTGCAGCACCCGCGCGCCGATGAGCACGCCCACGCCGGGAGCCAACGCGCAGGCGAGGCCGGCCACCGCGTAGAGGGCGAGGCCTCCGAGCAGCACCCCGCGGCGCCCGTAGCGATCCGAGAGCGGGCCGTAGACCAGCTGGGAGAGCGCGAAGGCCATGAGGAAGAGGGTCACCGTGAGCTGCACGGTGGCAGGCGGCGCCGCGAAGGCGGTCGCGATCGCGGGCAGCGACGGCAGGAACATGTCGATGGAGAGCGCGCCCAGCCCCACCACCGCGGTCAGCAGGAACTCGACACGCACCCCGCTCATATATCCCACTTGGGGGTCGAAGGGGTAGACTGTCCCGGGCCCAGGCCCGGAAAGGAGCTGCACCCATGCGCGTTCCGGCAATCCTAAAGGGGACGTTCCTGATGGGGGCCGTCTCGCTGCTCGTGGGCGCGGGGCCCGCTCCCGCCGCGGCCCAGGCGCCGATCAAGATCGGGTTCCTCTCTCCGCTCTCCGGCGCCATCGCCCAGGCCGGCAAGGACATGTACAGCGGCTGCGAGCTGTACTGGCAGGAGCACGGCATGCAGATCGCCGGCCGCAAGCTCGAGGTCATCCTGGAGGACACCGAGGGCCAGCCCGCCACCGCGGTGGCGAAGCTCCGGAAGCTCGTGGACAGCGATCGGGTCAACCTGCTCGCCGGGGTCATCCTCTCCAACGTGGCCTACGCGCTGGTGCCGCCGATCGAGGCGGCCGGCATCCCCACCATCTACCCGATCAACTCGGCGGACGACCTCACCCAGCGGAAGCGGCCGAAGTGGCTGATCCGCACCGGCTTCTCGGCGGGCGGCAACATGCACCCGTTCGGGGAGTACGCGGCGAAGACCCTCAAGTACAGGAAGGTGGTCACGATCGGGCTCGACTACGCGTTCGGCTGGGAGACGGTCGGCGGCTTCCACAAGTCCTTCGAGGACAACGGCGGGCAGGTCATCCAGAAGATCTGGGTGCCGCTCAACATCCAGGACTACGCGCCGTACCTGGCCCAGGTGAAGCGGGACGCGGACGCGGTGTTCGTGGTGGCCCTGGGGCGCTGGAGCGTGCTCTTCTCCAAGCAGTACGCGGATAGCGGCCTCAAGGGCCGCATCCCGCTGATCGCGGGCGGCACCTACAACGACGAGCACGTCCTCTCGCAGCTCGGCGACGAGGCGATCAGCGTGGTCAGCGCCCACCACTACTCGGCCGCGCTCGACACGCCGGCCAACCGCACCTTCCGCGCCGCGTTCGAGAAGGCCTACTCGCGCCCCCCGTCCTTCTACTCGGAGAACTGCTACACCGGCGCGCGGGTGATCGAGGAGGCGGTGAAGGCGGTCGGCGGGCGCGTGGAGGACCGGGCCGCCCTGATGGCCGCGCTGCGCCGGGTGGAGATCAAGGACGCGCCGCGCGGGCCGATCAAGATCGACGCCTACGGCAACCCCACCCAGAACATCTATATCCGGAAGGTGGAGAAGGTCGGAGGCGTGCTCCAGAACACGGTGATCCACACCTATCCCGCCGTCAGCCAGTTCTGGACCTACGATCCGCAGAAATTCCTCGAGCAGCCGGTCTACTCGCGGGAGTTCCCGCCCTGCCGGCACTGCTAGCCCGGTGACCGCGGCCCGCGCGGACTTCGACCTGGTCCAGACGGGCCGCGGCCCCGACCTGCTGCTGCTGCACTCGCTCCTGACCGATCGTACCGTGTTCGACCCGATCGTGCCGCGCCTGGCGCGCTCGCGGCGGGTCACCGCGCTCAACCTGCCCGGGTTCGGCGCGTCGACGCCGGCCGGCCCGCGCATCGAGGACTACGCCGACCGGGTGGCCGAGCTCTTCGCGGTGCTCCCCCTGGCGGGCGCGGACGTGGTGGCCATGTCCTTCGGCGGGTTCGTGGCCACCGCGCTGGCCGCGCGCCACGGCACCCGCATCCGCCGGCTCGCCCTCGTGGACACCGCGGCCGCCTTCCCCGAGGAGGCCAGGGCGCCCCTCCGCGGGATGGCGGAGCGCGCCCTCGCGGCCGGGATGGACGCGGTCGTGGACACCGCGGTGCGTCGCATGTTCACCGACGCGTTCATCGCGGCCCGCCCGGAGGTGATCGAGCGCCAGACCGCCGTCCTGCGGCGCGCCCGGCCCGAGGCCTTCGCGACCGCCTGCCGCGCCCTCGCGGCCCTCGATCTCCGCCCCGCGCTCGCGGCCATCGCCAATCCCACCCTGGTCGTGGTCGGCACCCTCGACGTCACCACCCCGCCCGCGCTGGCCCGGGAGCTCGCGGCCGGGATCCGCGGCGCCACGCTGGTCGAGATCCCGGCCTGCGCGCACTGCCCGCCCATCGAGAAGCCGGCCGAGCTGCTGACCGCGCTGGAGCCCTTTCTCGACGCCCCCGTCCCACGATAGAATGCGGCTGGCCGCCCGAGCATGGACAAGTTCGAGTACTTCAGCGGAGTCCCGGAGGTCGGCATCGTGCCGCGCGCCCCCCACGCGGGCCCGCTGCTCCGCCACGTGTGCGAGCAAGAGCACGGCCGCGGCGGCTTCGCGGGCAAGGTCACCCACACCTACCATTTGTACCCGCCGAACAACTGGCTTCCCGGCGAGACCCGCGTGCTCGAGGGCTTCGCGCCGCTCTGGGAGTCGCCCCTGCGGCCGCTGGGGGGAATCCATCATGCGCTCGGCATCGCGCGGTTCACCGAGGCGCGTGACGTGTACCGTGGAATGACGCGTCTCGTGGCCAACGCCACCGTGACCATGAGCGTGACCGCTCCCGCCGCGCCGATGGACTACTTCTTCGAGCACCACTCCGCCACCCTGGTGTTCTTCATTCACCAGGGCGGCGGCGTGCTCGAGACGCTCTTCGGCCCCATCGCCTACGGACGCGGCGACTTCCTGGTGGTGCCCAAGGGCATCCCGCACCGCTTCGAGGCCGCGGCGGGGCCACAGTACTACTGGGTCTACGAGAGCTTCGCGGGCGACCCCGAGAAGTCGGAGGCGGCCACCACCGGGCAGTTCATCACGCACAGCCGGAGCGACTACCGGTTCCCCCGCACGCTCGACACCCGGAACGAGGCCGGGCGCTTCGAGATCGTGTCGAAGGTGGGCTCGGTCTACACCCGGCGCGTCCACCCCACGCATCCCTTCGACGTGGTGGGCTGGCGCGGCGAGTATCTCCCGTACCGCTTCGCGGTCGAGGACGTGCGGCCGCTCACCGCGGACCGCTCGCACGTGCCGCCCTCGGGGCACACCGTCTTTCGTCTCCCCGGCTGCTACCTCTGCGTGTTCACGGTGCGGTCGGTGGAGAAGGAGGGCATGTGGCTGCCGTTCTTCCACCGGAACCTCGACTACTGCGAGACCATCGGGTATCACTTCGGCGACTTCTTCAGCCGCGGCGGGGTGATCCGCGAGGGCATGGTGACGGTGCATCCGGTGGGGCTGCCACACGGCCCGCAGCCGTCCGCGCTGAAGGCGTTCATGGACGGGCACCGGCCCCCCATCCACAACGAGGTCGGGATCATGGCCGACTTCACCAACCCGGCGCAGATCTCCGATCACGCGCTCGGGCTCTCCGAGCCCGGCTACATGGGGAGCTGGGACGGCTACACCACCGACCCGCGCTTCATCCACCGCCCGGACCGGCTCGCCGACGTGCGCGCCGCCGCGGATCGGCTGGCCGACGCGCGCGACGAGCTGAGGCCGCGGTCGTGAGCTCCGGCCTCTCCACCCGCGACGCCCAGCTCCCCGCCGCCTACTCGGCGCGCCTCGACGCGCTCGCGGTGGCCCCGCTCTGGACGGTGCTCCACTCGCTGCTGCCGCCCGAGCGGACCACCCGCGTGCTCCCGCACCACTGGCGGTGGCGGGAGCTGCGCGAGCCGCTGCTGGAGGCGGCGCGTCTCGTGCCGATCGAGCAGGCCGAGCGCCGGGTGCTGATGCTGTGCAACCCCGGGCTGCCCGGCAACGCCTCCGCCACCGCCACGCTCTACGCGGGCTTCCAGATCATCCTGCCCGGCGAGGCGGCCCCGAGCCACCACCACACCGCGGCCGCGCTGCGGCTGATCGTGGAGGGCGAGGGCGCCTACACCACGGTGGACGCGGTGAAGTGCGTGATGGAGCGGGGCGACCTGATCATCACCCCGCCGATGCGCTGGCACGACCACGGCCACGAGGGGCGCGACCCGGTCATCTGGCTCGACGGCCTCGACATCCCGCTCGTGCGCAGCGTGGAGGCCAACTGGGCCTCGGCCATGAAGCCCGCCTCGACCCCCGCGAGCGACGTCGACTCCTCCCAGGACGAGTTCACCGCCGCGGGCCTGGTGCCGCGGCGATCGCGCTACGAGGAGACCGGCTACCCGCAGGTGCGCTGGCCGTGGCGCTCGGTCCGCGCGGCCCTCGCCGCGCTCGCGGCCACCGCGCCCCGGCGCGCCCCGGTGGTGCTGCGGCACGTGAACCCGCGCACCGGCGAGTACCCGCTCCGGACGATGGGCTCCGAGGCGCGCTGGCTGCGTCCCGGCGAGGACGTGCCCGCGGCGCGCCGCACCGGGAGCGAGGTCGTCTACGTGGTCGAGGGGCAGGGGGAGAGCCGGGTCGGCGATCGGACGATCGCGTGGGAGCCGGGCGACGTGCTCGCGGTGCCGCCGTGGCACTGGGTCGAGCATCGCAACCGCTCCGGTACCGCTCCGGCCTGTCTCTTCCACCTCAACGACGAGCCCGCGCTGCGCGCCCTCGGCCTCTGGCACGAGGAGGTCGGCGCCTAGCGTCGTCGCTCCGGAGAGCCGCATGGAATCGCGCTACGAGGCGCTGATGGACGTGGTCCGCAGCCGCATGACCAACCGGGCCTTCGCCCCGGCCGAGATCCCGCGCGCCCACGTGGAGATGATCCTGGAGGCGGCCCGGCACGCGCCCTCCGGGGCCAACGCCCAGCCCTGGCACTACGTCGTCGTCACCGATCCCGACGTCAAGCGGACCATCGGCCAGTGCTTCGTCGACGAGCAGCAGCGCCGGGCCCGACTCCGCATGGGCTTTCCCACCCCGAACTACAACGGGGTCAAGACCGCGCCGGGCCTCGTGGTCGTGGTCGCCGATTTCCGCTTCGTTCGGGCGTTCCCGGTGCTCAACGACGGCTCCGAGACCGACCGCCGCTACCGCCAGAACGCGGAGCGCATCCTGCTCCAGTCGGTGGCGGCCTCCACCATGTCCGCGCACCTGGCCGCCGCCGCGCTGGGCTACGCGGTCTGGTGGATCACCGCGATCGGCCAGGACGATCTGCAGCGGACGATCCGGCCCCTGGTGGGCGTGCCGGACTTCCTCTCCATCATCGACGTGATGTGCTTCGGGCCGCCGCTCAAGCCGTCCTACAAGCGCTGGAAGAAGCGCTTGGATCAGATCGTGAGCTGGGATCGCATGGACCCCGACGACGTGATGACCGACGAGCAGGTCGACGAGTGGGTGCGGACCACCCGCCACAAGGTCATGTACCGGGACGAGGCGCGGGTCGACTGATGCTCTCGGTCGCCGAGGTCGATCGCGTCTCCATCACCACCGTGGTGGACAACTACGTCGACCTCCTGCGGCAGGATGAGAAGGTCGCCCGCCGCTTCGGTGCGTTCACCGCCCGCCAGATGCCGGACCTGCGCGCCGAGCACGGCCTCGCCCACTACGTGGAGGTCGAGCGGCGCGGGACGACGACCCGCATCGCCTTCGACTTCGGGTCATCCGAGGGCGCGTTCACCCACAACTTCCGGGCCCTGGGCCTCGACGCCGCGGGCATCGACGTGCTCGCGCTCAGCCACGGCCACTGGGACCACTGGGGCGGCCTCGGCGGCCTGCTGCGCGCCTACCGCCGGACGATGAAAAAGGACCTCACCTTCTACGGGGGCGAGGACCACTTCCTCCCGCGCTTCACCCAGCGGGGGGCCGACCGCGTCAGCATGGGCCGGCTCCATCGCGATGAGATCGAGCGCTACGACATCGGGATCGAGTCGGTGCGTGCGCCCCTCATGATCGCGGACGGGGTGCTGCTGAGCGGCGAGATGCACGAGCAGGAGCCCTTCGAGCCCATTCCCGACAACCTGAAGGTGGAGCGCGACGGCGCGATCGTGCCCGACTCGTTCCTGGGCGAGCAGACGCTCATCGCCAACCTGAGAGGCCGCGGCCTCGTGATCGTGACGTCGTGCTCGCACCGCGGCATCGTGGGCATCTGCCGCCACGCCGCCCGCATCACCGGGGTGCCCAAGGTCCACGCGGTCATCGGCGGCTTCCACCTGAGCGGGCTCAAGGAGGAGCGCGTGACCCGGGTGGTGGACGCCTTCCGCGACCTCGAGGTGGACTGGATCGTGCCGCAGCACTGCACCGGGCTCGAGGCGATGGCCAGCATGATGCACCGCCTGCCGCACGAGATGGTACCGAGCTCGGTCGGGTCGGTCTTCACCTTCGGGAAGTAGCGCTACAGATTGCGCGCCGCGGGCAGCCCCGCCGCGGCCGTCGCGGCGCGCACGCCCCGCACGATCGCGCGGGCCACCAGGTCGGCGAGGGCGCGGCCCAGGGTCTCCACCCGCGCCTCCCCGGGGCCCACCGAGAGGCAGAAGAGCGTGTCCCCGTCGGTGGCGAGGTGCGCCGGCGACAGCGCGCGGGTGAAGCCCTCCATGGCCAGGCGCGCGACCCGCGCCGCGTCCGCCTTGTCGAGCGCGGCGGTGGTGGCCACGAGGCCGATCGTGGTGTTGACCGGCCGGAACGCGGGCGCGGGCGCGCCGGCGGCCAGGGCCGCCGCGGTGTCGATCAGGCGCCGGCCGTCGGCCGCGTCGCGCGCGCCCGCGACGAGCCGCCCGGTCTCGGGATCGCGCACGTCGCCGACCGCGTTCACCGCCATGATCGCGCCCAGGTGCACGCCGTCGAGCTCCGCCACCGCGCAGCCCAGGCCGCCCTTCATGGCCCGCGCCACGCCGCCCAGCTTGCCCACCGTCGCGCCGGTGCCCGCGCCCACGTTGCCTTCCTCCACCGGTCCGGGTCGCGCGGCCGCGGCGGCGCGATAGCCCATGGCGCGGTCGGGGCGCGCCCGGGAATCGCCCACGCCGAGGTCGTAGAGGATGGCGCCGGCCACGTGCGGCACCACCGTCTGGCTCGTGCGGAAGCCGACCCCGCGCTCCTCCAGGTATTGCATGACGCCCCAGATCGCCTCGAGGCCGAAGGCGCTCCCGCCGGCCAGGACCACGCCGTCGAGGGTGGGCACGAGATGGCGTGGGTCGAGGAACTCGAGCCCGTGCACGCCGGCCGCCCAGCCGCGGATCTCCACGCCGCCGACCGCGGGCGCGTCGCTCAAGATCACGGTGCAGCCGGTGAGGTGCACCGCGTCCGTCACGTGACCGACCCGCAGCCCGGGAATCACGAGCGGGCGCGGCGCGCGGGGGCGCGGCTGACCTCGTCGAGCCGGGCGCGGCCCAGGGCGACCTCCGCGGCCATCTCGAGCCCACGCGCGGCCAGCGCGCGCACGAAGGGGACGGCGGCGGCCGCGCGACCGGCGTCGGCGAGCGCGCCCGCGGTCTGCCGCGCGAGCGTGGCCGCCTCGTCGCGCCCGGTCATGGCGAAGATGTCGGCCATCTCCCGCAGCCGGCCCGCCCAGCGCCGGCGCGCCGCGGTCGGGAAGTGCGCCTCGATCACCCCGTCGAGGATGGCCGCCTCCCGCTCCGCCTTGATCTGATCCGACACCACCAGCCGGCTCTCTCGTGCCTGCAGGAGCGCGAGCGCCTCGCTCGCCACCCGCGCCGGATCCAGGAACCACCCCCCCAGCTCCGGCAGCTCCAGCAGCGAAGCCGACCGCTCCAGCGCGGCAGGATCCACAGCAGACACAAGCGACTGATCGCCAGACGGTAGTCCGCCGCTGGGGGAGTGCGGGGGCCATCTCTGGGC
Source organism: Verrucomicrobiia bacterium (assembly GCA_035493135.1). GTDB lineage: Bacteria > Methylomirabilota > Methylomirabilia > Rokubacteriales > CSP1-6 > CAMLFJ01. The sequence continues at coordinate 14,901 of DATJIR010000007.1, forward strand.
CCCCGCAGATGAAGAGGCTGAAAGGCTTGAAACGGTTGCAGTGGAGAAGGCTTTCCGCCAGCGCGCGAACTCGGGCGGCGGCACCGTGCCGAGCCGCTCGTGCAGCGCGAGGGCCTGGGCGACCAGCGCGCAGGCGCGCCCGCCGTCGACCTCCACCCACGGTAGCTTCTGGCTCTCGCGGAGCCCGCGCAGCTCGGCCTCGAGCCGCTTGCGGGCGATCGGCCCGCCCGCCGCGTCCATGATCCCGGCCTCGTCGTTGAGGATGAGCGAGCAGAGCCGGAGCCCGCCGCCGAGCCCTCCCTCGAAGAGGATCCACGCCGCGCGCGAGCCGCTGCCGTCGATGCCGGAGAGCCAGGCGCGCACCGGGTGCTCGGCCTCGCGCGCCACCACCGGGCGCACGGGGGACGCGCCGGCCGCGCGGGCGGGCCGCTGGCCCGACTGCTCGAGCCGGTAGAGCGCGCGCCGCGCGGCGCGGCGCTCCTCCTTGCCGGGCGCGGCCGCGCCCAGCCGCTCGAGCAGAGGCACCGCGGCGGCGCCGTGCCGCCGGGCCAGCGCGCGCAGGGCCTCGTCGAGATCGGCCGCGCGCGCCGGCGGCAGCGCGGGGAGCGTGGCGGCGTCGAGAGCGGCTTCGAGGACGGTCAGGCAGGCCGCCGCCGCGTCGGAGGGCGCGGACGCGGTCATTCGGCGAGCAGCGCGCGGAAGAGCGGGTCGGCGGGCCACGCGGCGGCGGGCACCGCGTCAGCGCGGAAGTAGACCTTCCGGGCATAGGTGAGCGCGCCCGCGTACATCTCGAAGCGCTCGGCGAGACGGCGGTAGAGGGCGGCGTCGGCCTCGGCCCGCGCGCGCGCCAGCTCGGCCACGAAGCGGTAGGCGCGCCGGCCCTCGTGCTCGTAGTAGCCGGTGACCGCGAGGCGGTCCACGTAGTCGCGGAAGATCCCGGTCATGAAGAGGGTGTAGTCGCCGATCTGGCGCCGGAGCGCCCGCTCGGTGCCCGGATTGAAGCCGGGCGCGTCCCGGTCCCACACGTGCTGGATCTCGAGCAGGGAGTCGGTGACCGAGTCGAGGCGCGGGCCGGGCAGCTCGCGGAGCGTGCGCAGGGCCTCGGTGCGGACGAAGCGGGTCAGCAGCTCGGTGAGGTAGCGCAGGGCGGGCGCGTCGTCGATCGCCAGATCACCGAAGGCCTGCCGGGTCACGCTCTCGAAGAAGCGCGGGAGCAGTCCCGTCTGCACGGCCTCACTCTATCAGATCGGTCGGCTCAGGGGCGGTCCCGCCGGAACTCCAGATTGCGCGCGCCCGTGGAAGTTCCCACCGGCACGGCTCCGTCCCAGGTGAGCACGAAGGAGAGGGTCTGCCCGGAGCCGCCCTGCGCGAAGCCGGTAACGCGACCGACGAGCGAGACCCGGTCCCCGGAGGCCGACCCGGTGCCGTTCGCCCGCGCGGTCAGGCGATCGGTTGCCAGCTCCCAGTCCCACTCGATCTGCTCCCCGGCCCCTCGAAGGTCGAGGACCGAGCGGTCGCGTCCGTACCAGCGGCCGGCCAGCGACCGGGGCGCCGCCGAGGCGTCCGCGGCGGGCGCTGCCGCGCCGGGGCGGTCGGGAGCGAGCGTGGCGGGTGTCACGCCCTCCACGAGCCGCCGGCGCATCGTGGCGTACTCGTCCTCGGTGATTCGCCCGCGCGCCTTCAGGTCGTCGAGCCGGGCGAGCTGCGCCTCGAAGCCCGGCCGCGGCCCGCCGGCGGTTGCGGCCTGCGCCGCGGCCGTGAACTCCTCGCCGCTCGCGACCCCGCGATACGAGCCGGGTGGCGGCGGGTCGAGCTGCTTGTCGCGCACGTAGCCGCGGCTGTTGAGGCAGGCCCGATAGTACTGCTCGACGGCCTCGGAGGAAGCGCCGGAGGGCAGCGCGCCGGCGGCCTGCTACAGGCAGCCCTGGTTGTCCTGCGCGAATTGCTCGGCGGTGGCGCCCGACTTCGACCAGTAGTAGCGGCTACAGCCGGTGACGGCGCCGGCCAGCATGAGCAGCAGGACCGGACCGAGGAGGGCCGTCCTCATCGTCGATCTCCTCGAGGCTGGGGCCGGTGGTCGAGCGATCATAGCGCAAACCTTTGGCCCGGCCGCTCCCCGGGTGGTAGGCTTCCCGGCATGAAGCCGGATGGCGTGGCCCTCCCCGCGACCGGATCGATCGCCTCCCGCCTCGCCCGGCGAATCCGCCCGCGGCGGCCGTGGACCCTGATCGCCTCGTGCCTGCTGCTGGTGGTGCTCACCGTCACCCTGTGGGGGAAGTGGGTGGAGAGCCGGGAGCGCGCCGACCGCCTCTCCGCCGAGTTGAAGAAGGTGTACGTCGAGGCCGAGAAGCTCCGGACCGAGGGCGCCGCCGCCAAGCAGCGCATCGCCCAGCTCGAGCGCCAGCTCCGCGGTCGCGGGGCCCGCGCCACTACCCCGGCACCCACCGAACCCAAGCGGCAGTAAACGGTTGTCCGCTAACCCCGCCTGGTTACCCGCCCAGCGTCCCGTCCCACACCTCGAGCAGCCGCGCGTTGTGCTCCGCGGTCCCCACCGCGATGCGCAGGTGTCCGGGGAAGCCCACGCCCGCGCCGTCGCGCACCAGGATGCCGGCCTGGAACAGGGCGGCCCGCAGGGCGCCCGCCCGCTCGCCCACCTTGGCCAGGATGAAGTTGGCCTGAGAGGGAGGCGAGGGCGCGCCGCGCTCGGCCAGCGCGGCCTGCAGCCGCGGCCGCTGCTCGAGCACGACCGCGCGCGTGCGCTCGAGGTGCTCGGGGTCGCCGAGCGCGGCCACCGCCGCGACCTGGGCCAGGCGGTTGACGTTGTAGGGCGCGCGCACCCGGTTGAGACGCTCGATGTGCTCCGGTCGCGCGACCGCGTAGCCCACCCGCAGCCCGGCCAGCCCCGCGATCTTGGAGAAGGTCCGCAGGGAGAGCAGGGTCGGGTAGCGCTGCTGCAGCACCACCCCGTCCGCGGTGTCGTCGTCGTCGCAGAAGTCGCGGTAGGCCTCGTCGAGGATCACGAGCGGAGGATCCGCACCGAGCGAGTCGAGGAAGCGCTCGAGGGGGCGTCGCCGCACGATGGTCGCGGCCGGGTTGTGCGGGGTGCAGAGGATCACGCATTTGGTCCGCGGCGTGACGCGGCCGCGCATGTCGTCGAGGTCCTGGTCGTACCCGCGGAGCGGGCTCGCCACCACCACCGCGCCGGAGAGCGTCGCCTCGGTGCCGTAGGGCTCGAAGGCCGGGTGGGGGATCAGGACCTCGTCGCCCGGGTCGAGCGCGGCCCGCGCCAGCATGGCCAGGAGCTCGTCGGCGCCGTTGCCCACCACGATCGACTCCGGAGAGACGCCGAGCCGGCTCGCCAGGCCCTGACGCACCTCGGTGCAGCCGCCGTCCGGATAGAGATGCGCGCGCGGCGCCTCGCGCCGGATCGCCTCGATCACCCGCGGCGAGGGGCCGAGCGGGTTCTCATTGGCCGAGAGGCGCAGCACCGCGTCCACGCCGAGCTCGCGAGCCACCGCCTCGAGCGACTTGCCCGCGTCGTAGGGCGCCACCTGATCGAGCACGCTCCGCCAGAGCCGTCGCATAGGGCGTCATTGTAACTGCGATACAAGTTCGCGCCAAGTTTGACTTTCTTCTCGCTCCACGCTACCGTTTCGCCATGTCCGCGGAACTGTTGCGACAGGTCCGCCGGGTCGAGACGCAGGCCGAGAAGGGATTCGACGGCGGCGCGGCCGAGCTGGCGGAGCGTCGGCGGCGCCTGAGGCTCGAGGTGCTGCGGCAGCACCTGGCCTCCAACGTGGACTTCCTGCGCGCCGCGCACCTGGGCGGCGCGTCGGGCCAGCAGTCGGTCCAGGCCTACGCGGCCTTCATGGACGGCTTCCTCGGGACCCTCTATCGCCTCGCGGTGGACGACGCGCGGCGCGAGGGGCTCACCGCGACCCCGCTGGTGCTGGTGGCCCTCGGCGGCTACGGCCGCGGCGAGCTGCACCCGCTCTCCGACCTCGACCTGATGGTGATCTACGACGGCGAGATGGGGCCCTACGTGCAGCGCGCGACGCAGGGCCTGCTCTACGCGCTCTGGGACCTCGGGCTGCAGGTCGGCCACGCGGTGCGGAGCCTGCCCGACTGCCTGGCGATGGCGCGCACCGATTTCCCGAGCCGCACCTCGATGCAGCAGGCGCGCTTCCTGGTCGGCGACCGCCGCCTCTTCAATCGCTTTCGCAAGGTGCTCGCCGAGAACGTCTACCAGAAGGACTTCGCCCAGTTCCTCGAGACCACGCTCACCGAGCGCGACCAGCGCTACCGCAAGTTCGGGGGGTCGCCCTACATGGGCGAGCCCAACGTGAAGGAGTCGGCGGGAGGGCTGCGCGACATCCACACCGCGATGTGGCTGGCCTCCACCAAGTTCGGCACCCGGACCCTGCGCGAGCTCGCGGACAAGCGGCTCATCACCGCGCGCGAGCAGAAGGCGGCCGACGAGGCGCTCACCTTCCTGTGGCGGGTGCGCAACGAGCTGCACTTCCTCTCCGGCCACAAGAACGACGTGCTCTCGCGCGACGTCCAGCCCCAGATCGCCAAGAACTTCGGCTACACCGCGGACGAGCTGTCGCTCGGCGTCGAGAAGTTCATGCGCGACTACTACCTGCACGCGCGGGTGATCCACCGGGTGTCCCGGCGGCTGATCGCCCGCTGCCGGGAGACCCTCTCGCGCCGCGCCAGCGTGCAGCGCCGCCTGCGCCAGGAGGCCCTCGCCGACGGGCTCATCGTGATCGACGAGCAGCTGCACCTCGCGCAGCCGGACGGGCGCGCCTTCCGCGAGGATTCGCTGCGGCTCCTGAAGGTGTTCTGGCACAGCCACCAGCTGGGCTTCGAGCTGGGCATCGACGTGGAGCGGGCCGTCGAGGAATCGCTCGACCTGATCGACGACGACTTCCGCGCCTCGGCCGAGGCGCGGGACCTGTTCCTCGGCATCTGCCGCAACTGGGGCCGGGCCGCCCAGACCTTCCGCGAGATGCACGAGCTCGGGGTGCTGGGCCGCTACTTGCCGGAGTGGGGCGCGCTCACCTGCCTCGTGCAGTACGACGTCTACCACAAGTTCAGCGCGGACCAGCACTCGCTGATCGCGGTGCAGAACCTGGAGGCGCTCGCGCCGGGGCAGTCGGCGGACTCGGAGGGCAACGCGCAGGTGGTGAGCGAGCTCGAGCGGCCCGGCCTGCTGATGCTGGGCATGCTCCTGCACGACATCGGCAAGGGGCGGGGCCACGGCCACGTGGCCAAGGGCATCCCGCTGATCGAGACGCTCACCGCGCGCATCGGGCTGTCCCCGGACGACGCCGACAAGGTGATCTTCCTGGTGGCCCACCACCTGACCATGTCGCACATCGCCCAGCGGCGCGACATCGACGACCCCAAGACCGTCGAGTCGCTCGCCGGCGTCTGCCGGACGCGCGAGCGCCTGCGCATGCTCTACCTGCTGACCTGCGCCGACATGCGCGCGGTGGGCCCGGGGGTCATGACCGGCTGGCAGGCCCAGATCCTCTGGGACCTCTACGCGCGCACCCTCGCCCACCTCACCGGCGGCCAGCGGGAGCGGCCCACCCGCGAGGCGGTGGCCCAGCGGGTGATCGAGGCCATGCGCGGCGAGGTACCGCGCACCACGCTGGCCGCGCATCTCGCGATGCTCTCCGAGCGCTACCTCGCCACCACCTCGCCCCAGCGCATCGCGGCCCACCTGCGGCTGCTGGACCGCCTGGCCGAGGAGGGGGTGCTCGCCACCGAGCTCTTCCACCATCCGGATCTCGGCTCCTCCGAGCTGGTCGTCGCCACCCGCGACGTGCCGGGCCTCTTCTCGCTGATCGCGGGCAGCCTCGCCGCGCAGGGCATCAACATCCTCTCCGCCCAGATCCACACCCGGGTCGACGGCATCGTCATCGACACCTTCCAGGTGAACGATCCGTTCGGGGAGGCGGTGACCGAGGAGGCGCGCTGGCGGCGGACGCTCGAGGCGCTACGCCGCGTGCTGCGCGGCGAGGTGAGCGTGGAGGAGCTGCTCGCCCGGCGGCGCGCGGTGCACCCGGGCGCCGAGGGGGTGGCCGGGCCGCCCAAGATCTCGCTCGACAACCAGCTGTCGGACAGCCACACCGTGCTGGAGGTCAAGTGCCCGGACCGCGTCGGGCTGCTCTACGTGATCACGCGCACGCTCTCGGCCCACGGCCTCGATATCGCGAGCGCGCGCATCGCCACCGAGATCGATCAGGCCTATGACACGTTCTACCTGACCGACCGGCAGGGCCGTCGGCTCGAGGACGAGGCCGCGATGACCCGGGTGCGCGACAGCCTGGAAGACGCCTTGCTGAAGCCGCTCTAGATGCTGAGCCACTACAAGACGCCGCTCTCCCGGCTCGGCGACCCCGTCGCGCGGCTGCTGCTCCAGGCCCACGTGCGCCCGAATCACCTGACCGTGGTGGGGCTCGGGGTCAGCATCGTCGCCGCCTGCGCGCTGGCCCAGGGGCGCCTGCGGGTGGGCGCGCTGCTGCTCACCCTCGCCGGGCTCTTCGACTTCTTCGACGGCTCGCTGGCGCGGCTCGCCAACCGGGTGAGCGCCTTCGGGGCCTTCCTGGACTCGGCGGTGGACCGCTACTCGGACCTCGTGGTGCTGCTGGGCGTCGTGCTCTTCTATCACCTCGCCGCCGACACCGCGGGCGTCCTGCTCACCATGCTCACGGTCATCGGCACGGTCATGGTCAGCTACACGAAGGCGCGCGCCCAGTCGATCGGTCTGTCCTGCGAGATCGGCCTCATGGAGCGGCCCGAGCGGCTGATCGCGCTGATCGCGGGCGCCACGTTCAACCTGCTCACCCCGGCCATGCTGGTGCTCGCGGTGTTGACCAACCTGACCGCGCTCCAGCGCATCCTCTACATTCGCCGGGCGTCGGCCCGCGAGACCGCGCGGGATCTCGCCGCGGCGGTGGCGCCCATCGTGGCGCCGGGGCCGGCGCGGACTCCCGCCGAGCACGACGCGACGCGCCTTCGGCCCTCGCCCTAGGCCCGCGGAGCGCGTCCCGGTAGGCGAGGCCCACCCCGGGTGCTTGGTACACTGACGGCCATGAGAAGGTTGACCGGGGCGGTGTGCCTGGTCTCGGTGGTGTTGCTGGGCGCCGCGCCCGCGGGGCTGCCGCCCGACGCGCGGGAGCGGTTCTCCCTGGCGGTGGCCGCGTACGCGGCCGGCGACTGGAGCGCGGCGGCCCGGGAGTTCGCCGACCCGGGGTGGGCGGGGACGCCGCTCGAGGACTACGCGCTCCTCTACCGGGCGGACAGCGTGCTGCGTCAGGGCGACACCGCGGCGGCCCGGGCGCTCGCCACGCAGGCGGCCGATCGTACCCCGCAGAGCGGGCTCACCCCCTCGGCCCTGATCTGGGCCGCCTCCGTGCAGAGCACCGCGGGCGATCCGGGCGCCGCGGTGAGCCTGCTGCAGCGGGTGCTCGCGAGTCACCCCGATCGCCCCGACGTGCCGCGAACCCGCTATCTCCTGGGCGCGGCGCTGCTGGCCGCCGGTGACCAGCGGGAGGCGGCGAAGGTCTTCGCGGCGCTGTGGCTGCAGGCGCCCGCCTCCTACGGCGACGCGGCCGAGGCGCAGCTCAAGGCGCTGGCCGAGGCGGGGGTGACGGTGGCGACGCCGTCGCCGGCCGACCGTGCCCTGCGCGCCGAGCGCCTCCTCGCGGGTGGTCTGCTCGAGCGGGCCCGCGCCGAGGCGGAGGCCCTGGTGGCCGAGAGCCCCGCGCCCGACGTCCGCGAGCGCGCGCTCCGCGTGGTCATGAACGCCTCGCGCCGCCTCGGGCGCGACGAGGCCGCGCTGGCCGCCGCCGGCGACGGCCTCGCGATCGCGCCCACGGAGCGGCGCCCGGCCTGGCTGCTCGAGCTGGGGCGGCTCCGCCAGCGGCGGGATCGCGAGGCCGCGGTGGCCACGCTCGACCGGCTGGTGCGCGAGCATCCGAAGAGCCCCGACGCCGCGGACGCGCTCCTGCTGAAGGCCGAGCTGCTCGAGGCCGCCAACCGGCCCGTGGAGGCCGAGAAGACCTACGTCCGGCTGGCCGCCGACTACCCGGACGAGGACGAGGCCGCCACCGCCCTCTGGCGGCTCGGCTGGGCCGCGTGGTTCCGCGGCAACCTGGTCGAGACTACCGCGCGCTGGACGCGGCTGCAGACCGCGCGGGGAGGCCAGAGCCTGCGCGACTCGGCGACCTACTGGCTCGGACGCGCGTGGGAGCGCCGCGGCGACCGCGAGCAGGCCGCGCGCCAGTTCGGCGCCCTGGTGCGCGACGCGCCGCGGACCTACTACGGGCTCCTCGCGGCCCGGCGCGCCCCGGGTGCCGCACCGGGCGGGGCGGCGCCCGCCTTCGCCTTCCCCGCCGATCCTCTCGAGGCCCTGCAGGGCGACGCGCGCTTCGCGCGCGCGGAAGCGCTGCGCGGCGTCGGGCTGCGCGAGTTCGCGGACGAGGAGCTGGACGATCTCACCCGCCGCTCGGTGGCCGAGCCGCGCCGCCTGTACGCGCTGTCCGCCGCCTACGTGGCCGACCAGCGCTACCACATGGCGCTGCGCATCCTGCGGCGGAGCTTCCTCGGCGTGGCCCGCAGCGGCACCGGCTCGCCGCGCGAGTTCTGGGAGATGTTCTACCCGCTCGGCTGGCGCGACGCGCTCACCGCGGCGGCGGGCCGCGCGGCGGTCGACCCGTTCCTGGTCGCGGCGGTGGTGCGCGAGGAGTCGTCGTTCTACCCGGCGGCCCGCTCCCGCGTGGGGGCCCGCGGGCTCATGCAGCTCATGCCGGACACCGGGCGCGCGGTGGCCCAGGCGCGGCAGATCCCGTTCCCGGACGTCGACGTGCTCGACCAGCCGGTGACGAACCTCGAGCTCGGCAGCACCTTCTTCGCCGGCCTGCTGCGCGAGTTCGGCGACCCGCGGCTGGCCGCCGCGGCCTACAACGCCGGGCCGACCCGCGTGCGCGAGTGGTGGGCGGGGCGCCGGTCCGACGACCTCGAGGTCTGGGTGGACCAGATCCCGTACAACGAGACCCGCGCCTTCGTGAAGCGGGTGATGCTCTCGTACGAGGAGTACCGGCGCATCTATGGAGAGAAGCCGGGCGACAAGCTCCGGGGCGGGAGCGAGTCCTGAGCGGAGGACGGCCGCCCGCGCTCTGGCGCATGACGGCCGCCGCGGTCGCCGACGCGCTGGTGGGCGTGTTCGCCTGGAGCCTGGCCGCGATGTGGCTCTGGATCGCGGTGTTCCTGTTCCGCCGCGAGCCGGACGTGCTCGACACCGTCTTCCTCGTCCTCGGAGTGCTGCTGCTGGGGATCGCGCTGCACGTCGCCTACCACACCGTACTGGTGGGCGGCTGCGGGCAGACCCTCGGCAAGATGCTGCTGGGGGTGGTGGTGGTGCGCCGCGACGGTGCGCCCGCCGGCTATGGTCGCGCGCTGCTGCGCTGCGCGGGCGGCGGCCTGTGCCTGCTGACGCTCGGCATCGGCCAGCTGCCGGTGCTCTGGAGCCGCGAGCGGCGCGGGCTCGCGGACCTCGTCGCGGGCACCCGCCCTATTGCTTACTCTCTCCCCTCAGGGGAGAGGGCGGGGTGAGTTACCGAGGCGGGCGCGCCCGCGCGACCGGATTGACCGGCCTGGTCGGCGCTTCCAGCGGCTCGAGCGCGGCGAGCCGCTCGTCGAGCGCGGGGTGCGTGGCCAGCAGCCCCTCGAGCCCCTCCCGCTCCTTGGGCGTGTAGGCGGCCAGCGACGCGAGCGCGCCGGCCAGCGCGCGCCGCGGCGACTGGTACCCCATCGCGCGGAGGATCTCGATCGCCTTCTGGTCGGCCTGCATCTCCTGGTAGCGGCCGAAGGCGCGGACCACGAGCGGGTTGACCACGAAGTCGAGCAGCCCGGCGCCGGGTGCGAAGAGGCCGAGCGCGCCGAAGCTGGCGGTGAGCGACAGCGAGAGCTTGCGGCGGGTGCCCACGTGGCCCAGTACCTCGTGAGCCACCTCGTGCGCCACCACCGCCTCGATGATCGGGGTCGGCTGGCGCATGAGCCCGTCGGTGAAGTAGAAGGTCGCGTCCTCGTCGCTGTACGCGGCGGCGGTCGGGCTCTTGATGAAGGCGAAGCCGTAGCGCTGCGGGTCGTCGCCTCCCGCGACGGCGGCGCGGCTCAGGATCCGGGCCATCCGGGGCGTGCTGGGGTCGGCGGGCGTGGCGAAGTAGGTGCCCTGAGGCGCGGAGGCGCAGCCCTCCAGCAGGAGGCACGCCAGCAATGCGGTGACGCCAGCGCGAATCTTCATGATCGCCGCTCTCATCTTAGAAGGCGGCCCGGCCAGGACCCGAGGAAATAAGGCCTTCTAGGGCTTGGGGCGGGTCCGCCGACGCCCTCTCCCGGTTGGGGGCGAGCGTTCACACCCTCGTGACATCCCGCCGTGAGCGGCTGCTACACTCGGCGGTACAGGGAGGACGCGACGACATGCTCATCAAGCGGGGCGGGGAGATCAAGGGCGGTGAGATCACCGACCGGGCGCTGTACCTGAACCGACGGGCCTTCATGACCGGCGCCGCCGCGCTGGCCCTGGCGCCGGGCGTGGCCGCCGCCGCGCCGCCCGCCGCCGGCCAGCCACTCGCGGCCACGCGCAACAAGGCCTTCGACCTCCCGGACGCCGTCACCAAGTTCCAGGACGCCACCACGTACAACAACTTCTACGAGTTCGGCGTGAACAAGAACGACCCGGCCGACCTGGCCGGCTCGCTCAAGCCGCGCCCGTGGAAGGTGAAGGTGGACGGCCTGGTGCAGAAGCCCCAGACCTTCGACGTCGACGACGTGATCCGGATGGCCCCGCTCGAGGAGCGCGTGTATCGGCTGCGCTGCGTCGAGGGGTGGTCGATGGTCATCCCGTGGATCGGCTTCCCGCTCTCCGTGCTCCTCAAGCGGGTCGACCCGGCCGGCTCGGCCAAGTACGTGGAGTTCTCGACCCTGGTCGATCCCGAGCAGTTCCCCGGGCAGAAGAAGGGCTTCTTCAACTTCGGCGGCCTCGACTGGCCCTACACCGAAGGCCTGCGCCTCGACGAGGCCCTCCACCCGCTCACGCTGCTCACGGTGGGGATGTACGGCCAGGTGCTGCCGAACCAGAACGGCGCGCCCATCCGGGTGGTGGTGCCGTGGAAGTACGGCTTCAAGAGCGCCAAGTCGATCGTGCGCATCCGGCTGACGTCGGACGAGCCCAAGACCGCGTGGAACAAGGCAGCGCCGCAGGAGTACGGGTTCTACTCCAACGTCAACCCCAAGGTGGACCATCCCCGGTGGAGCCAGGCCACCGAGCGGCGCATCGGCGAGTTCCGCCGGCGGGAGACGCTGATGTTCAATGGCTACGACCAGGTGGCCGGGCTCTACTCGGGGATGGATCTCAAGAAGCTCTACTAGTGACCGCCCGCGCCCGCGTCGCCCTGAAGGTCGCGGCCTGGGCGGCGTGTCTGGCGCCTCTCGGCGTGCTGGGCTACCGCGCGTTCACCGGCGACCTGACCGCCAACCCGATCAGCTTCATCACCAACTGGCTGGGCGACTGGACCCTGCGCATCCTGCTGGTCAGCCTGGCCATGACCCCGCTCCGCATCCTGTTCCGCTGGTCGTGGCCGATCACCCTCCGCCGGCTGCTTGGCCTCTTCGCCTGCTTCTACGCGTCGCTGCACTTCTGCGTCTGGCTCGTGCTCGACCACTTCTTCGCCTGGCGCCAGATGGGCGCCGACATCGTGAAGCGGCCCTACATCACGGTGGGCATGACCGCGCTCCTGCTGATGATCCCGCTCGCCGCCACTTCCACTGCGGGGGCCATCCGGCGACTGGGCGGGGCACGCTGGCGGTGGCTGCACCGGCTGGTGTACGTGGTCGGAGTGTGCGCGGTGCTGCACTATCTCTGGCTCGCGAAGAAGGCGAACCCGAGCCCGTACTACTACGCGGCGGCGCTGACCTTGCTGCTGGCGATTCGCGCGTGGGACTGGACGCGGCGGCGGACAAGCAAAAACCCTCTCCCGGTTGGGGAGAGGGCCGAAGTGCGAGGCGGAGCCGCGAGGCGAGACGAGCGAACCTGAAGGTCAGGGGTCGGCCGAAGTCCGCCCGGCTACTTGGAAGGCGTGTAGTACGGGTTCTCGCCCGAGGCGTGATCGGTGGTGTCCAGCACTTCCTCCACCTCGGGGAGCTCTTCCTTGATCAGCCGTTCGATGCCCTGCTTCAGCGTGACGTCCGCGGCTCCGCAGCCCTGACAGCCGCCGCCCATCTGCAAGTACACCTTGTTGTCCTTGACGTCGACCAGCTGCACGAATCCGCCGTGGCCGGCCACCGCCGGGTTGATCATGTTCTCGATCAGGTCCTGCACCTTGGTCATCAGCTCGTCGCTCATGGGGCTCCTCCGCGGGACTGTCGCGCTATGCCCATACTGTACCTGAACTTCCGCCCGGGAGCGAACGGCCCGCTCAGGGCTGCCGGGCGATCTCCCCGACCACCCGGACCCGGGTGCGCAGCGAGTTGCCGGGCAGGTAGGCCAGCGGCAGGTCCTCCACCTCGACCACGTTGATGGTCGCCCGGTCGGCGCCGGCGGCCACCGCCTTGTCCTCGGCCGCCTGCCGGGCGCGGGCGATGGCCTCGTCCCGGGTGAGGTCCTGGAAGATCTGGTCCACCTCGCCGCTCACCTGGGCGATGGCGGCGCCCACCGCGTTGGCCACCGCCTGATGCGGCACGTTCAGGACCTCGGAGACCCCGGCCAGGCGCGGCGGTACGAGGAACGACCCGCCCCCCACCGCGATCAGCGGCGCCTCCCCCGCGTCGGTCTTCATGCGGTCCACGCCCTCCTCGATCATGGCGCGGATGTGCGTGAGGGCCGCGTCGACCAGCGCGCCCGGCAGCGACGCCACCCGCGAGCGGTCGCCCAGGTCGATCAACCCGGCGGCCACCGCGACGTCGGTGACGGTGAGGACGTCGCCGCCGAAGACCAGCGCCTGCTCGGTGAGGCGATAGCCCACGCTGGCCGGCCCGATGGTGAGCGCCGGCTCCCGGCGCACGAGCGTCCCCCCGCCCAGACCGAGGGACAGGAGATCGGGCATGCGGAACAGGGTGCGAACGCCGCCGATCTCGACCACGCTGTTCGCCTCGCGCGGGAAGCCGTGGCGCAGGCTGCCGATGTCGGTGGTGGTGCCGCCCACGTCGATGACGAGCGCCTCGTCGCGCTTGGACAGGAACGCGGCGCCGCGCATCGAGTTGGTGGGGCCCGACGCGAAGGAGTAGACCGGGTACGTCTCCGCGACCTCGGCCAGCATCACGGTGCCGTCGTTCTGGGTGAGGTAGAGGGGCGCCGCGATGCCGCTGCCGCGCAGCGCCTCGGTGAACGCGCGCGTGGTCTTGCGGGCCAGCTCGATGAGGCAGGCGTTGAGCAGGGCCGCGTTCTCGCGCTCCAGGAGGCCGATGCGGCCGAGCCGGTGCGAGCAGGTGACCGCGACGTCGGGACAGGCGTCGCGTAGAATCGCCGCCGCTTCTTCCTCGCACGTTGCGTTGAGCGGCGAGAACACAGCCGCCACTGCAACCGAGCGGATGCCGGTCTCGCGGATGCGCCGGGCCGCCGCCCGCATCCCCCTGGCGTCGAAGGGCACGAGGGGGCGGCCGTCGAACTCGTGGCCGCCCTCGAGCATGACCACCTCGGCGCGCACCAGGTCCGCCAGGTCCTCCGGCCAGTCCACGAACGGCGGCAGCGAGGCGCCGGAGGGCAGGCCGATGCGCACCGCCGCGACCCGGCCGAGGTCGCGCCGCTGGACGACGGCGTTGGTGAAGTGGGTCGTGCCGATCATGACCGCCTGTGCCTCTCGCGCCGCCGGGGCCCGCTCGACCAGCCCCGCGAGAGCCCGGGTGATGCCGGTGGTGACGTCGGGAGTCGTCGGCGTCTTCACCGTCGCCACCACCGCGTCCTCCTCGAGGAGCACCGCGTCGGTGTTGGTGCCGCCCACGTCGATGCCGATGCGCCGTCTCACGCGAACACCGAGCGGAAGTCGAGGTCGTAGCCGAACGCGCGCGGGCCCACGTGCTCGATGCCCTTGGGGGTGAGGAGGATCGGCGGCGCGGGAAGCGCGATCACGGTCACCCGCTGGCCGTAGCGCAGGGTCTCGGTGCCGATCGCGTCGCCCGCGACGGTGTCGAGCACGCAGATGAGATCCGGGGTCATGACCCGGGGGTCCCCGTCGAGCCAGCCCACCGCGAACTCGTTCTGGAAGGCGAGCTTGAAGGCATGGCCCCGGAATTGATCGAGCCCCTCGATGGTGGCGGTACCGCGCAGGAAGCCCTCGGTGGTGCGCCGGGCGATGTCGTGGATCTTGCCGCCGAAGATCTTGATGCCGCCGGTGACATCGAGCACCGCGTCGATCGGATCGCGGTGGGCCCGCCGCGCCGCCTGCACCGCCCGGCCGATGCCGATGGCCTTGGTGGTGGAGCCCAGGATCGCGCACTCTTTGATCTCCTTGCCGGTGCGGGGGGCCTTGCAGGTGGAGGCGATCGATCCCACCTCCACGCAGGCCTTGCGGCTGATGCGCTCCATCCACTTCCAGGAGGCCGCGCGGGCCACCACCACCGCATTGTCGCGCACGTCGGCCAGGGTGAGCGGGTACATCCGGAGGTCGTGGATGGCGAAGCTGGTCATCTGGGCTTCGGGGAACGCGCGCCCCATGCAGTCGCCGTCGATGACCGGCAGGTCGAGCATCGCCGCGCCCATGAAGGGCTGGATGGAGTTGCCGCCGCCGATCTCGAGCGACATGAGGGCGCGGAACTTCCGGCCGAGGTACTCCTCCATCATGGTGACGGCCAGCGCCATGGTCTTCGGGTCGGTGAGGCGCTCCTGGCCGACCAGCGGCGCGCCCATGTTGGAGACCACCGCCACCAGGTCGTCGTCGGCCAGCTCGGACGCGTCCATGAGCCGGCACACCACGCCCTGCTTGTAGAGCTGGCGCATGTTGAGCAGGGCCAGGTACGGGCTGCCGCCGCCGCCGGTGCCCAGGATCCAGGCCCCGATGGCCAGGCTCTCGATCTCCTCCGCGGTCACCGGCCGCATCGCGCGATCTCCATCAGGGCCGTCCCATTAGAAGCCGGTGAACTCCTCGAGCCCCATGAAGCGCGCGATGCCCAGGACGAGGACCAGGGCCACCCCGATGGCGAAGGCGGACACCGCGGCCGCGGTGGGGTCGAAGGAGTACTTGAGATAGGCGAAGAGCTCGATCGGGAGCGGGGTCAGCTTCGAGCTGGTCAGGAACAGCGACAGGGTGAAGTTGTCGAAGGAGATCGCGAACGCGAAGATCGCCCCCGCCACCACGCCCGGCTTGATCACCCCGAGCGTCACCTCGAAGAACGCGCGCACCGGGTGGGCCCCCAGGCTCTGGGCCGCCTCCTCGAGCGCGATGTCGAAGTGGGTGAGGGTGGCGGTGACGGTGCGGATCACGTAGGGCGTGGTGACGACGATGTGGCCGATGAGCAAGGCGGCGTAGGAGGCCTGCATCTTGAAGAGGGTGTAGAACTGCAGCAGCGCGACCCCGGTGAGGATCTGCGGCAGCAGCAGCGGGGAGGTGACGAAGGCGTTCAGGAGGTCCCGGCCCCGGAAGCGGCCGCGCACCAGCGGGATGGCGGCCGCGGTCCCGATCACGGTGGAGGCGACCGCGGTCCAGGCGGCCAGCTCGGTGGAGAGCCGGAGGGCCTGCATGAACTCCCGGCGCTGGAAGAAGTTGGCGAACCACTTGAGCGAGAAGCCCTGGGGCGGAAACGTGAAGTAGTTGCCCGCGTTGAAGGCGGCCAGCACCACGATCACCATCGGCAGCAGCAGGAAGGCATAGACGAGCCCGACGACCGTCCGGAGGATCATACGATGCCGCGCAGGGCGCGCTCGGTGACCTTGATGTAGACCCCGATCAGGGCCACCGAGATCACGAGCAGCACGAAGGCGTTGGCCGCCCCGAAGGGCCAGTCGAACACCGAGAGCACCTGCTCGTAGACCACCATCGGCAGCACGTGCACCTTGAAGCCGCCCACCAGGATCGGCACCACGAACGAGCTGATCGCGAGCGAGAACACCAGCAGCGAGCCGGCCAGGATGCCGGGCAGCGAGAGTGGCAGGGTCACTTCCAGGAAGGCGCGGCGTGGAGAGGCCCCGAGCGTCTGCGAGGCCTCGATCAGCTGGGGCTCGATGCGCTTGAGCACCCCGGTGAGCGACAGCACCATGAACGGCAGGAACACGTGCACGAGGGCGAGGGTGACCCCGAACTTGTTGTACATGAGCGGCAAGGGCTTGGCGAGCCAGCCGGCCTGCACCAGGCTCTCGTTGATGAGGCCGCGGTCGGCGAGCAGGATCATCCACCCGTAGCAGCGGATGACGATGCCGACCAGGAGCGGGGAGAGGATGAAGACGATCAGCAGCGGTTTCCAGCGCGAGCGGGTCAGGGCCAGGTGATAGGCGAGCGGGTAGCCCAAGAGCAGGGAGACCGCGGTGGTGAGCAGCCCCAGCCACAGGGTGTCTCCGAGCACGCCGAGGTAGTAGGCGTCGGTGAAGAAGTGGACGTAATGCTGCGGGGTGAACGTCCACTCGAGCTGCCCGTACGATTGCCGCGAGAAGCTGATCGCGAGCAGCAGCAGGAGCGGGGCGACGAAGAAGGTGGCCAGGAGCAGGACGTACGGCCCGAGCAGCAGGACGCGGGCGCCGCGGGTCACGGATCAGCGGCCGAGCAGCTCCGCGGCCACGCGGGCCACGAGCAGGTTCGCCACCAGGGTCGGCGCGCCGGTCAGGGCCGCGACCTCGTCGCGGGTCTTGCCGCGGAAGCCGATGCAGTCCATGACCACCAGGCCCGCGCTCCCGGCGCGCAGCGCCTCCGCCGCGCGTCGGACCGCGGCGGGGTCGTTCTCCTCGTAGGGCGACAGCGGGGCCACGTGGGCGTCGAAGCCGGAGGCGCGCCAGCGCGCGATGGTCTGGGGTACGTGGCGCTCGGACGGGGTCAGCACGCCCAGGCGCCCGGGGAAGACCATCGCGCGGAGGAGCCCGAGCAGGAGCTGCTGCGGCTCCAGGAACGGCCGGCGCGCGGCGAGCTTCGGGAACTCGCCGGTGCAGAGCAGCACGTTCAGCGCGACGCCGCGGTCTTCGAGCGCGGCGATCTTCGCCTCGATGCGCGGGATCACCTTGGTCTTGCCCACGAAGACCGACGAGCCGTCGGCGAGCCGGGTGACCAGGATCTCGTCGTCGCCCTCGGGGGCGAGCAGGACGATCTGCTCCCGGCCGAGCCCGTCGAGCGCGCCCGCCTCGACGATCTCGACGTCGCCGCCCAGGATGGCCGCCATGTCCGGCACCACGTCGCTGCGCGGGGCCTGCCCCACCGTGATCAAGCCGACCTTGGTCATGATGCGATCTCCTCGTGCCGGATGTCGTCGCGCCCGAAGTCGTCGAGAATGATGCGCGCGTCCGCCGCGGCCCAGCCCACGCGCACGCGGGCGCCGGTGGCGAAGCGCACCTCGCCGAGCTCGAGGGCCTGCAGCTCGAGCCCGGCGTCGCTCTTGAGGATGTAGCGGACCGTCTCGCCCTGGTAGACCACGTGGGCGACCGTCATGGGCAGCAGGGTATCGACCGCCCCGCTGGGGTCGAGCCGGACCCGCTCCGGGCGGAGCGCGACGGCCACGGAGGCGCCGGCCGGCGCGGCGCCGGTGGCCGCGAGGGTGGCGCCGCCGCACTCGACCGTGTTCGCCCCGGCGGCGCGGCCCGGGAGCAGGTTGATGTTGCCGATGAAGCCGGCCACGAAGGCGGTGGCGGGCGTCTCGTAGAGGCCGCGCGGCGCGGCCACCTGCTCGACGCGCCCGCGGTGCATCACCGCGATGCGGTCGGACATGGTGAGCGCCTCCTCCTGGTCGTGCGTCACGTAGATCGTGGTGATGCCGACCTCGCGCTGCAGCCGCTTGAGCTCGATCTTCATGTGGTCGCGCAGCTTCTTGTCGAGCGCGCCGAGGGGCTCGTCGAGCAGGAGCACCGCGGGGCGCGTGACCAGCGCGCGGGCCAGCGCCACCCGCTGCTGCTCGCCGCCCGAGAGCTGGCTCGGGTAGCGGCCGCCGTGGCCGGGGAGCTGGACCAGGGCCAGGGCCTCGACGATTCGACGGCTGATCTCCGCCTTGGCGACGCGCTGCATGCGGAGGCCGAAGCCCACGTTCTGGGCCACGGTGCGGTGCGGGAAGAGCGCGTAGTGCTGGAAGACCATCCCGACCTGCCGCCGGTGCGGCGGCACCCGGGTGACCACCGTGCTGTTGATCGCCACCTCGCCCGCGTCGGGCGTGACGAAGCCCGCCACCGAGCGGAGCGTGGTGGTCTTGCCGCAGCCGGAGGGCCCGAGCAGGGTGAAGAACTCGCCCGGGGCTACCGTCAGCGAGACGCCGTCGAGCGCCCGCGTGGCCCCGTAGCGCTTGACGAGGCCGGTCAGCGCGACGGTGCCGCTGACGCCGCCGGGGGCTTGCGTCAACGCATCTCCTTGTTCCACTTCTCGGTCCACTGCGGCCGCTGCTTGGCGACCGCGGCCCAGTCGAAGAGCACCAGCTTGTCGACGTCGGCCGGCCCGGTGATGATCTTCTTCGCCACGTCCGCGGGCACCTTCACCGTCTTGTTGGTCGGGCTCCAGAAGAGCTCGGTGGCGAAGGCGAGCTGCACCTCGGGGGAGATGTAGGCGTCGATGAACTTCCACGCCAGCTCCTTGTTCTTCGAGCCCTTCGTGACCTGGACGATCTGGTCGAGGATCGGCAGGCCCTCGTTGGGGGCGGCCCAGTCCACCGGGATACCGCGCTTCTGGAGATCGTAGGTGGAGGCGTCGTGGAGCACCGCCATCACGACCTCCTTCTGCTCGAGCTGCTTCTCGACCGTGCCGGTGAAGTCCACCAGCTTGGGCTGGGCCCGCTTGATCGCCGCGACCCCGGCGTCGACGTCGAAGTAGTCCTTGCCGAAGATCTTGGAGACGATGAAGAGGAAGTTGATACCGAGGGTGTTGCCGATGACGTAGGTCGCCCGCTTGCCCACGTAGGCCTCGTCCCAGAAGTCCTTCCAGGAGGTGGGCTTCTTGAGGCCCATGTCGGTGCGGTAGGCGAGCCCGATGCGCCCCCAGAACATGGCGAGGCTCGTGTCGCCGATGAGCGCCTTCGGGTAGAGGTTCTTGATGTTGGGCGCCAGGGCCTCGTTGCGCTTGTCGAAGAAGCCACGCTCGCGCGGGATCGGGAAGGCCGGCTCGTTGCCGAAGACCACGTCGTAGGGCGGGTTGTCGGGCCCGGCGGCCAGGAGCTTGGCCACCCACTCGGTGGTGATGCCGGTGACGATCTCGACCTTCACGTTGTGCTTCTTCTCGAACGGCTCGACGAGCGCCTTCTTCATCACCTCCGACCAGCGGCCGCCGTAGCCGGTGACGACGAGCGTGGTCTGCTGGGCGTCCGCGGGGAAGGCCGGGACGAGCGAGAGGGCGAGGATCGCGAGCAGGACCAGGGCCGGCAGACGTCTCATAGGGCGAATCTCCGCGGGCGTGGCGTGGATGGTGGCGGTGGTGGATCGCGGCACTGGAGGAGCCTCCTTTTTCCCGTCCGAGCGGGGCGCCCCATGGTGCGCTGGCTGCGCCCCGCTCGTCAAGGCGGTTGCGCCGGATCGATGGCTGGCGGACAATCGCCGCTGTGCCGATCGTGCCCACCGCGGTGACCGCGGTTCTCACCGCCCTCGTCCTCCTCGTCGCGGCGCCGCTCTCCGCCGTGGCGCAGCCGGTCTCGTTGCGCGTTCCCCGCATCGGCGTGATCGGCGAGCGGTCCTCCAGCGACCCGTTCCTGGCCGCGTTCCGGCAGGGGCTGCGCGAGCAGGGATATGTCGAGGGCCAGAACGTCCTCACCGAGTACCGCAACGCGCACGGGGCCCCCGACCGGGTGCCGAAGCTCGCGGCCGAGCTGGTCCGCCTCGGGGTGGACGTGCTCGTGGTCGGCGGAACGGTGTCCGCACAGGCCGCCAAGGCAGTCACGACCACGGTGTCGATCGTGTTCACCCTGGCCGGCGACCCGGTGTCGAGCGGGCTCGTGGCCAGTCTTTCCCGGCCCGGCGGGAACGCGACCGGGCTCTCCAACTTCGTCCCCGAGATGAGCGGCAAGCAGCTCGAGTTGCTCAAAGCGGCGGCGCCCCACGTCTCCCGCGTGGCGATTCTGTACAACTCGACCAATCCAGTCCATGCGGGACCCGCGCTCGACGAGACGAAGGAGACGGCGCGGGCCCTGGCGCTGGAGCTGCATGCCGTGGACGTGCGCCAGCGCAGCGACGTGGCCCCCGCCTTCTCGGCCATGCTGAACGGACGCCCGGGCGCCGTCCTCATCCTTTCCGACCCGGTCTTCGGCAACGAGCTATCCCAGCTGTCGAAGCTGGCCACCACGCACCGCCCACCGGCCATGTACTCGCGGCGGGAATTCGCGGAGGTCGGTGGCCTGATGACCTACGGGCCGAGCTTCACCGACAACTACCGGCGCGCCGCGATCTACGTGGACCGGATCCTCAAGGGGGCGAAGCCGGCCGACCTGCCCGTGGAGCAGCCCACCAAGTTCGAGCTCGTGATCAACCTCAGGACTGCGCGGGCCCTGGGACTGACGCTCTCACCCTCACTCGTGCTGCGGGCGGACGAGGTGATCCGGTAGGTGGCGGCCGAGAGCCCGCGCGTGCAGACCGTGCTCGGGCCGATCGCGCCCGAGGCGCTCGGCCCCACGCTCATGCACGAGCACCTGCTGTGCGACATCCGCCCGCCGGGCAAGCGCACGCCGGCCGCGCTCGGGCCAGAGCTGGCGCTCGACAACGTGTGGGCCATCAACTACGGCACCGTCGAGGGCGCGGCGCGCAACTACCTCCTCGACGCGCCCGACGTGGCCACGGACGAGGTCCGGCGCATGCTCGCCGCGGGCGGGCGAAGCGTGGTCGACCTCTCGTGCGGCGGCCTGAGCCCCGACCCCGCGGGCCTCGTCGCGATCGCGCGCGCCACCGGCGCCCACGTGGTGATGGGCTGCGGCCACTACGTGCACGACTACCAGGACCCGCTCAACGCGACCCGGACGGTCGAGGACTTCGCCGAGGAGATGGTGGAGTCGGTCACCGACGGCGCCTGGGGCACCGACGTGCGCGCCGGCATCATCGGCGAGATCGGCTGCCAGGCTCCGTGGATGCCGCAGGAGCAGCGGGTCATGCTGGGAGCGGTGCTCGCCCAGCGGCAGACCGGCGCGGCCATCAACGTGCACCCGGGACGGCATCCCGACCAGCCGCAGGAAGTGGCCGACTTCATCCGGGTGAAGGGCGGCCGCATGGACCGCGTGATCATCAGCCACATCGACCGCACCGTCTTCGACGACGAGCGCCTCCGCCGGCTGGCCGATACCGGGTGTGTGCTCGAGTGGGATCTCTTCGGCCAGGAGTCGTCCTACTATCGGCTGGCCGACATCGACATGCCCAACGACGCGGTCCGCCTGCGCGCGATCCGCGGGCTGATCGACCGCGGGCACCTGGCCCAGGTCCTGATCTCGCACGACATCTGCTACCGCTCGCGCCTGGTGCACTGGGGCGGCCACGGCTACGGGCACATCTTCGCCAACGTGGTGCCGATGATGCGCCGGCGCGGCTTCTCGGACACGGAGATCCGGGCCATCCTGGTCGACAATCCCCGGCGCCTGCTCACGCTCGTCTGAACGAGGAGACTCCCATGAACCTCAACGCCATGCGCCCGATGGACCTGGACGAGATCACCGCCCTCATCGCGACCGCCACCCGCCCGATCAATGTGCTCTGGCAGACCGACGACTCCATCGCCTTCGTGGCGCGAGGCCGCGAGGGCCGGAGCGAGTTCCACGTCGACCCGAGCGACGAGGTCATGTACATGATCCGCGGCGACATGAACCTCCACTACCGGACGCCGGAGGGGGAGGAGAAGGTCGCGGTCATCCGCGAGGGCGAGATCCTCCACTGCCCGGCCGGCACCCCGCACTCGCCGCGGTTTCCCACGGATGCCTACGTGCTGGTGCTCGAGCGCAAGCGGCGCGGCGGCGAGCGGGACCGCTTCCTCTGGTACTGCCCGGCGTGCGACGCGCCGCTCTACGAGGCGGTGCGGCAGGTGGGCGACTGGCGCGACGACCCGGTGTCGGAGGTCTACGCGGACTTCTACGGCGCCGAGTCCCATCGCACGTGCGGCAAGTGCGGGCACATGACACCGCGCCCGGAGGCGCCGCCCCGCGCCTGATCAGGCCCCGACGTCTGGCTCCGGATAGCTGCGCAGTCTCGCGCCGGACTGCTTGTCGAACAGGTGGTACTTCCGGAAGGTGAGCCACACCCGATCCCCGGGCACGACGCGCTGCTCGCCGGGGACCTGCGCGTATACCTCGTGCTCGTCCACGCGGACGGTGAGGATCGTCGCGCTGAGCATCGGGAGGTCGAGCTTGCCCGCGACCACACCCACGACGCCATCCGCCCGCTCGTCCCGGGAGACCTCCACATCCTCGGGCCGGATGCCCACCTGCGCGTTGCCGGCGAGTCGGGCCGGCGGCAGGGATCGGGCGTCGATCAGGCTGATCGGCGGGGTTCCCACGTGGCGATTCAGGAAGCCCGCCACGAACACGTTGCGGGGCCGCTGGTAGATCTCCTGGTAGCGTCCGACCTGCTCGATGGCCCCTCGATTCATGATGGCCAGCCGATCGGCCAGGATCAGGGCCTCGACGTGATCGTGGGTGACGTACACGGTCGAGATGCCGAATTGCTGGAGCAGGATCTTCAGATTGACCCGGTATCTCTCGCGGAGCGCCTGATCCAGGCTCGAGAACGGCTCGTCCAGCAGGAAGACGGCGGGATCCCGCGTGATGCAGCGCCCGAGCGCGACGCGCTGCTTCTCGCCGCCGGACAGCGTGGCCGGTCGGCGGTCCAGGAGGCATCCGAGCTCCATCCCCATCAGCTCGCTGGTCCGCTGATACTTCTCACGGGCCATCGCGTCCAGCGCCGGGGTCTTCTTGCGGAAGAGGAAGTACGACAGGACGTTGGTCCTCGAGGTCATGTGCGGATAGAGCGCGTAGTTCTGGAAGACCATGCCGACGCGGCGGTTACCGGGCGGGACGTCGTTCATGGGCATGCCGTCGTAGCGCACGTCCCCGGAGTCCGGCGCGATCAGGCCGGCGATGATCTTCAGCAGCGTGGTCTTGCCGCATCCGCTTGGCCCGAGGATGACGAGGGTCTCCCCGTCGAAGACGATAAGATTCAGGTCCTGGATGGAGAAGGTCGAGCCGCGAGCGCGGCGACCAGGCAGAGAGACCATGTCCGGCGCGGCCACCGCTCGCTCCTGACTCCGAAGGGTTGCGCAGACGTTGATCAACTCGATCCGTGCCATGGCTAGTCGCCGACCACCTCGACCCGCGCGGCGCGCTGATAGTCGGCCAGCGGCTCCTGCTGGCGCCCTCGCGGCAGCAGGTAGCGGGCCCGGTACGCCTCGGCCCCCACGTCTTCGATCAGCCGGAGATTCCGTTTCGCCAGGTACTCCGGGAGCTCGGCGGGATCCCAGCCGAAGGTGTAGGGCTCGCCCGCGCGTTGCACGGTGGCCAGCGTGTTGGCCGCGCCCTCGAACCGCACGGACCCGTCGAGCATGGCGCGGTGAATGTAGGTGAAGACCATCTGGCTGCCGCCCGCGGGGCGCGCCACGAAGCGGAACACCGCGTCGACGACGGCGGGCGGGAGGTAGTGCGTGAGGCCCTCGCAGATGAAGAAGGTCCTGGCGTCGCCGCGGTACCCCGCGCCCGGCATGATCGCGTCGAGCGCCTGCGTGGCGAGGTCGACCGGCACCAGCGTCACGTGGGGCGGGAGCGTCCCGAGCCGTCGCGTGATGATCTCCCGCTTCCGGGCCTGGGTCGCGGGATGGTCCACCTCGAAGACGCGTGCGCGGTCGATCCCCGGGATCCGGTAGGCCCGGCAATCGAAGCCGGCGCCCAGGATGACGACCTGGTCCACGCCGGCCCGAAGCGCGTCCCCCAGCGCATCGTCGATGTAGCGCGTGCGAACCGCGACCGTCCCGCGGGGACCGGACCAGTGCCCGTCGACGAGCGCCCACGGCAGGGCGGCCCCGACCACGGGAAGCCGGGACAGGCGAAGCGCCCACCGGGCGCGCGGCCCGAGGAAGGCCGGGGCGAACCGGTCCTCGAAGAGGCGCGCGGGGGCCGGGCGCGAGGACTCGATGGCCCGGTAGAGGGCGACGAGCGTGGCGGTGTGGCTGCCGGCCTGGCGCATCGCGGCTACAGGAGGTTCTGCGAGGTCAGGGCCAACTGGCCCCGGGTGGGCTCCGCTCAGCAGAACCACGCCTCGCTGAGCCGCGGCGGACGCGTGCGCCCCTTGCCCATGCCGTCGGCCACCGACGCCGGCGCCTCCGCGCCCGCGGCCGCGGCGGCCAGCGTGCGCACGCGGTCGAAGACGGCGGGCGCCTCCGCACCGGCCTCGATCATCTGGGCCACCGCCGTCGCCGTCTCCGCCTGCAGCCGGTCCATGCGCTGGTCGGGGTGCGTCCAGCGATAGGAGAGCGTCGTCTGCTCGAGCGGGCCCAGGTGGGGCCGCAGCGCCTCGGTCTCGAGGAGGAGCGAGCCGGGCGGCACGAGCAGGCGCAGGCCGTACTGCACCGGGTCGACGTGGTCGATCAGCCCCTCGGCGGCGAGGAAGTCGAGCCACGCGCGGTGGTCGTCGAGCGTGGTCCACGGCGTGAAGGCCACCCACGTGGGCCGCAGCGTGATGCCGGCCGCGCGGGTGGCCGCGAGCGCGGTCAGGATGTCGGCGCGGGTGTGGCTCTTGTCCAGGTGCGCGAGCACGGTGTCGCTCAGCGACTCGGCGGCGGAGACCACGAAGAGGCCGCCCGCCTCCCGCAGCGCGGGCAGGTGCGCACGGTGGCGCAGCAGGTGCTCGATCTTGGCCGTGAAGTCGAACGTGACATCGGGCCACGCGGCGTGCAGCTCGCGCGCCACCGCGAGGGCGTGGGTCGGCCCGTTGAGGAAGTCCGGGTCGCCGAAGGTGACGTGGCGCGCGCCCGCCTCGATCTGCTGGCGCGCGTCGGCCAGCACCACCTCGCGCGGCACCGCGAAGAAGCGGCCGCCGTACACCGGCGGGATCGGGCAGTGCCGGCAGCGGTGGAGGCACCCGCGGCTCGCCTCCACGTAGGCGGCCAGCTCCATGCGTCCGTCCCGCTCGAGGTGCGCGTACTTCTTGATCGACGGCAGGCCTGCGCGACTCGGCACCGGGAAGTCGAGACGCTTGAGATAGGGCGCGGCGGCCTGCCCCGGACGCGCGACCCCCGGCCGCGGGCCCGGGTCCCCGCGCTCGAGCGCGTCGATCAGGCCCAGCAGCGGTGCCTCGGCCTCGCCGCCGATCACGCTGTCGACGCCGTGGGCGAAGAGGAACTCCGCGTTGAGCGTGGCGTAGAGGCCGAAGAAGCAGACGTGGGCGCCCGGGTTGACCGCGCGGGCGCGCGCGGCGACCTCGAGCCCGAGGCGCAGCGCGGTGTGCATGGGCACCGAGACCGCCACCACCTTCGCGCGCGCGAGCTTCTGGGCGTCCACCGGCTCCACCGAGGTGTCCATCAGGGCGGGGCGATAGCCCGCGCGCTCGAGGAAGGCGGCGGGCCAGGCCAGGGCCAGCGGCTGGTGGCCCAGCTCGTAGCAGGCCACCAGGAGGACGTCGCCGGGCTCGCGCATGCCGATCAGTCTACCGCCGGGCGGTCCTCGATGCGCCAGAACACGGAGACGGCCGCGACGGTGACGAGCATGAGCCCCGACGCGAAGAGTAAGGGCATGGCCGCGTCGCCGGTGACGTCGCGCAGGTGGCCGGCCACCGTTTGCGAGACGGCCATGCCGAGGTAGAAGAACGCGTAGAAGACGCCGAGCGCGGTGGCGAGGTGCGCGGGTCGCACCGAGCGCGGCAGCAGCGACATCATGATGCCGGGCGGCAGGCCCAGCAGGATGCCGCTCGCCACCAGCCAGAGCGCGGGCCACGGCGCGCGCGCCGCGCACGCGATCGTGATGGCGGTGGCCACGCAGCCCGCGACGACCAGCAGGCGAGGCCGCTTGAGCCGATCCGCCACCAGGCCGCCCAGCGGCACCGAGAGGATGCTGATCCAGAGTGCCAGCCCGGTGATGCCGCCCGCCTCGGCCACCGACGCCCCGCGCGACATGAGGAAGCTGGGCGCGAAGCTCGCCACCACGATCACGCTGGCGTTCAGCACCGCCCACCCGATGCCCGCGCTGACCGCCAGCGCCCACACGCGGCCGGGCACGCCCAGCTGGAACCTCGCCAGCTCGGCGTCGGCGGCCGGTGCGCGCCGATCGGCCGGCGGTTCCCGATAGCCGAGGGCGATCAGGGCCAGCGCCAGGCCCGCAGCCGCGACCGTGACGTACTCGGCGATGCGCCACGAGGTGGCCGCGGCCAGCGGGCCCAGGATCACGAGCGCCAGCGCCATGCCGAAGGGCCACGCCGAGAGCATCAGCCCCATCGCGGTCTGCAGCTCGCGCTCGCGGAACCAGTGGGCCACCATGCGCGCCAGCATGATGTTCACCAGCACGCCGCCCACCCCGCCGATGGCGCGGCCGAAGGCCGCGGTGTGGAGCCCGGCGCTGTAGGAGACGATCATGCCACCCACGATCATGAGGCCGAGCCCCGCCACCACCACGCGCAGGCTGCCGAAGCGCTGGCCGAGGAGGCCGCCCGGCACCGCGATGACCACGCCCGGCAGCATGAAGAGGCCCATGAGCAGGCCCACCTCCGCGTAGCTCAGCGCGAAGGCGGGCACCAGGAAGGTGGTGAGCGCGGCGATCGACTGGAACTGGAAGCCCATCGACGTGCGCGTGAGGAAGATGACCAGCAGCATGGCCCAGCGGAGGTTTGCTCCGGGCGCGCCCAGACCACGGGCGTGAGGGGGCGGCGACAGATCGATGCGGGTCATCGACGGGCTCGCTCGCTCAGGGCCGGTAGGTGATGCGATAGATGCGGCCCGCGCCCTGGTCCGAGAGATAGAGGGCGCCGTCGCGCCCCACCACCAGGTCGACCGGCCGGCCCCACGACGAGGGGCCCTCGAGCCAGCCGGTGGCGAAGTCCTCCGGCGCGCCCGCGGGCTGGCCGTCGCGGAAGGGGATGCGCACGATCTTGTAGCCGGTGGGCAGCGTGCGGTTCCACGAGCCGCGATAGGCCACGAAGAGGCTGCCCCGGTAGTCCTCCGGGAACTGCGTCCCGGTGTAGAACGCGAGCCCGATCGGCGCGGAGTGCGCCTGGATCTCCACGGTCGGCGGCGTCACCTTGTCGCACGCCGCGCCCTTCGCGAAGGCGGTGTCCGCGATCACGCGGCCGCGCACCACCATGCAGTCGGGCCAGCCGTGGAAGGTGCCCTCGCGCACCTCGGTCACGTAGTCGGGCGGCACGTCGTCGCCGCGCCAGTCGCGCTCGTTCACGGTGGCCCAGAGCGCGCCGGTGCCCGGGTGGAAGGCCAGGCCCACCGCGTTGCGTATCCCGGAGGCGAAGACCTGCTCGCCGGAGCCGTCCGCGTTGAACCGCAGCACGGCCGCGCGCCGCGTGTCGCTCTCGCGGCAGACATTGCAGGACGAGCCCACCGAGACGTACATGAGCCCGTTGGGCCCGAAGACCACGGTGCGCGTCCAGTGCCCGCCGCCCGAGGGCAGGCGCGCCAGCAGGGTGGGCTGCGTGGCCTTCGTGCCGGCGGGATCGTAGGCGAAGCGCTGCACGCGAGAGGTCTCCGCGACGTAGAGCGCGCCGTCGCGGAAGGCCAGGCCGTGCGGCTGGTCGAGCCCGGTCACCACCGTCTGCAGGCCGTCGGCCTTGCCGTCGCCGTTCTTGTCGGGCAGGGCCAGCACGCGGCCGGCGGAGGGCTCGGACACGAGCAGCGTGCCCGCGGGGTCGACGGCCATGAAGCGCACGCTGCCCACCTTGTCGGCGAACACGTCGATGGCGAAGCCGGGCGGCACCTTGAGCTTGGGCCCGCCCTGGGCCGCGGCCACGCCGGGCAGGGCGGTGGCCAGGAGGCCCAGGGCCACGAGCGCGGCGGCCCGCTGCCGTGCGATCACCGGCGCGACTGCCGGAACCACTCGTAGATCTCCTCGCCGGTGGTCATCCACACGCCGGGCTTCTTGCGCATGTAGTCGTACACCGCCTCGAAGTACTTGATGCGGTGCGGGACGCCCGAGATGTACGGGTGCACGGCCAGCGCCATCACCCGCGGGTTCTTCGCCCCCTCGGCGTAGAGCCGGTCGAACTGGTCCTTCGCGCGCTGCAGCCACTCGCCGGAGGTGTGGTGCTGGATCACCATCATCGGGATGTCGTTCAGCTCGATCGAGTAGGGCACCGAGACGAGCGGCCCCGACCGGGTGCGGATCTCGTAGGGCTGATCGTCGTTGACCCAGTCGGAGACGTACTCGATGCCCTCGGCCTTCAGGAGGTCGAGCGTCTCCCACGTCTCGGTGAGGCCGGGGCCCAGCCAACCCTTGGGCTTCCGGCCGGTGAACTTTTCCAGCAGCTCGACGCACTGGCGGATGGCGGCCCGCTGGTCGGGCAGAAGATGCATCGCGCCCTGGACGAACCCATGAGCCATGAACTCCCAGCTGGCATCCAGCATCGCGCGGGCCACCGGCTCGTAGGACTCGACCACGTGGGCGTTGATGGCAGTGGTGGCGCGGATCTTCCGCTTCGTCAGCGCGTCCAGCAGGCGCCAGAAGCCGACGCGCATCCCGTAGTCGTGCCAGGCCCAGTTGGGCACGTCGGGCACGACGGCCACCCCCTGGGGAGTGGTCAGGTATTGCCGCGCCATCGCCTTCTCGATGTCCCACTCCTCGACGTTGACGATGGTCCACACCGCGATGCGGGCTCCCTTGGGCAGCTTCCAGGGCTTGCGGGTGGGCAAGGGCGAGTAGTCGAAGCGATCGGGGGGTAGTCTCACGGGGCCTCCTCCCTCGCGGAGTGTACTCGACTATACGGGAAGCGCCAGGGGGGAGCCAAGACGGCCGATGGGGCCTGCCGGTGCCCTCCGGCCGTGGCAGTGATCGAGGCGGAGTGCACCGTCGGCGGTGAGACCTCCGCCGGGTCCAGCGAGCAAGTCCGCGCCGGGCCGGGCCTCGCGCATTCCGCGCACCGTGGCACGAGCGCTGCTCTCGATCGGGACATGCGCTCCGGGATCCGGCTGATCCTGTTCGCGACGACCGCGGCGGCTGCCGTCTTCGGTGGGCCACTCTCCACCGAGGCCGCCACGGTCCACCACGTCAACCGATCGGACACCGGGTGCGGCGGACACGCGCCGTGCTACGCGAGCATCCAGGCCGCGGTGAGCGCGGCCCAGGCCGGCGACACCGTGCAGATCCAGCCCGGCACCTATGTCGAGCAGGTGAGCATCGTGGGCAAGAACGCGGCGACATGGAGCGAGGCGAGCCGGATCCTCATCCAGGCCGACCCGGCCGCGCCGGTCGGCAGCGTGATCCTGCGCGGGGAGGTCGCGCAATGCGCGCAGGGACCCGCGATCCGAATCCAGCAGTCGCGCTTCGTGACGATCCGCGGGCTCACCATCACCGGCGCCGGCGGCGCCGGCATCGCGCTGCTCGGGGGCGGCAGCCAGAACGTCTCCATTCGCATCGAGCGCAACCGCATCGCGGGCAACGGCGGGCCCGAGTGCGACGGCGGGATCACCATCGCGGGCGGCAATGCGGGCACCCTCATCCTCAACAACGTCATCGTCGCCAACGGGCGCAACGGGATCGCGACGCTCGACGCCGATGGCGGCCCGCACACGATCGCGCAGAACACGATCCACGGCAACGGCTGGAACGGCGTGAGCGCGACGCGCGCGCATGTGCTGCTGCTGGTGAACAACGCCATCACCGGCAACGGCGTGCAGGCCGGCTCCACGGGGGGACGCGCCGGGGTGCGACGGGAGACGGCCACCGGGCTCACCGCGACGACGATCGTGCTGCGGAGCAATCTCGTCTGCGGCAATCGCCTGGGCGAGCTTGCGGGCCCGATGCTCGACGGTCTCGACGGCGGCAACCTCACCCCGACCGGTGCCGAGGGCCCCGGGGTGACCGCCAGCCCGGGGTGTGCGGTGCCTGCGGTCGTCTACCGGGATCTCGCCGGCGCCGACCACGGGCTCGGCACCCTCGACGACGATCCGACGCCGGCCCCGGGCTCTCCGCTCATCGACCGTGGCCTGGACCCGCGCACCCTCCTGACGCCGGATCTGAACCCGCGCTTCGAGGCCGACTACTTCGCGGAAGCGGTGCGCCCCGCGGCCGGGGCCGTGGGCGGGGCGCCGCGGTTCGACATCGGCGCGGTCGAGGCGCGCCGAGACGCAGAGCCGCCGGCCGTTGCCTTCCTGACCCCAGGCGTGAATGCCCATCTGCGCGGGGTCGTGCCCGTCCAGGCGCGGGCGACGGATAGCGGAGGGGGCGTGGCCAGTCTCAGCATCCGGGTGGGCAGCCAGGCATTGACCGCGACTCTCGATCCTTCGCCACCCGCCGCGGCCATCACCGCCACCGCGAGCTGGAACACGAGTACGCTCGCCGACGGAGTACAGACCTTGACCGTCGTGGCGACCGATCAAGGCCAGAACACGGCGACCGCTACCCGGACGGTCATCGTGGACAACACGCCCCCGGAGACGCAGATCACGGGCGGGCCCGATGGGACGAGCTCGAGCCCCGCGGCCACCTTCACGTTCGCCGGGTCCGACAACCTGACGCCGGCGTCGAGCCTCGCGTTTGCCTGGCGGATGGATGACGGAGCGTTCTCGCCCTTTTCTCCGACCGCCTCCGCGATGCTCAGCGGCCTCACGCCGGGGGCCCACACCTTCGAGGTGAAGGCCCGGGACCTGGCCGGCAACGAGGATCCGCAGCCGGCCCGCCGGACCTTCTCGGTGGCGTCGGGAGACGTGGTGATCGCCATCACCGAGCCGAGCGCCGGCGCCACCGTTCCTTCGGGGGTCGCGCTCGTCCGTGGTACGGTCGCGAATGGTGGGGCCGGAGCGGGCGTCGCCGTCAACGGCGTAGTTGCGAGCGTGCAGGGGGGCGTCTTCGCGGCTACGGTACCGGTGTCGGCGCCGTCGATCACGATCACCGCAGTCGCCACGACCGAGACCGGGAGCTCCGCCACCGAGAGCGTGACCGTGTCCGTCGCCGATGTCGGCGAGAGCGCGGTGTCGCTGCGCGCGAGTCCTCGGATGGGAGGAACGCCCCTGGTGACGTCCTTCTCGCTGGTCGGCGGGCCGGTACCGGCCCGTGTCGAGCTGGATGTCGACGGTGACGGGAGCATCGACTTCAGCGGACCCTCGCTCGAGGGGCAGACGTTCACGTACCCGGCCGCCGGGCTCTACTTCCCCGTGGTTCGCGTGATCGATGGCCAGGGCGCCGCCTCCACCGCGCGGGCCGTGGTACACGTGCTCGATCGCACCGACCTCGAGACCCTCCTCCAGCCGAAGTGGACGGCTCTCCGCGACGCCCTCGGCCGCGGCGACGTGCCGGGCGCGGTTGCGCTATTCGCAGGGGCGTCGCGCGAGGCCTACCAGCAGCAGCTCACCGCCCTCGCCGGTGCGGGTGCGCTGCCGCAGGTGGCGGCCGATCTCGGCCCGATCACGGCGGTGCGCGTGCTCGACCGGGCCGCGGAGTACGAGCTGCGGGCGGTCCAGCAAGGCGTCACATATTCCTTCTACGTTCTGTTCGTGGTCGACACGGACGGGGTATGGCGCCTGCGGGTGTTCTGAGGCTCGCGGCGGCACTCGCAATGCTGCTCGCCGCGGTCGGCGAGGGCCGCGCGGCCGCGGAAGACGAAGAGGGGACTCTGCGCGCGCCGGCCGGGCCCTATCGGGGCCGCGTGGTGGATCGGCAGACCGGCCAGCCCGTCCCGGACGCTCTCGTGGTCATCCTGTGGCAGCGCTTCGACGACGAGATCGAGGGTCTTCGCCGTCTGGTCACCGCGCGCGAGACGTTCACCGACAGCAACGGAGAGTTTGTGCACGACGTCGGAGCCCTGGAAAGCAAGCTCCCACCGCGCACTCTCACCCCCCGGCTCCTCGTCTTCCGGCCCGGGTTCACGTCGGCGCCGAGTCGCCCCCAGGTGTCGCCGCCCGGCGTGCCGGCCCGCCAGTTCACGGGGCCCGGCGGGGTGGCGACGGTCACCGCCGTATCGAACTACGAGGACCGCGCCGAAGCGTTCAACACGTTCATCGCGATGCTGAGCAACGCCCAGCTCTTTCCGCCCACCGGGCTCCCCGACACCGAGGAGCTGATCCGCTTCGAGTTGCAGAGCCTGGGGGTTCGACCTCCCACGCCCGTGGCCCCACGAGGTGGCCGATGACCGGTTGGGTTCGGATGCTGGCGGTGTGCTCTTGGCTGCTGCTGGTGTGCGCCGCCTCGGCGGCCGCTCAGAGGCCTGAAGGGTGGGATCGGTATCTGGACCGACCGCGCGGGCCGTATCGGGGGCAGGTGCTTGACGCGGAGACCAAGGCGCCGCTTGCGGGCGCGGTCGTCGTGGCGCTGTGGCGACGGGATCGCGTGTACCCCTTCCACATCACGACCGAACACTACGCGGTGAGGGAAACGGTCACCGATTCTGAAGGGCTATTCGTATTGGAGGTAAAGGACATTGAAG
>DATJIR010000008.1:0-9234 GCA_035493135.1 Verrucomicrobiia bacterium
GCTCGGTCGGGAAGATCCAGAGCGCGCGGACCACGACCAGGACCACGCTCACCACGACACCGATGCCGACCAGCCGGAGCGCGGTGGCGGGGGGGAGCGCGCGGAGGAGCAGCGGCACCTCCAGCCCGGTGATGATGAAGACCACGCCGTTCAGCAGGAAGGAGATCGTCTCCCACACCGCGCGGCCGGTCAGGCGTGCGTCGGGCCCCGCGATGCGCGAGCCGCGACGGCCGAGGTAGAGCCCGGCGGCCACCGTCGCGATTACGCCCGAGACGCCGAGCTCCTGGGTGGGCAGGAAGGCGGCGTAGGGCGTCAGCAGCGAAATCGTGATCTCCACCGGGGTGTCCTCGATGCGGGTGCGGACCTGCGTGATGATCCAGCCGACCGCCAGGCCGATCACGGTGCCGCCCAGCATGGCGCCCGCGAAGGTGGCGGCGCCCGCGGAAGCGGCGAACGAGCCCTTGGCGACCGCCGCGATCGCGATGCTGTAGATCGTCAGCGCGGTGGCGTCGTTCAGGAGGCTCTCGCCCTCCAGGATGGTCACGATCCGTCGCGGCACCGCCAGGCGGGCCGCGATCGCGGTGGCCGCGATCTCGTCGGGCGGCGCGACGATCGCTCCGAGCGCGAGCGCTACCGCCCACGGGACGCCCGGGATCAGGGCGTGCGTCACCGCGGCGGCGGCGAACGCGCTTGCGACGACCAGGCCCACCGCCAGCGAGGCGATCGGGCCGAGGTTCGCGCGCAGGCTGCGGAGCGGGGTGAAGAAGGCCGCGGCGTAGAGCAGCGGCGGCAGGACGAGAAGGAAGATGAGGTCTGGATCGATCTGGACGCGCGGCAGGCCGGGCACGAGGCCCAGCAGAAGCCCGCCGATGACGAGGAAGATCGGGTAGGCGATGCCGAGCCGCCGCGCGATCGTGACGAGGGCGGCCACCGCGATGAGCAGAGCCAGGACGAGCTGGGCGCTCTGCATAGCCTCCGCAGGCTAGCACAGGGGTCCGGGCGCTCGACGGCGATGCTATCCTTCGGACACCATGGCGGATCCGACCGAGCGGCTGGACCAGATGTTCCCGAAGTTGACCGCGGCGCAGCTCGCGCGCCTGCTCCCGATCGGCCGGCGGCGCCGGTTCGCGACGGGCGAGGTGGTCTACGAGCGCGGCTCGGCCAAGCGCGCCTTCTACGTGCTGCTGGAGGGGCGCGTCGAGATCGCCAGCCCGTCCCAGATGGGGGAGGAGCACCTCACCATCCATGGGGCCGGCGAGTTCACCGGCGAGGTGGACATGATCTCGGGGAGGCAGAGCCTGGTCCGCGCGCGCACCCTCGAGGAGAGCGAGCTGCTCGAGATCGACCTGCCGGACCTCCGGCACATCGTGCAGACGGACGCCGAGCTGAGCGAGCTGTTCCTACGCGCCTTCGTCCTGCGGCGGGCGCACCTCATCGCCAACACCCTGGGCGGCGTGGTGCTCGTCGGCTCGGGCCACTCGGCGGATACCCTGCGCCTCAAGGCCTTCCTGGTGCGCAACGGGCATCCACACGTCTATCTCGACGTCGATCGAAACGCTGGGGTGGAGGCGCTGCTCCAGCACTTCCGGATCGGTCTCGCGGAGATCCCGGTGCTGGTGTGCCGCGACCGCGACCGGGCGCTGCGCAACCCGAGCAACGCGGAGGTGGCGACCGCGCTCGGCTTCAACCGCACGCTCGACGAGGGGCACGTGCACGACCTCGTGGTGGTGGGCGCGGGGCCCTCCGGCCTGGCCGCGGCGGTCTACGGGGCCTCCGAGGGGCTCGACGTGCTGGTTCTGGAGAGCAGCGCCCCCGGCGGCCAGGCG
This sequence comes from Verrucomicrobiia bacterium, assembly GCA_035493135.1. Classification (GTDB taxonomy): domain Bacteria; phylum Methylomirabilota; class Methylomirabilia; order Rokubacteriales; family CSP1-6; genus CAMLFJ01. The sequence continues at coordinate 1,827 of DATJIR010000008.1, forward strand.
GGCTCCAGCTCGCGCATCGAGAACTACCTGGGCTTCCCCATGGGCATCTCCGGCCAGGAGCTGGCGGGTCGCGCGTTCCTGCAGGCCGAGAAGTTCGGCGCGAACCTGGCGGTGGCCCGGGTCGCGGCGAACCTGGCGTGCGCGGACCGGCGGCTGCGCGTCACATGCGCCGACGGCGGGACGGTGCAGGCCCGCGCGGTGGTGGTGGCGACCGGCGCGGCCTACCGCAAGCTCGCCGTGCCCGACCTGGCGCGCTTCGAGGGGGTCGGGGTCTACTACGGCGCCACGCGCGTGGAGGCGCAGCTCTGCGACGGCGAGGAGATCGTGGTGGTGGGCGGCGGGAACTCGGCCGGGCAGGCCGCGATGTTCCTCTCCGGCATCGCGCGCCACGTGCACCTGCTGGTGCGCGGGGCCGGGCTGGCCGACAGCATGTCCCGCTACCTGATCCGCCGCATCGAGGAGAGCCCGACGATCACGCTGCGCCCCCACACCCAAATCGAAGCGCTGGAAGGCGACGGGCGGCTCCAGCGCGTCTGGTGGCGGAGTGGGCAGACCGCCGAGCGCGAGGGCCGCGACATCCGCCACGTCTTCTCCATGACCGGCGCCGACGCGAACACCGGGTGGCTCGGCGGCTGCGTGGCCCTCGACCCGCAGCGCTTCGTCAAGACCGGCGCCGAGCTCACGCCCGAGGAGCTCGAGACCGCCCGGTGGCCGCTGAGACGCCGGCCCTACCACTTCGAGGCCAGCGTGCCCCGGGTCTTCGCGGTCGGCGACGTCCGGTCGGGGAGCATGAAGCGGGTGGCGGCCGCGGTGGGCGAGGGCTCAGCCGCGGTCCAGCTCGTGCACAAGGTCCTGGCCGAGTGACGGGCCGAGGACGCGGTGCAGGCACTTCAGGATTTCGTCGACAACTTCACCTACCTCGGCATCTTCGCCGTGCTCCTGCTCGGGAGCCTGGGAGTGCCGATCCCGGAGGAAATGCCGATCATCGGGGCCGCCGTGTTGAGCCACGAGGGTATCATCCGGTGGTGGCTCGCGCTGCCCACGTGCCTGGTGGGGGTGCTATCCGGCGACATGGTGCTCTACTGGATCGGCCGGTACTGGGGTGAGCAGGTCCTCAACTGGCGCCTGGCCCGGCTGGTCCTGACGCCCGCGCGGGAGGAGGGGCTGAAGGCCGCGTATCGGCGACATGCGCTGAAGACCGTCGTCACGGCTCGTCACGTCATGGGACTCCGCGCCGCCGCGTTCCTGACCGCGGGGAGCGCGGGTGTCCCGTTCTGGAAGTTCGTGATGGCGGACGCGGGCGCGGCCCTGTTCGGCGTGCCGCTGATGTTCGGATTGACGTACTTCTTCACGGAGCAGATCAAGGCCATCACCGCCGATGTGCACCGGGCCGAGCGCTGGCTCGGGCTCGCCGGCCTCGTGGTGCTGGCGGTTGTGCTGATCGTCGGCGGGTGGCGATGGTATCGTCGCGTCGGCAAGGATCTGGGGGAGGGCCCGGCCGGGGGACATTCGCCGCCACCTTGAGCGCCCGGGGACCAATCGTGGACCCTTTCTACGCCGTCGTGAGGATGATCGCGCGGTTCTGGATCTGGTTCTTCTTCGACCGCGTCGAGGTCCGGCATCCGGAGCGAGTCCCGCGGATGGGTCCGGTGCTTCTCTGTATCAATCATCCGAACAACCTGATCGACTCGCTACTCGTGGGATCGGTGCTCCCGCGGAAGGTGCACTACCTCGCGACCGCCGTGCTCTTTCGCAGCCGGCTCATCGCGCGCTTCCTGGTCGCCCTGGGGGTGATTCCCATCTATCAGAAGGCGGACGACCCGGACACGACGGGTCGCAACGTGGAGATGTTCACCGCGTGTGAGGAAGCATTCGACCGCGGGGGGCTGATTGCCATGTACCCCGAAGGCGCCACCCACTCCGAGGCGCACCTGCGACGGATCAAGACCGGCGCGGCGCGGATCGCCCTCGGCTACGAGGCGCACGCCCCGGGGCGCCTCTCCGTCGTGCCGGTGGGGCTCAGCTTCGAGGCGCGTCGGAGGTTTCGCGGGCGCGTGCTCGTCTCGGTCGGCGAGGCGGTCGACGTCTCGTCGCACCTCGCGGGCTACCGCGGGGAGCCCGCGAAGGCGCTCCATGCGCTCACGACCGCGATCCAGGCGGCGATGGCCCGTGAGGTGGTCGACGTCGAGCGCATCGACATGGCGACGCTCGCGCGCGCCGTGGAGGCGCTCTATCGTGGCGCGGTCGAGCGCGAGCTGTGGGGGGAGCTCAAGATCGCGGGCCGGCCGGTCCATCCGTTCCCGACCTCCGCCACGATCGCCGACGTGGCCGAGCACTGCCGCACGCGGGACCCCGGACGGATCGAGCGACTCTGGCAGCGGATTCTCGGGTACCAGGCCGGTCTCGCCGCCTACCGGCTCCGTGACGAGGCGGTGCGAAGTGGCCTCGAGCGGGCGGCTGAGCCGCGGCGGGTGGCCCGATGGTGGCAGACGATCATGGGATGGCCCCTCTTCGTGTACGGGGCGGCGGTGAACTTTCTCCCGTACTACCTGCCCGGCTGGCTCGCGGGGCGGACGTCACGCCGCCCGACGGACTACGCGACGACCCGGCTCCTGGCGAGCGTCGTGGCATTCCCGCTCTTCTGGGCGCTCGAGACATTACTCGTCGGGTGGGTGGCCGGTCTCCGCTGGGCGCCCGCCTTCTTCCTCTCGCTCCCGCTCGGGGGGCTGGTCGCGTATCGATATCTCGTCGGCACCGGGCGATTGCGCCACCAGCTCCGGTTCGGTGCGCTCCTGCTCACCCGCGCGCAGGAAGCGAGGCGCCTTCTCGCCGAGCGGCGCGAGATCCTCGATGAGCTCGACCGGGCCGGGCGCGACTATCCGGGGCGGGTGAACGGATCGAGGGCGTGACCCTCGCTACGCGATCAGCTTCCCGATCGCAAACGCCGCCGCGGCCGCCAGCCCTCCCACCACCGCCGTCTGCCAGGAACTGCGGAACGGTCTCTTTCCCGTGAACGTGCCCTTCACGTACCCGAAGACCAGCAACGCGAGGATGGTCACCAGGACGGAGACGAGGAGCGCGCTCCCCATGCTGCGCAGGACGAAGTACGGGGCCAGCGGCACGAGGCCGCCGACGATGTAGGAGCCCGCGATCGTGAGGGCGCTCGTGCGAGCCCGCGCCGGATCCGGCTTGTCCAGTCCCAGCTCGAACTTCATCATGAACTCGACCCAGCGGCGACGGTCGCTCCGGATGGCCTGGGCGACGGTGGCGACCGTTGTCTCGGGCAGCCCGTAGGAGCGGAAGATGCTCGCCACCTCTTCCATCTCGACCTCGGGCACGTCGAACGTCTCACGCCGCTCTCGGCCGTACTCCGAGGCATAGTGCTCGGCGTCGGTCCGGGCCGCCAGATAGCCGCCGAGGCCCATCGCGATCGCCCCGGCCGCAACCTCGGCCAGGCCGGCGGTGATCACGACGCCGGTCGACTGCACCACGCCGGAGAGGCCGGCGGCCAGGGCAAAGGGCACCGTCAAGCCGTCCGACATGCCGATGACGATGTCTCGGATCGTCTCCGAGGACGTGAAGTGCTTTTCGACGTGCGGTGTCTGTGGCATCGGGCCTCCTTGAGGTGGCGAGCGCGGTTCGTGATCATTGGCAGCCGGACGTGGGGAGGACAGCCCGGTGAGGGACACCCTTCATCAGGCGAGCCACGGTGGACGTTGGCTCGAGTGGACGGAGATTAGCGTTGACGCTGGGCGCGGTCAAGGGGCCATCCTTGAGCGTGGGCGGCTAGTCGCGGGCTGGGGCGGCGTCGCCCCGTTACGGGCGCGCATGCCCCATCCGGCGCTGAAGCGGCGAGGCAAGGTCGCGAAATGACGTGCGTCTGGCTTGGCATCGAGATTGCTCCAACGCAGAAGCAGCGGCACTGCTGCGGGCGAAGTCAGACGAGGAGGATGCCATGCTCTGGACGATTGCGGTGATTCTGCTGGTGCTGTGGGCCCTCGGCCTGTTCACGGCGTATACGGCGGGCGGGCTGATCCACCTGTTGCTGGTGATCGCGCTCATCGTCGTCGTGTTCCAGTTCATCAGTGGGCGCCGGGCTGTCTGACGGCCCACCCATTGGGGAGGGCTGGCCATGAGAGCACTACGAGGGCTCGGGATCCTTGTTCTCACCATCGTGTTGGCGTCGGCCTGGGGGTGCGGTTCGACCGCCACGAAGGAAGGGAGCGGCGAGTACGTCGACGACTCCGTGATCACCGCGAAGGTGAAATCGGCGATCTTCAGCGACTCGACCCTGAAGGTCAACGAGATCAACGTCGAGACGTTCAAGGGCGTGGTCCAGCTGAGCGGGTTCGTCCGGTCTCAGGCTGACATCGACCAGGCGGTCAAAGTCGCCCGGGGAGTCGCGGGCGTGAAGTCCGTCAAGAACGACATGCGGATCAAGTGACGGCAGAGCGAGCGAGCAAGCCGAGGAGGACCGCGATGCGAGCCAGTCAGGCCTTTGTGCTGGGAACGTTCGTGGGGGCGGCGGCCGTGTGGCTATGGGGCCGGCAGATGGAGGAGTACGTGGGAGAGAAGACCCGCGGGGTGCGCACGACCGTCGCGGAGGGCATCCGGGCAGTGGAGGAGACAGCCTCGAAGGTACTGGATGGCGGCGGGGATGCCCTGCGCCGGGCCGACGAGTTCCTGCAGGACACGAAGGAGCATGTCAGCGAGACTCTTCGGGCCGGGCAGGACGCGATTCGTCCGGCACCCGTAAAGAGCACCTGACCAGGCGAGGGAGGAGAACACCGTGAAACCCGTGACGCTCGTCGGTGTCGCGCTGATCATCCTCGGCGTGGTCGCCCTGGCCTACCAGGGCATCACGTACACCACGCGCGAGAAGATCATCGACATTGGACCGCTCAAGGCCTCGGTCGACAAGGAAAAGAGCATTCCCCTGCCTCCGATCGTCGGCGGCTTGGCGCTTGCCGGCGGCGTGATCCTGGTCATCGTGGGAGCCCGCAGGTCGTCAGGGTGACCGTCGCGGCGGGCGGCTGGCGGTCAGCAGAGGCGATTGCTGGCTCGCCGGCCGCCGTCATCGGATAGCTCGCACATTCAGCTACTGGGTGTTCCCGACGTAGCCGGTCATTGTCGTGTCTCCCTCCTTCGGATGGTGCCCCTTCGGTGTAGCTCGGAGTCGACCCAGCGGGAAAGGATCAGGACGACGCCCGAGGGGCCGTAGCCATTCTCGCCCGCGACCGCCTCCAGGTGTAGGGCGAAGGTCCAATGGGCGGCGCGGCTCTTCCAGCGGACACTGAGTGAGGAGTATCCACGTCAGCGCGCTGTCCTTCTCCGCCTGCATCCTCGTCCCGGTTGGTGAGGGACGCGAGCGCGGTGGTCGGGGCTGGCACGGCGACGACCGCGAGCGCCACGAAGAGTATCGGCGTTAGCAGAGGAGAGACATGCGCTACGTACTGATCGCGCTGTTGGTCGTGCTGGGCTCGGTGAGTCCGGTCGCCGCTCAGGTGAGCGTCGGCATCGGGCTGCCCGGCGTGAGCATCGGGATCAATCTGCCGGTGTTTCCGGAGCTGGTCGTGGTCCCGCAGTACCCGGTGTACTACGCCCCGAGAGGGGACGTGAACCTGTTCTTCTATGATGGCCTGTACTGGGCCTATCAGCGGGACAACTGGTACGCGAGCTCCTGGTACAACGGACCATGGGGGCTGGTGGGCCCGGAAGGCGTGCCCGCGTTCATCCTGCGGATACCCGTTCGCTACTATCGTCACCCACCGGCTGCCTGGGCCGGGTGGCGGTCGGATGCGCCGCCACGCTGGGGCGAGCGCTGGGGCCACGAGTGGGAGCAGCGCCGAGCGGGATGGGACCACTGGGACCGGCGGACGGCTCATGCACCGGCTCCCCTGCCGGTCTACCAGCGCCAGTATTCAGGGGATCGCTATCCCCGGGTGGAGCAGCAGCAGGCGTTGCAGCGCGAGAAGTATCGGTATCAGCCGCGGGACCCGGTGGCTCGGCAGCAGTATCAGAGGCAGGGCGCGCCGCCGCAACCGGGGGAGCACAAGCAGCAGGCGGGCCGGCGTCCCGGCTCGCCACCGCCCGAGAAAGTGCAGAGGTCGGCTCCCGTCCCGGCCCCGGCGGTCCAGCGCCAGAAGCAGCCGCCCCAGGCGCAGCCCTCGGTCGCTCGGCACGAGCAACCGGGGCCGAAGTCGCAGGGCCATGAAGACAGATCACAGGGCAAGGGTGAGCCGGCGCCGCATGGGCCGGAGCAGGGTCAGGAGCGCGGACAAGGGCAGGAGCGAGGGCAGGGTCCGGAGAGAGGCCACGGCAAGTAGTCGAGTGACGGTCGGACACCGAGCGGTTCACGCAGGCCTGAAGGCAGGGGGAGAGTCAAGTGGCCATAGCCGAGGGAGCAATGGTTCTCGAACGGCCCGGTGTCATCGGGCTCGGTGTGAAGCGGCTCGCGTTCGCGTATTCGCTCTCGACGCGACTGGCGGAGGTGGCCGCGCGCGTGGGGGTCGGATTGGTCGGAATCGCGATCTCGGCATGGGGAGTCCGTCACGGCGTCCCCGGAGTACTGGTGGCAGCGACGGTGCTGGTCGGGGCGGTCTGGTGGGTTGTCGGGCGTCCGGGTTGGGGCAGCGCATGGCGAATCGTGGTGGCAGACGAATACGTCGAGGCCACCGGATACGGTGGAACGCGCGTGCGTCTCGGATGGGGCGGCGTCGGTGAGATCCAGCACTTCGTGAGAAGGACGATCCGAGGGCCGGTCCGGGTGCTGCGCCTGCTGTCCATCGACCGCCAGCGCCAGGTGAGCTTCAACGAGCGCATGCCTGGATTCGAGCAGCTCATGCGCTTGGTCGAGTGCAAGGTGCGTCACGTCAGTACCGGGGCCCCGAGCGCGTGGGACCGGCTCCTGTGGTTGAAGGCAGGGCGAGGGTAAGGGAGGACACCGCGCGCTCGCCCCGCGCCCGGACGGCCTCGGCGAGTCGCCGCCGTGCCTAGTCGGCCTCCGACAGGGCGCGGGTCAGCGCGGTGACCAGATAGTCCATGTGCGCGAGGTAGTCCTCGGTGCCGCGCACCGCGCCGGGCGATTGCGGGACCACCACCAGCCGGGCGCCGGCCTGGCGCGCGATCGCCGCCGCGGTGTCCGGCGGGTACCAGCTCTCGAGCACGACGACGCGCGCGCGCCGCTCCTTCATCTGGCGCACGAGCTGGGCCAGATGCTGCGGGGTCGGCGGCACGCCCGGCCTGTCTTCGATGACCCCGAGCTCGACGAGCCCGTAGGCACGGTAGAAGTACGGCCAGCTGTCGTGGTAGCTGACGACCCGCGCCCCGTGGTGCGGGGCGAGCATTTCGCGCCAGCGCGTGAACCGGGCCTCGACGCGGGAGAGGAACTCCCGCCGATTGGCCTCGA
>DATJIR010000009.1:0-24737 GCA_035493135.1 Verrucomicrobiia bacterium
CGGCCTCGCGCGCGGTGATCGCGGCGCAGAGGGCGGCGTTGCCACCGCCGATCACCAGCACGTCGTACGGACGGGTCAGATCGGCCATCTCATCGCGCCACATCCTCGTCCGCCGGCCGCGCGCTTGTCAAGGCGCGGCCGGCGCGAGGCGGCCCTCACGCCCGCGCCGACGGCTCCGGAGGCCGACGCCCCGTCCAGTCGGTGGCGGCCTCGTACGCCCACCCGATGCGGAGCGCGGTCGCCTCGTCGCCCGCGTGGGCCACGATCTGGAGCGAGAGCGGCAAGCCGTCCGCGGTGAACCCGTTCGGCACCGCGAGCCCGCAGAGCCCGAGGTAGTTCACCGGCCGCGTGAAGTGGGCCGCGGTGCCGCCCTGGTCCGCCTTCTCGATCGGGATCGGCGGCGTGAGGGCGGTGGGAGTGAGCAGCGCATCGACGTCGGCCAGCGCCGCCTCGACCGCGCGACGATGGGTCTCGCGCTCCGCGAGGGCGAGCAGGTAGTCGCGCGCGGACACCCCGCGGCCGATCTGGATGCGCGGGCGCACGTGCGGATCGACGGGCAGGCTCTCGTCGTCGACCAGGTGGCCGACGAAGCGATAGCCCTCGGCCCCGATGATGCGCCCAGTGGCGGCCGCGTAGTCGCCGAAGCGGTGCGGCAGCGTGACCCGGACCACCTGGGCCCCGAGCCGCGCCAGCGCGTCCACCGAGGCATCGTAGGCGGCGAGCACCTCGCGATCGACCCCCGTCCGCTCCGCGTCGGGCATGACCGCGACCTTGAGGCCCGCGACGCCGCGGCGCAGGGTGGGCAGCGGGTCGGCCGCGGTCCACGGCAGCGTCTGGGGATCCCGCGGGTCGGGCCCGTTCAGCAGCCGGAAGAGCAGCGCGGCGTCCTCGACCGAGCGGGCCATCGGCCCCGGCGTGTCGAGCGTGAAGGAGAGCGGCAGCACCCCGTGGGTGCTGATGCGGCCCGCGGTCACCTTGAGGCCGACGATCCCGCACCAGCCGGCGGGCAGGCGCACCGAGCCCCCGGTGTCCGTGCCGATGGCGACCGGGGCGAGGCCCGCCGCCACCGCCACCGCCGAGCCGCTGGAGGAGCCGCCCGGCGTGCGGTGCACCGCGAGGTCCCAGGGGTTCCGGGGCGTGCCCATGTGGGTGTTCGTGCCCCAGCTGCCCATGGCGAACTCGACGGTGTGGGTCTTGCCGAGCACGATCATCCCCGCCGCGATCGCCCGCTCCGCGAGCGTGGCGGTGACCGGCGAGACCCGAGTGGCCCAGACCTTCGAGCCACCGGTCGTCACGCGGCCCTCGAGGTCGACCAGGTCCTTGAGCGCGATGGGCACGCCGTGGAGCGGGCCCACGCGATGGCCGGAGCGGATGGCGCGGTCGGCGCCCTCGGCGGCGAGCCGGGCGTCGTCCGCGTACACCGCGATGAAGGCGTGGAGCGCAGGGTCGCGACGCCGGATGCGCTCGAGGAGGGCCTCCACCACCTCGACGGGGGACAGGGTCCGCGCCCCGAAGGCCTGCGACAGCTGGGCGACGCCCGCCCACACGGGATCGATCGTGGTCATGTCGGTCTCTCCGGAACGCGCTTGTCCGAGACGATGCGCCCCTCCTTGAGGACGAGGAGCAGTCGACGCAGGTTGGTGATGTGCTCGAGCGGGTTGGCCGCCACCACGATCAGGTCCGCGAGCTTGCCGGGCTCGATGGTGCCGAGGTCGTCGGCCACGCCGCAGAGCGCGGCCGCGTGGTGCGTGGCCGCGAGCAGGGCCTGCCACGGGGTGGCCCCCGCGGCCGTCCACAGGCCCAGCTCGAGGAGGGCCGCGTCCTTCAGCGGGCGGATGTCGGAGCCGAGCGCCATCGGGACGCCCGCGGCGAGGGCGCGGCGGAAGGCCTCGCGGTGCGGCTCGGCGGCGGCGTCCGCGCGCCGGCAGAGATCCGGAGCGAGGTTGCGCTGCTCGACCCAGCGCTTCTCCCACGGGTCGCGGGCCTGATCCGGCGTCAGGTGCGTGATGGCGAGCGTCGGGACGTACCAGGTGTCGTGCGCCCGCAGCGCCTCGATGCCGGCCGCGTCCATGAGGTAGCCGTGCTCGACGCTGTGCGCGCCCAGGCGGGCCGCGGCCACCACGGTCTCCGGGTTCGCGGCGTGCGCCATGACCCGGAAGCCACGCTTGCGACAGATCGCGAAGGCGGCCTCGAGCTCCTCGTCGAGGAGGAACGACTGCGAGTGGCGGTCCCACGCCGGGCCCATGATGCCGCCGGTCAGGTTCAGCTTGATGTGATCGACGCCGTTCTTGATCTGCTCGCGGATCGCGCGCACGAAGCCGTAGGGCCCGTCGCACTCCCGCGCGTGGCCGGAGGTGAGGAAGTGGCCGCCGGTCGTGGTCAGGAAGTAGCCCGCCGCGAACATCCGGGGGCCCACGTACTGCCCCGCGTCGAAGGCGCGCTTCCACGCCACGTCCATGAAGTGGGCCGCTCCCGCGCAGCGCACGCCGATCACGCCACTCTCGGTCAGGGCCTCCATGAGGCGATGGCCGAAGATCGCGGTCTGCTCGGCGACGGACGCCCCGGTGGACGCCAGGTAGTCGGGGTGGATGTGGACGTCCCACAGCCCGGGCAGGAGATAGGCGCCGCCGAGATCGATGACCTCGGCGTCCCGGGTGTCGGGCGATCGGCCGCCCGCGAGCACCTCCACGATGCGGCCCCGGTCGATGACGACGCTGGCGCCCGGAACGGGGCGGGGCGTGACGCAGTCGATCACCGTCGCGTTGGTCAGCACGCGTCGCATCGCGGCGATCCTGCCAGAGCGCCGCGGACAGGTCAAACCGCTTGACGGCCGGCGGGTGGAGCGGCCATGGTCTCGCCATGGTCGAGCCCGCGGGGGTTCGGGTGGCGCTGGTGAGCGTCCGCACGCGCGACGGCGTGATCCTGGACGGCCTCGCGGTCGAGCCGCGGGGCCGCCGCCGCACCGCGCTGGTCTGGGTGCACGGGCTCGGATCGACGTTTGCCTCGGGGCAGCCGCTCGTCCGCGCCCTGTCCGGCCGACTCGCGCGCGCGGGCATCGGGTACCTCAAGCTCAACACCCGGGGCCACGACACCGTCGCGCGCCACGGCGGGCGTCTCGCGGGCGCGGCCTTCGAGCGCTTCGGCGAGAGCGTGGCGGACATCCGGGCGATGATCGAGCTCGCGGCGGCGAGCGGGTACCGGCGCGTCGTCCTCGCCGGGCACTCGACGGGCGCCAACAAGGTGCTCCACTACGCGGCACGCGTCCGCGACCGGCGGGTCGCCGGCCTGATCCTGCTGGGTCCCGTCGCGGACGTCGCGGGGGAACGAGTCCGGATCGGCCGGCGCGAGCTCGAGCGCCGGGTGGCCGCGGCCGCGCGGCTGGCCCGGCGCGACCCCGCGACCCTCGTGCCCCGCGCCTGGGGCTTCTGGAGCGCGCGCCGCTACCTGAGCCTGTACCGGCCGGGCGGGGCCGAGGACGTCTTTCCGTACTACCGGCCAGCGGCGCGCTGGGCCGCGCTCGGGAAGGTCCGGGTGCCCCTGGCCGTGATCATTGGGGGCCGCGACGAGTACCTGGACCGGCGCCCGTCGCAGCTGGTCGCCGCCTTCGCGCTCAACGCGCCGCGGGCCCGGTCGTTCTCGGGGATCGTGGTTCCGGGGGCCCGGCACGGCTTCCGCGGTCACGAGGCCGCGCTCGCGCGCGAGATCGTCGGCTGGCTCCGGCAGGTGCGGTAGCGGCCGGCGCCGCGGCACCGCCTCAGAGGCGGGCGCGCTGCTCCACCAGCTTCCAGTAGGTGTCCTTGTTCAAGATCTTGTCGCCGCGGAACTCGTAGACGTCGCAGCCCTGGTAGTCGAGCCGCTCCCCGTCGGCGCCGGTGCCGGTCACCATCCAGATCGAGACCGCCCGGTTCCCGGTCACGAAGTGGTCGATGTGGTCCCATCGCATGTCGCTGATGACCTTGAACCGGTCGGCGAGGACCTGGCCGATGGCGGCCTTGCCGTGCACGCGCCGGCCGCACGGCTCGGGCCCGCGGGCCATGAGGAAGGTGGCGTCCTCGGCGAAGAAGGCGAGGATGCGGCTCACGTCGCGGCTGTTGAAGGCCGCGTTGATCTCGAGGAGCAGGTCGATGCTGGGGCCGCCGGCGGTCGTGGTCTGCGTCATGGCCGACACTCTGCGCGACCCGGCGGCCGAGGTCAAGCGCCTCCCGGGCGCGCGGTCCGGCGGCCGACGAAGTCCAGCACGTGGGCGACGCACTTGTCGGTGGCCGGGCTCTCCTGCTGGGCGAAGCCGTGGCGGGACTCGGGGAAGTGGACGTGCTCGACGCTCCCGCCCGCGCGCCGGTACGCGTCCACGAAGGCCAGGGTGATCGCGGCGGGCACGTTGTCGTCCAGGTCGGGCTGGGCGATCCACGCGGGTGGCCGCGCGGTGGCCCGACCCTCGGCGACGATCCGCGTGACGCTCGCGCCGGCCATCGCTGCCTCGTCGCCGAAGAAGGCCCGGTGCGAGGCGATCAGCCGCTTGGCGTCGAATCCCGAGGGCGGCGGGGGCTCGTGCTCGCGGGAGAGGGCGTAACGGTAGCGGGCCAGCGGGTCGGCGACCGGATAGAGGGCCACCACGAACGCGACCTCCGCGTCGCCCCGGCCCGCGTCGGGTGCGCCGTCCGGCGTCACGATCGGCGTGCCCGCGGCCTCGGGGGCGTCGGGCCGCACCGCGTGGAGCAGGGCCAGGTGCCCGCCGCTCGAGCTGCCGAGCAGCCCGATCCGCGCGGGGTCCACGCCGAGCCGGCCGGCGTGGGCGCGCGCGTAGCGGACGCCGGCCGCCACGTCGGCGCTCGCGGCCGGGAAGCGATGATCGGGCGCCTGGCGGAAGTCGATCGCGACGACGACCCGCCCGGAGCCGGCCAGCGCCTGGCACAGGATGGCGTCGGCGGTGCGATCCAGGCGCGCCCAGGCCCCACCGTGCACGTAGACAACCGCCGCGCGGGACGCGGTCGACGCCCCGGTGGGCCGGTAGACGCGCGCCAGCAGCTCGATCCCGCCCGGGCGGGCGTAGGGCGTGTCGACGACCTCGACCTCGTGGGGCCCGGCCATGGCGTCAGTCGCCCCGCGCGGGCCCGGTGAGCCGCGCGAGGGCGGTGGACACGGCGAGCAGCGCGGGCGTTCTCATGGTCGGCCTCCGGGTCGGCATGCGATCCGGCGAGCATAGTAGCACCGAGCTTGCGCCGCGTCGTGGGGCTGTGCGAGATTGCCGCCATGCGCCGAGCGGTCGACTACCTCGCCGGCCTGCGCGACGGGCGCGCCGTCTTCCTCGACGGCGAGCGCGTCGCCGACGTCACCAGCCATCCGGCCTTCGCCGAGTCCATCCGGCGCATCGCGGAGCGCTACGAGGCCGCCCGCGAGGCCCCGGAGATCACCACCTGCCTCGATCCGGCGAGCGGCCGCCGGATCGGCGCGATGTGGCTGATCCCGCGCTCGGCCGAGGACCTGGGGCGCCGGCGCGCGGTGCACCGCTTCTGGGCCGAGGGCTCGTACGGGCTGATGGGCCGCACCCCCGATCACGTCGCCTCGGTGCTCACCGCCTTCGCGGGCTGGCGGCAGCTCTTCGACCGCGGGGGCCGGCAGTTCGGGGACAACGTCGTTCGCTTCCACGCCCGGGCGCGCGACGAGGATCTCTACGTGGCCTACGCGATCGTGCCGCCCCAGATCGACCGGGTCACGCCGGCCCACCGGCACCCGGAGCCGTTCCTCCACCCCGGGGTGGTGCGGGAGACCGACGCGGGCATCGTGATCCGCGGCGCCCACTCCATCGCCACGTCGGTGACGATGGCCGATTGGCTCTTCGTGAGCTATATCACCCCGCTCGTCCCGGGGGACGAGGACTACGCGATCTCGCTGGTGGTGCCGGTGGGCGCCGCGGGGCTCCGGCTGCTCCCGCGACGGCCTTACGCCACGCTCGCCACCAGCGTCTACGACTACCCGCTCTCCTCGCGCTTCGACGAGGTGGACACCACCGTGGTCTTCGACGACGTGCTGGTGCCGTGGGAGCACGTGTTCGTCTACAAGAGCGTGGAGCGGGTGACCGCCCAGTTCCACGAGTCGCCCGCCCACGTCACCGCGAACTTCCAGTCGCTGGTGCGCTTCGGGGTGAAGCTCGAGCTGCTGGCCGGGCTCGCGACGAAGCTGGTCGAGGTGGGCCACGGGGAGGGGGACCCGATCACCCAGGCGACGCTGGGCGGCGACATCGCCACCTTCTGCGCGGCGTTCGACGCGCTCGTCATCGCGGCCGAGCGGCGCCCGCTGGTGAGCGAGGGGTACGCGCGCCCACACCCGCAGTACGTCTACGCGGGCATGAGCCTCCAGCGGCGGCTCATCGGCGATCTCTACAAGACGGTGCGCGAGCTGGCCGGCGGGGCCTTCCAGAACCTGCCGTCCTCCGAGCGGAGCTTCGACTCCCCGGAGACCCGGGCCGACGTCGAGCGCTACTACCAGTCGATCGGGACGCCGGCGCGCGACCGGGTGAAGCTCCTCAAGCTGATCTGGGACTTCATCGGTACCGAGTACGGCGGCCGCCAGCTCCAGTACGAGATGTTCTACTCGGCCGCCCAGCCGGTGGTGAACCGCCGCATGTTCCGCGCCTACGATTGGGCCGCGGCCCGCGCGATGGTCGACCGCCTCCTCTCGGAGTACTGATTCCAGCATGCGCGCGGTCGGCCGCCCGCGGCGGAGAAAGGTCCAGCTGCGAGGCGGCGCCCGAAGGCGGCAGGCGAGGCGTACTCTCTGTACGTCGAGCGTGCCGGCGAGGGCGCCCACGAAGCAGATGGGCCTTCATCTGCCGCCGGCTAGCGGCGAGCGACCAGACGACGAAAGACGGCGCCGTACTCGAAGCCGTAGCCGGCCGCCAGCTCGGCCGCGTTCTTCTTGACCCGCTCGCCGATGGTCGCGCCCTCCGGAACATTGAAGCCGGGCACCTGGCTCTGGTGACGCACGAGGGCCGCGATCTGCCGCTCGATCCCGGGGGTGACGTCGACGATGATGTCCGGCTCGTCGGCGCCCCAGTACCAGAGCTCGCGCACCTTGTGGGGCTCGAGTCCCTCGCGGCTGATCTGCTCCGGGAAGTGCAGGTGGTCGCGCGCGTAGGGATAGACCGCGTCGGTGGTCACGATGCCCGCCTTGCGGTGGTCGCGGTGCTGGAAGCCCTTGATCCGGTACGGGTCGTGGACGAACACGGTGTGCGGGCGATGGCGGCGGATCGCCCGCACCACGTCGCCCAGCACCTCCCGGGTGTCCTCGAGGAAGCCGTCGGGATACCCGAGCATCTCCAGGTGACGCACCCCCATGAAGTCGGCGGCGGCCCGCTGCTCGTGCGCCCGCTTGTGCGCGAGCTCGGCCGGGGTCAGGTTGCGGTCGGCGGTGCCCGCGTCGCCGTTGGTGCACAGCACGTAGGTGACGTCGCAGCCGGCGGCGACCCAGCGGGCGACGACCCCGCCGGAGCCGATCTCGGCGTCGTCGGGGTGGGCGAAGACGACCATCGCGGATTCGGGGACCTCGGTGACGATCTCGAGCTTGCGGTCGGTGTGGTCGGGCATGGGGACGATCTTAACCGGTCCGGGCCCCCCGCCGCAGCGGGTCAGTCGGCCCGGTCGTGCAGGGTCGCCAGCGCCGCGGGCAGGGCCGCCACCACCTCCCGGAGGCAGTCCCGGGCCCGGGCGATGTTGCCGTCCGCCTTCTCGGGCACCCCGCCGCGGGAGATGAGGGCGATGAACTCCTCCCGGCTGGTCGCCATCAGCAGCGAGGCGTTGATCTCGAGCTGGATCGCGTGGACGCGGCGCGCGTCGGGCCGGCCGAAGGTGGCCACGATGTTGCCGCCGGTGTAGCCAATGACGTTCTCGTGCACCTCGAAGCCGTGGCGCGTGAAGATCGCGGCGACCGTCTCCGCGAGGGCGGGGGCGCAGGTGGCCCCGTGGCGGGTGCCGATGATGACCTGGTGGTCCTTCATGCGGCGGGGGCTGCCGGTGTGGGCGTCGAGCAGGAGGGCATAGCCGTAGGCGTCGCAAAGGTGGCCGAGGAGCGCTTCGCACGCGGTGTAGTACGGATCGTAGAGTGCGCGCAGTCGCTCTTCCAGATCGGCCGGGGCGAGGGGGCGGGTGAAGATGGGCACCTCGCGCATCGTGTGCGTGCGCACCACCCCGCGGCGGGAGCGCACCTCGCCGTCGTGATGCTCGAAGTCGTCGCGGCGGCGATTGACGTCCACGAACATGCGGGAGAACGGGGTGGCCAGCACGGTGGCCCCGTGCTCGTGCAGGTCGTGGTAGAGATCGCTCGCGAAGGTGTCGGCGAAGCCGTAGGCGAAGGTCTCGAACCAGGGCTCCGAGTAGTCGTCGCGCGTGATGTGCGGCAGGGGCTGCGTGCCGTAGTGCGGGACGCTCACCAGGATCGGGGTGCGGGCGCCCGCGACCGGGTGCCGGATGATCGGGAAGGGCTGCTCCCGCATGGCCGGATCGTCCCAGAAGCGCCGGGAAATCGCAAGGTGCGTGGGCGGGGTGTAGTGTTCCGGCTGTGGGTGGCGTGGCGCGACCGATCCCGATCACCGTCCTCGGCCTGGCCCTGGCCGGGCTGACGGGCTGCGCGGTGTCGGGCCCGCCGGTGCCCCCGACCTACACCCCGGCCGAGCTACGGGCGCGGTGCGAGCGCGGGGGCGGGTGGTGGCACCCGGACGCGCTCGGAGAGGGCTACTGCGAGCCCAACAGCCAGATGTAGCGCGGCCGGCTCGGTGGCTAGGCGGCGCGCGCCTGGACGAAGCGGCCGATGCCGTCGACCGCGCTCTGGGCCTCGTCGAGCATCGGCAGGAACCAGTGCCAGACGTGGATCATGCGGTCCCATACTTCGAGCGTGGCGTCCACGCCCGCCACCTTGGCCCGGTCCGCGAGCTGTACCGCGTCGTCCAGGAGCACCTCGTCGCTACCCACGTGCATCAGCAGCGGAGGCAGGTCGCGCAGGTCGGCGAAGAGCGGCGAGGCGAGCGGGGCTCGCGCCGCGGTGGCACCGAGATAGGCCCGCGCCATCTCGTCGATCGCGGGCCGCGTCACGATGGGATCGGCCGCCGCCCGGGTCCGGTAGCTCGCGCCGCTGAACGTCAGGTCCACCCACGGCGAGATGCACACGCCTCCCGCGGGCCGCGGCAGGCGGGCGTCGCGCAGGGCCAGCAGGGTGGCCACCGTGAGCCCGCCGCCGGCGGAGTCGCCCGCGATGACGATGCGACCCGGGGCGATGCCCTGGTCGACGAGCCAGCGGTAGGCCGCGGTCGCGTCCTCGATCGCGGCCGGGTAGGGGTGCTCCGGCGCGAGGCGGTAGTCGAGGAGCAGCGCGCTGGCCTGGCCGGCCACCGCGATGGCCGCGGCCAGGTGGCGGTGGGACCGCGGCGAGCCGATCACGTAGCCGCCACCGTGGAGGTAGAGCACCACGCGCCCGGCCACCGCGCCGGGCGGCCGCAGCCACTCCGCGGGCGCGACCGGGGCGCTCACGCGCTCGACCTTGACCTCGGGCGGGGTCGGGAAGACCTTCTCGGCGCGCTCGTACTGCGCGCGTCGCTCCGCCACGGTCAGCGAGTCGGACGGGGGAAGCTTCGCCAGGTGCGCGCGCACGACGTCGATGCCACGGTCGGCCATGTGGGTCCTCCCTGCCGCCGAGCTTAGTCGCGACCGGCGCGTGATACAAGACCGGGAGGCGCCTCACGTGGCAGAATGGCGCGATGCCAGCCGACCCGAGCCCGTCCCCACCCACCTTCCTCTACGGGACCGCCTGGAAGGAGGACCGGACTCCGGCCCTCGTCGAGCTGGCCGTCCGGACCGGGTTCCGGGGCATCGACACCGCGAACCAGCGGCGGCACTACTTCGAAGCCGGCGTCGGGCAGGGACTGGCCGCGGCCTACCGGGCGGGGGTGGTCACGCGGGCGGATCTCTTCCTGCAGACGAAGTTCACGTACCAGCCGGGCCAGGACCACCGGCTGCCCTACGACCCGGCCGCCGAGCTCTCCACCCAGGTCGCCCAGTCGATGGCCAGCTCGCTCGAGCACCTGGGGACCGACCACGTGGACAGCTACGTCCTGCACGGCCCGGCCTCCGGCTACGGCTGGAGCGACTACGACGTCGAGGTGTGGAGCGCGATGGTGGCCGAGCGCGACGCGGGCCGCACGCGACGGCTCGGGGTGAGCAACGTCTCGCCGCTCCACCTCCGGCAGCTGGCCGCCACCGGCGCCCCGATGCCGGCCTTCGTGCAGAACCGCTGCTTCGCCCGTCGGGGCTGGGACCGCGACGTGCGCTCGTTCTGCCGCGAGCGTGGCATCGTCTACCAGGGGTTCTCGCTCCTGACCGCCAACCCGGAGGTGCTCGGTCACTCGCTGATCACCCGCATCGCGGCCCGGGAGCGGGCCACGCCCGCGCAGGTGGTATTCCGCTTCGCCCTCGCGGTCGGGATGCTGCCGCTCACCGGCACCTCGGATCGCGAGCACATGACGCAGGACCTGGCGAGCGCGGGGCTGACCCTCTCCGCCGACGAGGTGGAGACGATCGAGTCGGTAGCCGGCTGACGCCGGGACGCCCGGAAGGAGAGGACCCGCATGCGATACCGCAAGGGAGCGATGATCGTGGCCGCGCAGCCGGAAGCCACCGAGGCCGGGGCCGACATCCTGAGAGCGGGCGGCAACGCGGTGGACGCCGCGATGGCCTGCGCGCTGGTGCAGGGCGTGGTGGATCCGATGATGTGCGGGCTGGCCGGCTTCGGCAGCTGCGGCATCGTGATGCCGGCGACCGGCTTTCACGGCTACGTCGACTTCCACGCCCCCGCGCCGCTCGCGGTCCGCCCCGAGATGTGGGCCGACCGCATCGAGTCGGAGGCCCGCGACGGCTACGGCTTCATCCTGCGCGGCCGGGTCAACGACATCGGCTACCAGTCGATCTGCGTGCCGGCGAGCCTGCGGGCGTATCGCGACGCCCACCGGGAGCACGGCCGGCTGCCGTGGGAGCAGATCGTGGAGCCCGCGATCGGCTGGGCCGAGGGAGGATGGACGGTGCGGCCGCACGTGGGCTCGTGGTGGGCGGAGGACGGGCAGATGGGCCGGGCCGCGAACCACGAGCGGCTGGCCTTCACCCCAGCCTCCCGCGCGCTCTACTGCCGCCCCGACGGCACCCCCAAGCGGGTGGGCGATCGCGTGGTCAACCGCGATCTCGGCCAGACCCTGCGCCTCGTGGCCAAGCACGGCGACGAGATCTTCTACGAGGGCGAGATCGCCCACGCCATCGTCGAGGACATGCGGCGGCACGACGGGCTGCTCGGGGCGGCGGACCTCTCGGGCTGGCGCACCGTCCGCAACGCGCCCCTCTGGGGCACCTACCGCGACTACCGCGTCTCGACCAACCGGCCGCCCGGGGGCGGGGTGATGCTGCTCGAGATGCTGAACATCCTGGAGCGCTTCGCCCTGGGCCGGCTCGAGCACAACTCCGGCGAGTACCTCCGGGTCGTGGCCGAGGCGATGAAGCGCGCGACCATCGACAAGGACCGCCACGTGGGCGATCCGCGATTCGTCGACGTGCCGGTGGAGCGCCTCACCGGCAAGGAGTACGCGGCCGGTCTCGCGGAGGAGATCCGCACTGGGAAGAAGGCGCGGGTGCCGCGGCTCAACTCGGGCGCCCCGCGGCCGGACACCACCCACGTCTCGGTGATCGACGCCGACGGCGGCTGCGTGAGCATGACCCACTCGCTCGGGATGCCCTCCGGGGTGATCACCGACGGGCTCGGCTTCATGTACAACGGCTGCATGGGCGTCTTCGACCCCCGGCCGGGCCACGCGGGGAGCCTGGCTCCGGGTAAGGCGCGCTTCAGCTCGGTGGTCCCGTCCATCGTGTTCGAGGGCGAGCGCCCGCACATCGTCATCGGCGCGCCCGGCGCGACCCAGATCGCGATGGGGGTGCTCCAGGTGCTGCTGAACGCCATCGACTTCGACATGACCATGGTGGAGGCGGTCAGCGCACCCCGCTTCTCGGCCACCAGCGACGCCATCGACGTCTCCAACCGCATCCCGCGCGGGGTGCAGCGCGAGCTCGAGGGCCAGGGCTACGAGGTGGTGCGCAGCCCCAACACCTACGGCTTCGCCGCGGTGCACGCGATCCGGGTGCATCCCGACGGGCTGGACGGGGGCGCGGACCCCGGCCACGACGGCATCGCGTTGGCGGTCTGATCGCGTCGCGCGTCCATGCGCACCCGGCGGCTCGGGCCCGCTCTCCTGGTCGGCGCGCTGCTGATCGCTGCGCTGACGCCGCTCGCGGAGGCGCAGCGCCCGGGCGGGGGCAAGGGTCGCCACCGGGGCCAGGGGCAGGATCGCGCGAGCAGCCAGGAGGAGCCGGGGCCGGGCGAGTACGCGCTCGACGGGGCCGCGGCGATCGAGGCGCTCAACCGCGGCGAGGACCCGCCGGCGCTCGCCTACTACGAGCGCGTCGGCCTGGCCGCCACCGCGGACGGCAATCGCGTGCGCGCCGCGCGGGCCTGGCATGCCGCAACGGTGACCGCGCTGAGGCTCGGCCGCTTCCAGAAGGCCATCCAGGACGGCGGTCGCTCGATCGACAGCTTCAAGGCTGCGAGCGGGCTGACCCCGCGCGACCTCGGCTCGTGGGCGTCGGTGCACGCCCAGCTCGGGTCGGCGTACCGGGCGGTGCGCGACCTGCCCCGGGCCCGCGAGACGCTCGAGGAGGGCGTCGAGCTGGTCCGGACCCGGATGAGCGGACGGCGGGAGGATCAGGCCGAGGGATATCTGCTCAACGGCCTGGCCCAGGTGGCGTTCGCCCAGCGTGACTACCCGACCGCGCTGGCGCGCGGCACCCAAGCCGCGCAGTTCTTCGAGGCCGTCGAGAACCGGCCACCCGCGAAGGCGTCGGAGCGTCTCCGCACCAAGCTGCGCCGCTGGAACGCCGCGTCGCTCTCGGTGGTCGGGCGCGCCCAGCTCGCGCTCGGCCATCTCGACGAGGCCGACCGGGCGTTCGACCGCGGCCTCCGCTACGCGCGCCTGAGCGGGCTCCACGACGTCGAGGCCGACATGCTCGCGGGGCAAGGCGGCCTGGCCCTCGCGCAGCAGGACTGGGCCCGGGCCCTCGGCATCTTCGAGCGGGCGATCGCGCTCGCGAGCCAGGTCAAGCGCCTCGGCCGCCTGCCCGGGCTGTACCAGGGGCAGGCCCGCGCGCTGGCCGGCCTCGGCCGGACCGAAGAGGCCTTCGCGGCCTCGCGCGAGGCGGTGCGGCAGATCGAGGAGCTGCGCGCGGACCTGGGTGACTCGACCCTCCGCACCGGCTTCTTCGAGGACAAGCAGGGCATCTACCAGCTCGCGGTGTCGACGGCGCTCCAGGCGGGTCATCCCGAGGACGCCTTCACCCTCGCCGAGCAGAGCCGCTCCCGCACCTTCCTCGATCTGCTCGGCAGCCAGACCACGCTCTCGAAGGGCCGTACCCGCGCCCTGGTCGACGAGGAGGTCCGGCTGCGGGCGCGCCTGGCCCAGGCCCGCGCGGACGCCGAGGACGCGGACGGCTCGACGGACGCGGACACGGCCCACGCGGCGGCCGAGACGCTCGAGCGCGACCGCGCCTTCCTCGATCGCGTGCGCAAGGAGAGCCTGGAGCAGGCCTCGCTGATGGCGGTGGAGCCGGTGACGCGGCCCGAGATCCAGCGCCTGCTGCCCGCCGGCACGACCCTGCTCGAGTACCAGGTGGGCGAGGGCGGCGTGGTGGTATGGGTCCTGGACCGGGAGCGCTTCTCGATGGTGCGGCTGCCCGGCAATCGCCAGTCGCTCCTCGCGCAGGTGTGGCGGTTCCGCACCGCGATCGCGGGGCAGGCGCCGCTGGCCGACGTCCTGCCCCAGGCCGAGGCCCTCTACCAGCGGCTGCTTGCGCCCGCGCGGCGCGAGATTCGCCGCGACCGGATCGTGATCGTGCCGCACGCGATCCTGCACTACCTGCCGTTCGCCGCGCTCCGCTCGCCGGAGGGCCGATGGCTCGTGGAGGACTTCGCCCTGAGCACGCTGCCGAGCGCGAGCGTGCTCCGCTACCTGGTCGACAAGGGCGCGGACGCCCCCGCGCGCGCCCTCGTGGTCGGCAACCCCGACCTGGGGGCGGGGCTCGCGCTGCCGTGGGCCGAGCGCGAGGCCCGCATGGTCGGCCAGCACGAGCGCGGGGCCACGGTGCTGACCCGCGCCGACGCGACCGAAGGGCAGGTCAAGACCCTGCTGGGCGCGGTGGGCCTCGTGCACCTTGCCACCCACGGGGAGCTTCGCGAGTCCGACCCGCTCTCGTCCGCGATCCTGCTCGCGCCGGGCGACGGCGAGGACGGCCGCCTCGAGGTCCGCGAGGTGTTCGGGCTCGACCTCCACGCACGCCTGGTCGTCCTCTCCGCCTGCGAGACCGGGCTCGGCCAGCTCTCCCGCGGCGACGAGCTGGTGGGTCTCCAGCGCGCGTTCCTGTACGCGGGCTCCCCCGCGGTCGTGACCACCCTCTGGAAGGTCGACGACCGCGCGAGCTTCGAGCTGGTTCGCGCCTTCTACGATCGCCTCGAGACCGCGGGGCCGGTGGCCGCGCTCCGCCAGGCCCAGATCGAGACGCAGCGCGCGTTTCCCCATCCCTTCGCCTGGGCCGCCTTCGGCCTGACCGGCGCTTCCCGCTGAGCGGCCCCGGCCCGTCGAGCGCGTTCGGGGCGCCGGCGCCCCGGAAGGAGGACGCGCGGCTCCTGGCCGGGCGCGGGCGGTACGTGACCGACGTCGAGCTGCCGCGCATGCTCCACGTCGCGTTCGTGCGCAGCCCCCACGCGCACGCGCGGATCCGGAGCATCGACACCACCGCGGCCCGGGCCGTGGACGGCGTGGCCGCGGTGGCCACCGGCGCCGACGCGGACTGGGCCCCGCATCGCATCGAGGCTCGCTCGGCGCTGCCCGGCTACGTGATGACCGGCCAGCCGATCCTGGCGTGGCCGGAGGCGCGCTTCGCGGGCGAGGCCGTCGCCGCGGTCGTCGCGCGCGATCGCTACGGGGCGGAGGACGCGGCCGCGCTCGTCGAGGTGGACTGGGAGCCGCTCGCGGCCGCGCTCGATCTCGTGGAGCCGGCCCGGGCCGGCGTCGCGGTGCACGAGGCCGCTCCCGGCAACGTGCTCCTGGCGCGGCGCTTCGAGAGCGGCCAGGTGGATGGGGCGCTCGCGGGGGCGGCCACGGTGGTCGAGCGCGTGTTCCGCACGAATCGGCAGACCGCGGTGCCGCTCGAGGGCCGCGCCGGGGTGGCCGACTGGAGCCCGGGCGAGGGCAAGCTCACGCTCTGGCTCGGCACGCAGGTACCGCACCTCGTCCGGCACGCCCTCGCCGACCTGCTCGCGCTGCCGGAGAACCGCATCCGCGTCGTGGCCCCCGACGTGGGCGGCGGCTTCGGGGTGAAGGCGGTGCTCTATCCGGAAGACGTGGCCCTCTGCCTGCTGGCCATGCGGCTCGGCCGCCCGGTGAAGTGGGTCGAGCTGCGCCGCGAGGGCTTTCTCGCCTCCGCGCACGCCCGCGATCACCGTTACGAAGTCCGGGCCGGCTTCGATCGCGACGGCCGCCTCCTCGCGCTCGACGCGCGGATCGCGTGCAACGCGGGCGCCTACTCGGTGTTCCCGTGGACCGCGGGCATCGAGGCCCTGATGGCGGGCGGCCTGCTCGCGGGGCCGTACAAGGTCTCGCACTACCGCTGCGAGGTGGCCGCGGTGGCCACCCACACCACGCCCGCCGGGCCCTATCGCGGGGTGGCGCGCCCCGCCACCACCTTCGTGATGGAGCGGCTGCTCGACCTGGGCGCGCGGGCCCTCGGCCTCGATCCGGTCGCGGTGCGACGGGTCAACCTGATCGGGCCCGCCGACCTCCCCTACACCTCCGCGACCCGCCTCGTCCACGACTGCGCCAGCTATCCGGTCTGCTTCGAGCGGGTGGTGGAGGCCGTCGGCTACGAGGGTTTCCGCGCCGAGCAGGCCCGCCTGCGGCGGGAGGGCCGGCACCTGGGCATCGGCTGCGCCAACTACAACGAGCTGACCGGGCTCGGGCAGGCCGCCTCCGCGGGGCCGCGCATGCCCTTTCGCACCGGGCACGAGGGCGCGACGGTGCGCATGGATCCGTCCGGCGCGGTGACGGTGCTGGCCGGCGTCACGTCGCAGGGGCAGGGGCTCGAGACCACGATGGCGCAGCTCGCGGCGGCCGAGCTCGGGCTGCCGCTCGATGGGGTGCGGGTCATCCTCGGCGACACCGACGCGACCCCGTTCGGGCTCGGGGCCTTCGCCTCCCGCCAGGCGGTGATCGGCGGCGGAGCGGTGGCGCGCGCGGCGCGCGCGCTCCGCGAGAAGATCACCGCGATCGCCGCGCACCTCCTGGAGGCGGCCGCCGCGGATCTCGAGGTGACGGACGGCCGGATCGCGGTGCGCGGGATGCCCGCGCGCGGGCTCTCGATGCTCGAGGTCGCGCGGGTCGCGCACCTCGAGACCCATCGGCTGCCGCCCGAGACCGAGCCGGGGCTCGAGGCCACCCGGTTCTACGATCCGATCCGCGGCACGTTCGCGGCCGGCGCCCAGGCCGCGGTGGTCGAGGTGGACGTGGCGACCGGCCGGGTGCACATCCGGCGCTACGTCTGCGTCGAGGACACCGGGCGGGTGATCAACCCGCTCATCGTCGAGGGCCAGGTGCAGGGCGCGATCGCGCAGGGGATCGGCGGCGCGCTGCTCGAGCATCTCGTCTACGACGAGGCGGGCCAGCTCCTCACCGGGACGCTGATGGAGTACGCGCTGCCGACCGCGGTCGACGTGCCGGCCTTCGAGCTCGCCCACGTCGAGGTGCCGGCGGAGAACCTGCTCGGGGTGCGCGGGGTCGGCGAGGGCGGTACGCTCGGGCCGCCGGCGGTGCTGGCCAACGCGGTGGCCGACGCGCTCGCGCCGCTCGGGCTCGAGGTGAACGAGCTGCCGATCACTCCGGCCCGCCTGTGGGGGATCGTACGCGGTGCATCCGCATCACCGACCCGGTAGCTCGCGGGTGCTATAGTCGCAGGCGGCGCACCGTCGATGAAGCCCCTTCGCCTCGTCCTGGTCCTGGGTTGCTTGCTGGGCATTCCGGCCGGCGTCGGCGCGTTCACGTTCGGGTACGCGAAGGGCTTCTCGTACCTCTCCACCGACCCGCGCGCCTGCGTCAACTGCCACGTCATGAACCAGCAGTACGACGCGTGGCTCAAGAGCGGGCACCGCCACACCGCGACCTGCGTGGAGTGCCACCTGCCGGACCGAGGCCTCGCCAAGTACGTGGCCAAGGCCGACCACGGCTTCCGCCACTCGATGGCGTTCACGCTGCAGAATTTCCACGAGCCCATCGAGATCACTCCGCGCGATCGCCAGATCGTGCGGGTCAACTGCGTGCGCTGCCACGAGTCGTTCGTCCACGCGGTGGTCGGGGCCTCGACGGGGCGCGAGCTCGACTGCCTGCATTGCCACGCGACTGCGGGGCACGGGGCGGGCGGCTGAGGCCCGATCCCCACACGACGGAGGAATGGATGCGATCGAACGGCTCGTCCGGTAGCTCGCGGGTGTGGCTGCTCACGATGCTCGGCTTCGCCGGGAGCGCCGGGCTCACGGTGCTGCTGCTCGCGCTGCTCACCAACATCTTCGAGCGCAAGCAGGAGGGCCGGCAGCCCTTCGTCCGGGTGGTCGAGGTCACCGAGGCGACGATCGATCCCAAGGTGTGGGGCCAGAACTGGCCCAACGAGTACGACACCTATCTCAAGACCGCCCTGCCCACCACGACCAAGTACGGGGGGCGGGGGCCCGGGGCGAGCGACGCCGGCCCCGCGGAGCAGAAGCTGGACCGCGAGCCCTGGCTCAAGCGCATCTTCGCGGGCTACGCCTTCTCGATCGACTACCGGGACCGCCGCGGGCACTACTACGCCCTCTTCGACCAGGAGCAGACCAAGCGGGTCACCGAGCGCAAGCAGCCGGGGGCGTGCCTGCAGTGCCACGCCTCCAACCTGGCCGCCTACCGGTTCGCGGGCAAGGGCGACGTCATGAAGGGCTTCGAGGTCGTCTCGGGCATGCCGTACGCGGAGGCCCGCAACCTGAAGGACGACGCGGGCCAGCCCCTCATCCAGCATCCGATCGCGTGCGTGGACTGCCACGACCCCAAGACCATGGCGGTGCGGGTGACGCGGCCCGGCTTCATCAACGGCATCAAGGCCCTCAAGGCCAAGCAGGGCATCGCCGACTACGATCCGAACCGGGACGCCTCGCGGCAGGAGATGCGCTCGTTCGTCTGCGGGCAGTGCCACGTCGAGTACTACTTCAAGGGCGCGGGCAAGGTGGTCACGTATCCCTGGGCCAACGGCCTCAAGGTCGAGGAGATCGAGGCCTACTACGACGCGGAGGGCTTCACCGACTTCGTGCACGCGGAGACCGGCGACAAGGTCCTCAAGGCCCAGCACCCCGAGTTCGAGCTCTGGAGCCAGGGCGTGCACGCCCGGGCGGGGGTGGCCTGCGCGGACTGCCACATGCCGTATCAGCGGATCGGCGCCCAGAAGGTGAGCGATCACTGGGTCCGGAGTCCCCTGCTGAACATCAACCGCGCCTGCCAGACCTGCCACGCGGTCGCGGAGGCGGAGCTGGCCGGCCGGGTGCTCACCATCCAGGACCGTCACTACGCGCTGCTGCAGCGGACCGCCAAGGCCACCACCGACATGCTCGACGCGATCGTGGCGGCCAAGAAGGCGGGGGCGTCCGAGGCCGACCTGCAGGCCGCCGCGAGCTTCCACAAGAAGGCGCAGTGGCGCCTCGACTTCGTGGCCGCGGAGAACTCGATGGGCTTCCACGCGCCCCAGGAGATGGCGCGGATCCTCGGCGAGGCCATCGACTTCGCGCGGCAGGGCCAGCTGGAAGCCGACCGCGCGGCCCGGAAGCGGTAGGGGACCGGTCCGGGGACGGGCATCGGCGTCGCGTCTCGCCGCGCCGTCGGGGAGCGGGCTCGGTTGACACCCCGTAACCCGCTTGCTAACCTCGCCGCCGATGGTGTCCGCTTCGGTGGTGACCGAGCTCGAGTGTCTTCGCTGTCACGCGGTCTACGATGATCAGCGGCTCTTCACCGGATGTCCCCGCTGCGCGCAGCAGTCGGTCAACGTCAACCTCACCGTCCGCGTCCCCGCCGCCGGCGAGCGGCTGACTCCCGAGAGCTTCCCGGCCGCGCCGCGCAGCCTGTGGCGCTTCCGCCGGCTGCTGCCGCTGCCCGACGCGGAGCCGGTCTCGCTCGGCGAGGGCGCGACCCCGCTCGTGCCGCTCGCGCGCCTCGGCCGCCGCCTCGGCGTCCCGCACCTCTTCGTCAAGGACGAGAGCCAGAATCCGACGTGGTCCTACAAGGACCGGCTCTGCTCGCTGGCGGTGACCCACGCGGTGGCCACCGGGGCGCGGGTCATCACGATCGCGTCGACCGGCAACCACGGGGCCTCCACCGCGGCGTACGCGGCGCGCGCGGGGTTGCCGTGCGTGATCTTCACGATGGCCTCGGTGCCCGACACCATGAAGACGCTGATGCAGTCCTACGGCGCGGCGGTGGTGGCGTGCGCCACCTCCGAGCAGCGCTGGACGCTGATGCGCGAGGGCATCGAGCGGTGCGGGTGGTACCCGACCAGCGGCTGGGTGGTGCCGCCGATCGGGTCGAATCCCTTCGGGGTGGAGGGCTACAAGACCATCGCCTACGAGATCGCGGAGGATCTCGGCTGGACCGCGCCCGACGTGGTCGCGGTGCCGAGCTGCTACAGCGACGGTCTCTTCGGCATCTGGAAGGGCTGGGTCGAGCTCGAGCGCCTGGGCCTGGTGAAGACGCGCCCGCGCATGCTCGCGGCCGAGCCGTTCGGCCCGCTCGCCAACGCGCTGGCCCGGAAGCTCGAGACGCCCGAGAAGGTGGTCGCGGGCTCCTCGGTGGCCTTCTCGATCGCCTCGCCCTACGGGACCTACCAGGGGCTCACCGCGCTGCGCGACTCCGAGGGCTCGGGCGTGCCGATCACCGACGAGGGCATCTTCGAGGCGCAGCGCGCGCTCGCGAGCGAGGAAGGGCTCTACGCCGAGCCCTCCGCGGTGGTGGGGCTGACCGCGGTGATGCAGCAGGCCCGGGCCGGCCGGCTCGATCCCGATCAGCGCATCGTCGTCGTGCTGACCTCGGGCGGGCTCAAGGACTACGGGGCGAGCCGCGCCTGGCTGCCCGACGTGCCCGCGGCCGGGAGCGACTTCGCGACGACGCTCCACACGCTCGAGGAGCGCTATGGCCTTCGGCTCCGGCCCTAACCTGGGCGCGGTGCTGCTGGGCGAGAGCACCGCCGGCCACGTCGTCGAGCGGGCTCGCGCCGCGGAGCGGGCCGGCCTCGACAGCCTCTGGTTCATCGAGGACTACTTCCAGACCGCCGCCTTCGCGGTGGCCGGGGCCGCCGCCGCGGTGACCACCCGGATCGGGCTCGGCCTGGGCGTGGTCAATCCCTACACCCGGCACCCGGCCCTGCTCGCGATGGAGACGGCCACGCTGGCCGGCATCGCGCCGGGGCGGGTGGTGCTCGGCCTCGGCGCAGGGGTGCGGCGGTGGATCGAGGAGCAGATGGCCATTCCCGCCCCGCGGCCGCTCGCCACCCTCGCGGAGTGCGTCGACGTCGTGCGCCGGCTCTGGGCGGGGGAGCGGGTGAGCCACGCCGGAACTGCGTTTTCCCTTCGAGAAGTCGCGCTCGAGTTCAAGCCCGCCCAGGCCGCGCTGCCGATCGTGCTGGGCGTGAAGGGGCCGCGCGCGGTCGCCCTCGCCGGCGCGGTCGCCGACGGGGTGGTGTGCTCGATCATGTCCTCGCCCGCCCACGTCCGCCGCGTGC
Source organism: Verrucomicrobiia bacterium (assembly GCA_035493135.1). Taxonomy (GTDB): domain Bacteria; phylum Methylomirabilota; class Methylomirabilia; order Rokubacteriales; family CSP1-6; genus CAMLFJ01. The sequence goes on from DATJIR010000009.1 coordinate 20,913, forward strand.
GGGACACCGTGGCCGCGGCGCGGAGCCGGGCCGGCCAGGCGGGGCCGTTTCCGATCCTGGCCTACGTGCCGGTGGCCGTCGGCCGTGACGCGGAGGCCGCGCGCCGATCGGTCCGCCCGCTCCTCGCGCGGTACCTGGCGCACCTGCACGGGCAGAGCCTGCTGGCCGACGCCGGCGTGACCGCCGAGGAGACGCTCGCCATCGGCGTGGCGCGGGCCGCCGGGGAGTCGGGGGCCAGCCGGGTGACCGACGCGCTCGTGGACACCTTCGCGCTCGCCGGCACGCCCGACCAGGTGCGGGCGCGGCTGCGCGACTGGCGCGCCGCCGGGCTCGACGTGCTGATCGCCCTGCCGGCCGGCCCGACCGACGTGGTGGAGCAGCTGGGCATCATCGGCGCCGAGCTGGGCCCCTGGTGGAGGAGCCGCGCGTGAAGTTCGGCGTCCACATCCCGACCTGCATCGAGGGCATGATGTACCCGGTGCCGTTCGCCCGGCCGTCCGACATCCTGCCCACCGCGCTCCTGTGCGAGCGGCTCGGGTTCGACTCGGTGTGGGGCAACGACCACATGACGACCCAGCGCTACGTGCAGCGGGAGTTTCCGGACCCGCCCAACTTCTTCGAGCCGCTGATCACGTTCAGCTACTGCGCGGCCCGCACCACGCGGCTGCGGTTCGCCACCGGGATCATCGTGCTGCCGATGCGCAACATGCCGGTGCTCGCCAAGCAGGTGGCCACCCTCGATCAGCTCTCGGGGGGGCGGGTCATCCTGGGGGTGGGGACGGGAGCCTACCGCGAGGAGTACGAGGCCCTCTTTCCGGACGCGCGCGGGGTGCGTCGGGGAACCATCGTGGACGAGGGGATGCAGGCCCTCCGGCTGCTCTTCACCGAGCGACGGGCGACGTTCCGCGGCCAGGCGGTGCACTTCGAGGAGGTGGAGTGCTTTCCGAAGCCGGCGCAGGATCCCATGCCGATCTACGCGGGAGGCAATCACCCCGAGGTGCGCCGCCGCGCCGGGCAGTACGCGCAGGGGTGGATGCCGGCGGTGCTCTCGCCGGAGGAGATCGAGCGGGGGGTCGCCGACATCCACCGGGCCGCCGCCGCGGCGGGCCGCGACGGCTCCGCGATCGACATCGCCCCGCAGTTCGCGGTGTCGATCGGGCGCACCCACGAGGAGGCGGTGGCCCGCTTCCGCGCCTCGCAGCTCTTCAAGCACCTGGAGTCCCTCAAGAAGTCGACGCTCCGAGAGCAAACCGGGGGCTTCGACTCGCGCAATTTGATCGGCAGCCCGGCCGAGATCTCGGAGCGCATCCGCGCCTACGAGCGGGTGGGCGTCACCACGCTGTCCGGCATGCTGTTCGTGGCCGGCTCGGTCGCCGAGATGCACGAGGCCATCGAGCTGTTCGGCCAGGAAGTCGTGCCCAACTTTCGCTAGTCTCACGCGGCCCAGGAGATCGCCATGGATCAGCACGTGCAGGCGCGGCTCACGAAGGTGCTCGACGCCGAAGGCCTCGACGCCCTCGTGGCCACCACGCCCGAGAACCTCCAGTACGTCACCGGCTTCCGCTCGATCGCCCACGCGCTCTTCCGGGGGCTCGAGCTCTACGGGGTGTTCACGCGGCGGGGCGTCGGCCTCGTGATTCCCTTCATCGACTCGACCGGCGTCTCGGCCGACGGCATCCAGGTCGACCGCATTGCCTGCTACGGCAACTTCTTCTTCAACTACACCGACGACCCGGGACCGATCGGCACCCGGGTGCGCGAGATCACGAGCCGCCCCGCGGCCGGCCCCGGCGAGGCGCTGCGGGAGGTGCTGGACGGCTTCGGGGTCGCGGCCGGCCGCATCGCGGTCGACGAGGCGGGCGTGTTCCCGGCCACGTGGCAGCGGCTCGGCGAGCAGCTCGCCGGCGCCACCATCGGCCCCGCCTACGCCCACTTCCGCGCGGCCAGAATGGTCAAGAGTTCGGTCGAAGTCGCCCGGCTCGAGAAGGCGGCGCGGATCGCGGAGGACGGCATCGCGGCGATCCTGGGCATGCTCAAGGCGGGCGTCACCGAGCGGGAGGCGGCGAGCGCCTTCGAGCAGGAGGTGATCCGCCGCGGGGCCCAGACCTTTTTCACGGTGGTGACCATCGGCCCCCACCGGGCCGCGCTCGCCGACGTGTACGCCTCCGAGACCGCGCTCAAGGCGGGCGACCTGGTCCGCCTCGACCTGGGCTGCGTCTACCACGGCTACCGCTCGGACATCTCGCGCACCGCGGTGCTGGGGACGCCCACCGAGAAGCAGCGGCGCTACTACGCCGCGATCCGCGACGGCGAGAAGGCGGCCATCGCGGCCATGAAGCCGGGGGTCCCGGTGAGCCAGATCTTCGAGATCGGCATGAAGGTGACCCGCGAGCGGGGCATGCCGCACTACCAGCGCAACCACGTCGGGCACGGCATCGGGCTCGAGCCCTACGACCCGCCCACCATCAACGCGGCGGGCCAGACGGTCCTGGAGCCGGGCATGGTCTTCTGCGTGGAGACGCCGTACTACGAGCACGGGTGGGGCGGGATCCAGGTGGAGGACGCGGTCGAGATCACCGCCGGCGGCGTCCGCCGGCTCACGCAGTCGAGCCAGGAACTGCAGATCCTCGGCTGAGGGCCGAGCGAGGAGAGCGCGATGACACGCACCGGACACCGCTTGATCGGGATTGCAATCGCAGTGGGGCTGGCCTGGGGGCTCGCCGCCGACGCGCCCCCGGCCCGGGCGCAGGGGGCGCCGCCGATCCGGGTGGGATTCTCGTCGGCCATGACCGGGCCCTCCGCGATCACCGGCGAAGGGGTCAAGTGGGCGGCCCAGATGCTCGCCGACGAGTACAACGCCAAGGGCGGCATCATGGGCCGCAAGATCGAGCTCTACTTCGGCGACAACGCGGGCACCCCGGGCGAGGCGGTGAGCGCGGTGCGCAAGCTGGTCGACGTCGACCGCGTCGACGTCATCGTCGGCCAGACCCACAGCGGCGCGTGCCTGGGCGCCCTGCCGGTGGTCAAGGAGCTGCAGGTGCCGATGGTGATCGAGGCGTGCAGCCACCCCAAGATCCGCGAGCAGATTGGCAAGAACGGCAACGAGTGGGCCTTCCGGGTCAACCCGGACGACGTGATGCTGGCCAACCAGTTCGCCAAGCACATGGCGCGGTCGACCAAGACGGTGTCGATCTTCGCCCAGAACGACGACTTCGGGCGCGGGGCCGCCGCGGCCTACGACGCCGCCTTCAAGAAGGTCGGCATCACCCTGGTGAGCACCGAGTTCTTCGACCGCGGCCAGGCCGACTACCGGCCGGTGCTGACCCGCGTGAAGCGGGCCAACCCGGAGGCGGTGCTGCTGGTCATGCTGGCCAGCGAGGGCAGCGTGTTCATGCGCCAGTTCCGCGAGGTCGGCCTCACCCAGAAGCTCTACGCGCGCGGGAGCATGGCCACGGTCGAGTTCCTCTACCAGGTGCGCGACACGCCCAGCATCGCCGACGGCCTGGTCGAGGCCACCTACTGGACCCCCGCCCTCGACCCCGCGTGGGAGAAGCAGTGGCTCGAGCGGTGGAAGGTGCCGGTGCGCATCCACGGCAGCCTCGCGGCCATCGCGTTCCGCTACGCGGTCGCCCCCGCCATCGAGCAGGCCATCAAGAAGACGGGGAAGGCCGATCGCAAGACGATCCGCGACGCGCTCGAGGAGGTGGACGTGCCCAACACCCCGGTGGGGCGCATCAAGTTCGACGATACCCACCAGGCATTCATCAACATGCTCCTGGTCCAGATCGACGGCGGCCAGCTGAAGGTGCTGGAGAAGATCCCGAT
>DATJIR010000010.1:0-23485 GCA_035493135.1 Verrucomicrobiia bacterium
GTGTCCGGCGCAGACCGCGTGACGGGCTGCAATCAGAGCGCCATCGGCGTCGCGCTCGCCGCGGTCGCACAACGGCGCATCACGCGCGAACGCGACGGTCCGACCGATGTTGACATCGCCGCCCGGGGTGATGCAGAAGAGGAAGAACTTTCACGCCGCGTTCGCGAATCGAAAAAACTTCGCGTGCGTGCGCGCGAGTCGGCCGCCTAGCCGCGACGCGCCAGGAATTCCAGACACATCGCGTTGAACGCGTCGGCCCGTTCCCACATGTAGGCGTGGCCGGCACCCGCGATGATCTTCATTTCAGCCCCGGGCACGCGCTCCGCGATCGCGTGCGAGAAGCGCGGCGGAACGAGGATGTCGTGGTCGGCGACGCTGACGAGCGTCGGGCAGCGCAGCTGCTCCAACCGTTCGAGCGTGTCGTGTCCGCGCACGGCTTCGCCCTGGCGATAGAAGCCGACGAGCGACTGTGGATATGGATTCGCGAGCGCGTTCTGCAGCACGAGCTCGACGAACTGGGGCCGCTCCGCATAGGTCACCGGCGCGAACAGCCACAGCCCGAGCGTGCGCAGCCATTCGTCGCGCTCGAGCTTGGGCCGCACACGGCGCCAGGCGTCGGTCAGCGCGTGCATGTAGGCGTCGGGGCGGGCGAGCGTTGCGTGCAGCTGCAGCGTCCGGACTCGCGCCGGATGCCGCAGCGCGATCTCCTGCGCGATCATGCCGCCCATCGACACGCCGCACACGTGCGCGCGGTCGACGCCGAGGGCATCCATCAGCCCCACGGTGTCGTCGGCCATCATCGGCGTGCTGTACGGCTGGTCGGGCGCGTCGGTCTGCCCGACGCCGCGATTGTCGAACGCGATGACGCGATACTTCTCCACGAACGCTGGGACTTGCAGGCCCCACGCAAGGTGATCGCCGCCGTACCCCATGACGAGCACGAGCGGGTCGCCCGCGCCCGCCTCCATGTAGAACATCTCGATGTCGCGGACGCGCAGCTTGGGCAGGGGACGCCTCAGCCGATCGCGACGCCGGTGCGCACCTGGCAGGCGACCCAGTGTCCCGGCGAGATCTCCTTCAGCACCTGCTCGTTCTGCGAGCACGAGGGAACGCGCAGACTGCACCGCGTGTGGAATCGGCAGCCCGACGGCGGGTTGATCGGGCTCGGCACGTCACCCTCGAGCAGGATCCGCTTGCGCTTGAGCGTGGGGTCGGGAATCGGGACCGCGGAGAGCAGCGCCTCGGTGTACGGATGCTTGGGGTTCGCGTACAGCTCTTTGGCCGGCGCGATCTCGACGATCTTACCGAGGTACATCACGGCGACTCGCGTGCTGATGTGCTCCACGACCGACAGATCGTGCGCGATGAAGATGTAGGTGAGACCGAACTTCTGCTGCAGATCTTCGAGCAGGTTGATGATCTGCGCCTGGATCGACACGTCGAGCGCGGAGACCGGCTCGTCCGCGATGATCAGCTTGGGACTCACCGCGAGCGCGCGCGCGATACCGATGCGCTGCCGCTGGCCGCCCGAGAACTCGTGCGGGTACCGGCGCAGGTGCTCGGACGAGAGCCCGACCGTTTCGAGCAGCTGCACCACGCGCTCTTCGCGCGCCCTGCGGTTGGGCGCGAGTTTGTGGATGACCAGCGCCTCACCGATGATCGAGCCGACGGTCATCCGCGGATTCAGCGACGCGTACGGGTCCTGAAAGATGATCTGCATCTCCTTGCGGAGCGCGCGCAGGGAGCGCTTGTCGAGCGTCGTGACGTTTTTGCCCTCGAAGGTCACCTCGCCTGACGTCGGCTCGATCAGACGCAGGATCGAGCGGCCGGTGGTGGACTTGCCGCAGCCAGACTCGCCCACGAGCCCGAGCGTCTCGCCCGGCATGACGTCGAACGAGACATCGTCGACGGCGTGCACGCGCGCGACCTCGCGTGAGAAGAGCCCGCCGCGAATCGGGAAGTACTTCTTGAGGTTGCGGACCTTGAGGAGCGGCTCTGGCATGGCGTGGCCTCTCAGTACAGGAAGCAGGCCACCTTGTGGCCCGGCCGCACTTCCTTGAGCGGCGGCGTGTTCTCGAAGTGCATGGGCTTGGCCAGCGCGCAGCGAGGTGCGAAGCGACAGCCCGGCTTCGCCTCGCCGCGCAGGATCGGCACCGTCCCAGGGATCGGCTCGAGCTTCTTCCTGCTGGTGGCCGCCACGTCGATGCGTGGAATGGACCGCAGCAGCCCCTGGGTGTAGGGGTGCAGCGGCTCCTTGAAGAGATCGGCCACCGGCGCCTCTTCCGCCACCTTGGCCGCGTACATCACCACCACCCGCTGGGCGGTCTCCGCGATCACGCCCATGTCGTGGGTGATCAGCAGCACCGCCATGTGCAGCTTGGACTTGAGCTCGTTGAGCAGCTCGAGGATCTGGGCCTGGATCGTCACGTCGAGCGCGGTGGTGGGCTCGTCGGCGATCAGGAGGTTCGGATTGCAGGAGAGCGCCATCGCGATCATGATGCGCTGCCGCATGCCGCCCGAGAGCTGGTGCGGGTACTCCTTCACGCGGCGCTCCGCGTTGGGGATGTGCACCAGCTTCAGCATGTCGACGGTCTTGGCCATCGCCTCGCGCCGGCCGAGCCCCTCGTGGAGGCGGATGGCCTCCGCGATCTGCTCGCCGCAGGTGAACACGGGATTGAGCGAGGTCATGGGCTCCTGGAAGATCATCGAGATTTCCTTGCCGCGGATCTTGCGCATCTTGTTCGGGGCCAGCGTGACCAGGTTGGTCCCGTTGTACATGATCTCCCCCTCGACGATGCGACCGGGGGGCTGGGGGATCAGCTTCATGATGCTGAGCGCGGTCACCGACTTGCCGCAGCCGGACTCGCCGACCACGCCCAGGGTCTCGCCCTTCTCGATGTAGAGGTCGACGCCGTCGACGGCCCGCACCACACCTTCGTCGGTGAAGAAGTACGTCTTCAGGTTCTTGACGTCCAGCAGGCGATCGGCCATAGGGTGCGGCCTCCTCTGACGGGGGTGCGGGCGGCTACCAGACCGCCGTGATCTCTCGGAAGGCCTCGAGGGCCCGCGCGATGTCGTCGGCGTCGACGTCCTTGTGGGTGACACACCGGATGGTGCCGGGACCGGTCTGGTGGATCTTGACCTTCCGGGCCAGGCAGCCGGTGACCAGCTCGGCGGCCCCGCCGTCCTTGTCCACCCGGAAGATGACGATGTTGGTCTGCACGGTGGCCAGGTCGAGCGTGACCCGCGGCAGCGTCGCCACGGCCTCGGCGAGCCGGCGGCAGTTGACGTGGTCCTCGGCGAGCCGATCGACCATCGACTCGAGGGCGACGAGGCCCGCCGCGGCCAGCACTCCGACCTGGCGCATCCCACCGCCGAGCATCTTGCGGACCCGCCGCGCGCGCGCCACGAGCTCGCGCGACCCGCAGACCAGCGAGCCCACCGGGGCGGCCAGGCCCTTGGACAGGCAGAACGTGACCGAGTCGACCGGGCGCGCGAAGTCGGCGGCGGGGCGCCCCAGCGCCACCGCCGCGTTGAAGAGGCGCGCCCCGTCCAGGTGCACCGGCACCCCCGCGGCGTGCGCGGCCGCCGCCACCGCCTCGATCTCCTCCGGCGTGCAGCAGGTCCCGCCGTGGCGATTGTGGGTGTTCTCGAGGCAGACCAGCCCGGTCACGGGGATGTGGATGTTGCTCGGCCGGATGTGCTCCCGCACCTGCTCGGGGGTGAGGAAACCGCGCTGGGTCTTGAGCGGCAGGGTCTGGACGCCGCCGAACACCGCGGCCCCTGCGCCCTCGTAGTTGAAGACGTGCGAGTCGGCGTCGAGGATGACCTCCTGGCCCGCGCGGGTCTGGGCCAGGACCGAGACCAGGTTGCCCTGGGTCCCCGAGGAGACGAAGAGCGCCGCCTCCTTGCCGGTGCGGCGGGCCGCGATCTCCTCGAGCCGGCGGACGGTCGGGTCCTCCTCCCACACGTCGTCACCCACCTCGGCCCGGGCCATCGCCTCCCGCATGGCCGGGGTGGGGAGGGTCAGCGTATCCGAGCGCAGGTCGACGACGTCGTGCATGGAGGGATCTACCTCGTGGCGGTCTGGAGGCGCTGCGCGGCGCGCTTGCCCCAATCGGTGTACGGATACTCCTCGGCCACCTGGCGGAACATGCGCTGGGCGTCCTCGGTGCGGCCGTCGCTCTGGTAGACCTCGCCCAGCCGGAACAGCGCCTCCGGAGTCACGAGCGTGCGCGGGTAGTCCTTGATGACCTTCTCGAGACGCTGGCGGCCCGCGGACGGATTGCCCTGGTTGATGTAGTAGGCCGCCACCCACAGCTCCTTCTGGGCGAGCCGTCCGCGGCAGATGTCGATCTTGGCCAGGGCGTCGGCCGCGTACCGGCTCTCCGGGTACTCGCGCACGAGGACCCGGAAGGCCCCCATCGCCTTGCGCGTGATCTCCTGGTCCTGCTCCACCGGCTTCATCTGATCGTAGTAGCTCATCGCGAGCCGGAACTGGACCAGGTCGGAGATCTCGTGGCGGGGATAGAACGACATGAAGCCCTCGAATTCCTTGATGGCCTTGTCGAACTGTCCCTCGCGGTAAAACGCCTCGCCGATCAGGAAGCGGGCGCGGGGCGCGTAGGCCGATTGCGGATGCCGCTCCGCGACCTTGCGAAATGCGGTCCGCGCCTCGTCGAAGCGGCTCTTGTTGAGCTGGGTCTCGCCCTCGGCGTAGAGCTCCGACGCGGGTGGCAGCGCCTGCGGGCGCTGGCGAAAGAAATCCACCACCGTCGTGCACCCGCCGAGGAGCAGGAGCAGACTCACCAACGACACGGAAACCGAGAGGAATTTGATGCGCATCGGCCAGGGGTCGGCCATCGATTGGCCCCCAGTTGTAAGGGTCGAAGTCTGGAAAGTCAAGGACATCGTATGGGGGTTGGCGGCCGGCGGGCGAGGGGACCGGTCGGGGGGTCCGGCCGGCCGTGGAGGGCCGCCCGGCCGCCGGGCGCGGTGTACCCTAAGCTCACGGATAGGCGATTCGACCCAAGGAAAGGAGCCGAGATACGTGAGCGCGAGAGTCGAGAGCGAGGTCAAGGCGTCGCGGCGGGCCCTGCTGCTGGGATGCGTCGGGCTGGCCCTGACCGTGGGCCCCCGCCGGGCCGGCGCGCAGCAGAAGGCGGCCCAGAAGGTGGTCCAGTATCAGGAGAAGCCCAAGGGAGCGCAGGAGTGCGACAAGTGCCTGCACTTCCTCCCGCCGAACGGCTGCAAGCTGGTGGAGGGGAAGATCAACCCCAAGGGGTGGTGCGTCCTCTTCGCCCCCAAGCCGAAATAGAGCCCGGGGGCGGCCCCGGCCCGCGCTAACCCCCCCGAAAGCTCCGGTCCAGCAGGCGGACGCACGCGTAGACGGTCCGGAGGTGGGGGAGCGAGAGGCCGAGGAGATCGGCGATCTCCACGACCGATCCGACCAACGCGTCGATCTCGAGCGGGCGCCCGCTCTCGACATCCTGGAGCATGGACGTCTTGTGGGCCCCGACCTTCTCCGCGCCCGCGAGCCGCTGGTCCACCCCGATCGCGAGCTCGATCCCGAGCGCACGGACGACCGCGTCCGCTTCCTCCATGATCGCCCGGGCGACCGCCCGCATCTCGGGGTCGGTGGCGATCTCGGCCATGGTCGCCCGGGTCAGCGCGCTGAGCGGGTTGAAGCAGACGTTGCCGAGCAGCTTGAGCCAGATCTCGTCGCGGATCCGTGGCCGGATGGGGGCCTTGAGCCCGCCCTTGATGAGCGCGGCCGCGATCGCCCGGCAGCGGTCGGTCGTGGCCCCGTCGAGCTCGCCGAGCGAGAAGCGGTTGCCCTCGACGTGCTCGATGACGCCGGGGGCGACCAGGCTCGTGGCGGGGTAGACGACGCAGCCCACCACGCGTCGCGCGTCGAGGTGGGAGGCGATGACGCCGCCGGGGTCCACGGTGTGCAGTCGCGTGCCCTCGAGCGGGCCGCCGTTACGCTCGAAGTACCACCAGGGGATGCCGTTCTGAGCGGTCACGACCGCGGTGTCGGGCCCGAGCAGCGGGCCGAGACGGGGCGCCATCTCCGGCAGGCTGTGGGCCTTGAGCGTGAGGATGACCGCGTCCGCGCCGGACACCACCGAGAGATCGTCGGTGCAGGGCGGCCGCGCCACGAAGACGCCGTCGGCGGCGCGGACCTCGACGCCGCGCTCGCGCATCGCGGCCAGGTGCGCGCCGCGCGCGACCAGCGTGACGTCGACGCCGCCCCGGGCCAGCCGGGCGCCGAGGAAGGCCCCGGTGGCGCCCGCCCCGACGATGACGATCTTCATGGCGCTCCCCGCAGCAGGCTCGGCATCCGGGTGCGCTGGATCTTCCCGGTGGACCCTTTCGGGATGCTCCCGACCAGGTAGAGGCGGGTGGGGATCTTGAAGTCGGCCAGGTGGTCGCGGCAGTGGCGCAGGAGCTGGGCCTCGGTCGCCTCCGCGCGAAGGACCACCGCCGCCTCGACGACCTCGCCCCAGGTGTCGTGCGGCACCCCGAAGCTCACCGCCTCCGCCACCGCGGGATGCTTCAGCAGCACGTCGTCGATCTCGTGCGGGGCGATCTTCTCGCCCGCGCGGTTGATCATCTCCTTGAGGCGCCCGACGAGCGTGAGGTAGCCCGCCGAGTCGAGGAACCCCTGGTCGCCCGTCCGGAACCAGCCGTTCGTGAAGGAGCGGGCGTCGGCCTCGGGGTTGTCGTCGTAGCCGTCGATGACGCTCGGCCCCTGGATCACGACCTCTCCGCTCGCGCCCACGGTCAGGAGCTGGCCCTGCGCGTCCATCACCCCGATGCGCACCCCGATCCCGCGGCCCACCGAGCCCGACACCCGCGAGGCCGGGGGCAGCGGGTTCGAGGCGATCTGATGCGAGGCCTCGGTCATGCCGTAGGCCTCGAGGCACGGCACCCCGAAGGCTTCCTCCAGCCCGAGCAGCGTGGCCTCGTGCAGCTTGGAGCTGGCCGAGCGGATGAAGCGCAGCGAGCTGCCGGGGTGGGCGCGCTCGCGCTGACGCGCCAGGATGAGCTGGTGGATGGTCGGCACCGCGGTGTACCAGGTCGGCTTGTGCGCGGCGAGGATGCGCCGGAAGCCCACCGGGTTGAAGCGCAGCGGCATCACCACCGTCCCGCCGGACGCGAAGGTGGAGAGCGTGCAGCCCACCAGGCCGTGGATGTGGAAGAGCGGCATCACGCAGAGCGTGGTGTCGAGCGACGAGAGCCCGTAGGTCGCGACGATGTTGCGGGCCGAGCTCACCAGGTTCCGGTGGCGGAGCGCGGCGCGCTTCGGCCGGCCCGTGGTCCCGCTGCTGTGCAGCACGAGCGCCACGTCGTCGGGCCCCGGGCCGGTCGCGGAGCGCCGCGCCCGGCCCCGGATCGACGTCTCGAGCCAGAGCTTGCCGTCGGCCTCGATCGCGATCTCGACGAGCAGCGCCCCCGCCGGCCAGGCCCGGCGCGCCGCCTCCCCGCCGCCGCGGGGCACGATGAGGGCGCTGGCCGCGACGTCCTCCAGGTAGTAGCGGAGCTCGTCCTCGGTGCACGCGGGGTTCATCGGCGCGGCGGCGGCCGCCACCGCCGCCCCGAGGATGGCGACGACCGCCTCGGGCCCGTTGCCGAGCACGATGGCGACGCGGTCCCCGTGGGCCACGCCGAGCGACGCGAGCGTGTCCGCGACCCGGCCCACGTGGTGGCGCAGCGTCCGGTAGGTGAGCTCCGGCCCCTCGGGCACCACCACCGCCGGGACGGTGGCGCGCCCGACGTCCAGGAGGGAGAGCACGGTGCTCGTGAGGTCGGAGGCCACCGGGGGCAGCGCCTCGACCGCGGCGCTCGGTCCCGCCGCGCCGTGGGCGCCGGACGCGGGACCGCGGCGGAGCTTCATGAAGAGGTCGCGCATCGAGATGATGCCGACCAGCTTGCCCCCCGCCACCACCGGGATGTGCCGGTAGCCGTGCGCCGCGAACCGCCGGAAGGCGTCGATGACCTCCTCCGACTCCTGGACGGTGTCGGGGTCCGCGGTCATGTAGTCGCCGACCAGGGCGGTCCGGGCGTCGGCCGCGCCGGCCGCGAAGCGAACCAGGTCGCGCTCGGTCAGGATGCCGATCGGGGCCTCGTCGTGCACCACCACGACCGAGCCGACCCGGCGCGCGTGCATGAGGGCGGCCGCATCCGCGACGCTCGCCCCCGCCTCGGTGGTGAGCACGGAGCGGCTCATGATGTCGCCCACCGTGAGGGCCCGGGTCGGCGGAGGGCTGGCCATGGGTTCCATCCTAGCCCACGGTCGAGTGACCCGGCCCGCGCAGTTGGGCGACCGTCGTTGACAGGCCCCCGGACCGCTACATATCATCGCGCCATGCCCTCCGGACCGGTCACGCTCCCCACGATGTACCGCGTGCGCCAGCGCTTCGCGCGCACGCGCCTCGAGGACATCCCGGGCGGGGTCGCCAGGGCCCTCGCGGCGGGACGCCTGCCGATCCGGCGGGGGGACACGGTGGCGGTGGGCGCGGGCAGCCGCGGCATCGCCAACATCGACGTGATCGTCCGGGCCACGGTGGACTGGCTGAAGGCCCAGGGGGCGCGGCCCTTCGTGTTCCCGGCCATGGGCAGCCACGGCGGGGCCACCGCCGACGGCCAGCGGTCGGTCCTGGCTCACTACGGCATCACCGAGGCCACGATGGGCTGCGAGGTCCGGGCCTCCATGGACGTCGTCCAGGTCGGCGAGACCCTCGGGCTGCCGGTCTGGCTCGACCGGACCGCCTCCGAGGCGGACTGGATCGGGCTGGTCAACCGGATCAAGCCCCACACTGACTTCAAGGGGTCGATCGAGTCGGGCCTCTTCAAGATGATGACCATCGGCCTCGGCAAGTACCACGGCGCGACGCAGTACCACCGGGCCAACGTCAATCACGGCTACGAGACCGTGATCACCGCGGTGGGCCGGGAGATGCTCGCCAAGGCCCGGATCGGCTTCGGGCTCGGCATCGTCGAGAACGGCTACGACGAGACCGCGTGCGTGGAGGCCTTCAACGCGACCGAGCTGGAGGCAGGCGAGCGGAGGCTCCTGAAGGAGGCGCGCGCCTGGATGGCCCGGCTGCCGTTCACCCCCCTGGACGTGCTGGTCGTCGAGGAGATCGGCAAGAACATCTCCGGCTCCGGCATGGACACCAACGTCATCGGCCGCCCGTCCAATCCCCACGAGCCGTTCCCGGCCGACCCCAAGATCCTGTGGATCGTGGCCCTCGACCTCACCGACGAGAGCGGGGGCAATGCCACCGGGATCGGCAACGCCGACTTCACGACCCGGCGGCTCGCGGAGAAGATCGACTGGAAGCCCACCGCGATCAACACCCTCACCGCGTGCGCCCCCAACGGGGCCAAGCTGCCGCTCGTGTTCGAGAGCGATCGCGAGGCGGTGGAGAGCGCGCTCGACTGCATCGGCCTCACGCCGGGCGAGCGCGCGCGCGTCATCCGGATCCGGAGCACCCTCGTGCTCGGGGAGATCGAGTGCTCGGAGGCCCTGCTGCCCGAGGTCGCCAAGCGGCCGGACCTGGAGGTGGTCGGCCCGGGGCGTCCGCTCGCCTTCGACGCGGCCGGCCGGATCGTCCCGCTGCTCGCGCATTGACCGGGCGGGCCCGCCGGCCCGCTCCTTGTTGCTTGACACATGATGGCCGGGCGGCGTAGAGTCCGCCAACACTTCCCTGCTCCGTGCCAAGACCCGTTTCCTCAGTGTGGAGGCGCTCATGGGACCTCTTAGCCGTCGTCACTTCCTGACCACGACCGGCGCCGGTCTTGCCGGGATCCTCGCCACCCGAGTGCCCCCGGCCCGGGGCCAGCAGCGCGAGGTTTCCTACCTCGCGTGGAACAACTTCGCCCCCGCCTCGGACAAGAAGCTGGCCGAGATCGGCCAGCGGTTCACCAAGGACACCGGCATCAAGCTCAAGATCGACCACATCTCCCACATGGGGCCGCAGCAGGCGAAGTACGCCTCCGAGGTCCAGACCCAGGCCGGGCACGACATGGTGGAGATGCGCATGCACTTCCCGTGGCTCTACGAGCCACAGCTGGTGGACGTGTCGGACGTGGTGGCCGAGCTCGAGAAGAAGTACGGCAAGGCCATCCCCTCCGCCTACGAGGGCGCCCACGTCAACGGGGTGTGGCGGGCGGTCCCGCAGTACCACGGGATGTTCGTGGCCACCTACCGGGAGGACCTGTTCAAGAAGGCGTTCCTCAAGGTGCCGGACACCTGGGAAGAGCTCTACACCGTCGGGAAGGAGCTCAAGAAGATGGGGAACCCGGTCGGGATCCCCATCGCCCAGAACTACGACTCGATCTCGACGGCCGGCCCGGTCCTGTGGTCCTTCGGCGGCATGGAGGTGGACAAGGACGGCAAGACGGTGAAGATCAACTCGCCGGGCACGGTGCAGGCGGTGGAGTGGTACAAGAAGATGTTCAAGGACTGCATGGAGCCCGAGGTGCTCTCCTGGTCCGACGCGAGCAACAACGAGTCGCTCCAGCAGGGCAAGGCGGGCTGGATCCACAACCCGGTGTCGGCCTACATCGTGGCCAAGCAGCGGAAGCTCGTCACCGCCGACGGCATCAACCACCACCGGAGCCTGGGCGGGCCCGGCGGGCGCCACGAGACGGACACCCCGCGGCACATCGGGATCTGGAAGTTCTCCAAGAACATCGACGCCTCCAAGGAGTGGATCCGCTACCTCCTCGGCAAGCGCGAGGTCTACGACGAGTACATCATGTCGGGCGACGCCTTCAACCTTCCCACCTACGAGAAGCTGCAGGACCATCCGGTCCTCCGAACCGATCCCAAGTACGCCGCGCTGAAGGGCGAGGGCGTGCAGTACCACACCTACGGCTGGCCCGCGCCGCCGTCGGACAAGGTCCAGCTCATCTCCAACTCCTCCATCCTGCCCAACATGATGGCCAAGGCGGTGACGGGCACCTCGACCAAGGACTCGATCGCCTGGGCCGAGAACGAGATGAAGAAGATCATCGCGGGGTAGCAGTGTGAGGCGCAGCCGAAGGCGAGCCGAACGCATTCGGGAGAGCAGTACCCGGCAGTAGACGGAAGAGGCGAGACCGAACACATGGGAAAGGGGCCAGGGTAAGAGCGCACATGGCGGTCAGGGTCGACGAGATTCCGGTCCCGCGCGGCCGGCCGCGCGGCGCGGCGCGGGTGCGCGGGTGGCTCGACCGCGAGTCGGTGATCGGTCCGGTGTTCGTCATGCCGGCCCTGCTGCTCCTGCTGCTGCTGGTCGCCTATCCCTTCGTGATCGCGCTGTACTTCGCGCTCTCCGACGCCTACATCGGTCGCCCGAGCCACTTCGTCGGCCTCCGCAACTTCATCCATCTCTGGGAGAGCGACGCCTTCCGCCAGACCTTCCAGAATGCCTTCGTGTTCACCGGGGTCGCGGTCGCGTTCAAGGTCGTGCTCGGGATCTGCCTGGCCCTGCTCCTCAACGAGCAGCTCTGGTTCAAGCGGATGATCCGGGGCGTGGTGCTCCTGCCGTGGGTCATCCAGACCGCGCTGTCCACCCTCGGCTGGTGGTGGATGTTCAACTCGCTCTACAGCGTGGTGAACTGGACGGGAATCGCCCTCGGGCTCATGGAGCCCCCGGGGCCGAACTGGCTCGGGCAGAAGCACTACGCGATGGCGGCGGTGATCATCGTCAACGTGTGGCGCGGGCTGCCGTTCTTCGCCATCACGATCCTGGCCGGGCTGGTGTCGATACCCAAGGAGATCTACGAGGCCGCCCACGCCGACGGGGCGGGGGCGGGGGCGCGCTTCTGGCACATCACCCTGCCGCTGCTGAAGCCGGTCCTGGCGGTGGTGGTGCTCTTCTCCACCATCTTCACCTTCAGCGACTTCAACATCGTCTACGTGCTCACCCACGGGGGGCCCATCAACTCGACGCACCTCTTCGCCACCTACTCCCGCATGCTCATGATCGACGTGGGGCGACTCGGCGAGGGGGCGGCGGTCTCGCTCTACCTGTTCCCGCTGCTGGTCTTCGTGGTCTGGGCCCAGCTCCGCTTCGTCCGGAAGCAGGCCTACTAGTCCCATGAGGGTCGCGCGATGAGCGTGGCGCGGCGGCCGCTGATGCGGCGGATCGCCATTCACCTGGGCCTCGTCCCGTTCCTGATCTTCGCGCTGTTCCCCTTCTACCACATGACGCTGACGTCGCTGAAGCAGGACCGCGAGCTGTACGACCGCTACGCGGTGCCGCTCGTCATCACCCAGGGCCCGACCCTCGAGCACTACGTCAAGCTCCTGTGGGACACCGAGTTCCTCCTCTGGACCAAGAACAGCCTGATGGTGACCATCATCGCCACCGGGATCTCGGTCTTCATCGGCACGATCGCGGCCTACGCGCTGGCGCGCCTCCGGTTCTTCGGGGTGGGAGCCTTCGGCACCGGGATCTTCGTGACCTATCTCGTGCCCACGTCGCTGCTGTTCCTGCCTCTGGCGCAGGTCGTGAACTGGGTCGGCCTCGCCGACTCGAAGTGGGCCCTGGTGCTCACGTATCCCACCTTCCTGGTGCCGTTCTGCACCTGGCTCCTCATGGGCTACTTCCGCACCGTGCCCAAGGAGATCGAGGAATGCGCCATGGTGGACGGTGCCACCCGCATCCAGGCGCTGTGGCGCATCGTCCTGCCGATCGCCATCCCCGGCCTGGTGTGCGCGGTGCTCTTCGCGTTCACGCTGTCGTGGAACGAGTTCATCTACGCCTTGACCTTCACGTCGTCGTCGGAGCAGATCACCGCCAGCGTGGGGGTGACGACCGAGCTGATCCGGGGCGACATCTACTTCTGGGGCTCGCTGATGGCGGGCGCGGTGCTGGGCTCGGTGCCGATCGTCATCCTCTACGTCTTCTTCCTCGACTACTACGTCACCGGGCTCACCGCCGGCGCCGTGAAGTAGGAGCCGCCTCGGCTCCTCGGGCCGGACCGCCTCGCCTGGCCCCGTTCTCGCGCGGGGTCACCTCGCTCCGCTTCCGCCGCGCCGACGCTGGCGCACCACCTCGATCAGGGCGGGCAGGATAGAGACGATGATGATCGCGAAGATCACGAGGGAGAAGTTGCGCCGTACCACCGGGATGTTGCCGAAGAGATAGCCGCCTGCGACCAGGATCACGATCCAGCCCACGCCCCCCGCCACGTTGTAGAAGAGGAAGCGCGCGTAGCGCATCTGCCCGATCCCGGCCACGAACGGCGCGAAGGTCCGCACGATGGGCACGAAGCGCGCGATCACGATGGTTTTGGCCCCGTAGCGCTCGTAGAAGGCGTGGGTGCGCTCGAGGTGGCGGCGGTTCAGGAAGCGCACCCCCTCGTCGCGGAAGACGCGCGGGCCGAGGCGCGCGCCGATCGCGTAGTTGACGCTGTCGCCCAGGACCGCGGCCACGCTCAGCAGCACGATCGCGAGGGCGAGGTCGAGCGCGCCGAGGGCGGCGAAGGTGCCGACCGCGAACAGCAGCGAGTCGCCGGGGAGGAACGGGGTGACCACCAGGCCCGTCTCGCAGAACACGATCAGGAAGAGGATCAGGTAGGTCCAGATCCCGTAGTGCTGGATCACCTCGCTCAGGTGCCGATCGAGGTGGAGCAGGACGTCGACGAGCATCCAGAGCAGGTCCATGGCCGGATCATTGTACCGTCCGCGGTCGGCCTGACCGAATTCGTCGGGGCCGGGGCGCGTGAGCGCCCGCGGTCACGCGGGCGAGGGATAGAGGTGACAGGCCACCCGCCGCCCTTCCGCTTCGCGGAGCGCCGGCTCCTCGCTGGAGCAGCGGGCCATCGCGTGCGGGCAGCGGGGGTGGAAGCGGCACGCGAGCGGCGGGTTGAGCGGGCTCGGGACCTCGCCGGTGAGCACCATCTCCTCTCGCTGCTCGGAGGGGTGCGACGGCAGGGCCGCCGCGAAGAGGGCCTGGGTATACGGGTGTCGCGGCCGGGTCGCGATGGCGGTCGCCTCGCCGATCTCGACGATCTGGCCCAGGTACATCACCGCGATGGTGTGGCTCATGTGGGCCACCGCGGCCAGGTCGTGGGCGATGAACAGGTAGGAGAGCCCGAGCTGGGCCTGCAGGTCGCGGAGCAGGTTCAGGATCTGGGCCCGGATCGACACGTCGAGCGCGGAGACCGGCTCGTCGAGCACGACCAGGCGGGGCGACACCGCGAGCGATCGCGCGATCGCGATGCGCTGCCGCTGCCCGCCCGAGAACTCGTGGGGGAACAGCTTGGCCGATCGCTCCGGCAGGCCCACCAGGTCGATCAGCCGGGCCACCCGCTTGTCGACCTCCGCCGGGTCGAGGCGCTCGTGGGTGATCAGGGGCTCCGAGATGATGGCGTCCACCCGCATGCGCGGGTTGAGCGAGGCGAACGGATCCTGGAACACCGCCTGCACCGACTTGCGGTACTGCCGCCGCCCGGCGGTATCAAGCTCGAGCAGATCGCGGCCCTCGAAGCGGATGCTGCCGCCGGTCGGCTCCTCGAGGCGGAGCACCAGCTTGGCGGTGGTGGTCTTGCCGCAACCCGACTCCCCGACCACGCCGAGAGTCTTGCCCACGCCGATCGAGAAGCTCACCCCGTCGACCGCCCGCACCACCCCGAGGGGCTTGGACAGAAAGCCGCGGCGCACCGGGAAGTGCTTGGTGAGGCCGCGCGCTTCCAGCAGGGGCGCCCGGTCGGTCATCGTATGGCGGTGGGGACGGCGGCCGGCACGTTGAGCCAGCAGCGCGCGGTGTGGCTCGGGCCGAGCACGGTCTCGGGCGGCGTCTCCTCGCGACACCGGGCCATGGCCTGGGGGCAGCGGGGGTGGAACGCGCAGCCGGTCGGCGGCGCGGCCAGGTCCGGCGGCTGGCCCTCGATGGCGGTGAGGCGCTCCCGGCCGTCACCCATGCGCGGGATCGACTCGAGCAGCGCCCGGGTGTACGGATGCGCGGGCGCGTCGAAGATGCGGGTGACCGGCCCCCACTCCACCAGCCGTCCGCCGTACATCACCGCGACCTGGTCGCACATCTTGGCCACGATGCCGAGGTTGTGCGTGATGAAGATCAGGGCCAGCCGGTGCTCGCGCTGGAGATCCCGGAGCAGGTTGAGGTACTGGGCCTGGATCGTGAGGTCGAGGCTCGTGGTAGGCTCGTCCGCGATCAGCAGGCGGGGCGCGCAGGAGATGGCGATGGCCCCCACGATGCGCTGGCGCATGCCGCCCGACATCTGGTGCGGGTACTCGCGCACCCGCGCCTCGGGGGCCGGGATCCGGACCGATTTCAGGAGGTCGGTGGCGCGGCTCCAGGCCGACCGGCGGCCGACGCCCTCGTGCACCCGCAGGGGCTCCGAGACCTGGTCGCCGATCGTGAACAGGGGATTCAGCGAGGCCATCGGGTCCTGCAGGATCATCGCGATGCGCTTGCCGCGCACCCGGCGCATCTCCCCGTCGGACATCGCGAGCAGGTTCTCACCCTCGAAGAGGATCTCGCCCGAGACGATCTTCGCGGCGGGCGGCAGCAGGCGCAGGATCGTGAGCGCGAGCGTGCTCTTGCCCGAGCCGGACTCGCCCACCACGCCGAGCGTGCTGCCCGCGGCGAGGGTCAGCGACACCTCGTCCACCGCGCGCACCACGCGGGTCCCGCGCGCGCTGACGTAGTGGGTCGACAGCCCCCGCAGCTCGAGGAGCGGCGCGTCGCTCACAGCTGCCGGAGCTGCGGGTCGAGCTTCACGCGGAGCCAGTCACCCAGGAGGTTGGCGGACAGGACCATCAGCATGATGCAGCAGCCGGGCAGCACGGTGAGCCACCAGTAGCCGGCCATCAGCCCCTTCTTGCCGTCGGCGAGCATGAGCCCCCAGGCCGGCTTGGGCGGCGGTACCCCGACGCCCAGGAAGGAGAGCGCGGCCTCGGTCACCACCACGACCCCCAGCATAAGGGTGCCGAGCACGATGGCCGAGTTCAGCACGTTGGGCAGGATGTGCCGCTTCATGATCGTGCGCTTGGAGCAGCCGGCCACCACCGCGAGGCGGACGAAGTCGCGCTCCTTGAGCGAGAGCACCTCGCCGCGGATCACCCGCGCGTAGCGCGTCCAGTACACGAGGCCCAGGATGATCACGATGTTCATCTCGCTCGGCCCCACCACCGCGGCGAGGAAGATCGCGTAGGTCAGCGCGGGGATGGCGAGCCAGGCGTCGGTGACCCGCATGATGACCTGGTCCACCCAGCCGCCCAGGTAGCCGGACAGGATGCCGAGGCCGGTGCCGATGACGCCCGCGAACAGCACCGCGGTGAAGCCCACCACGATCGAGACGCGCGCGCCGAAGATCAGCCGCGAGAGCACGTCGCGCCCGAGGTGATCGCTGCCCAGGATGAACTTCTCGCTCCCGCCCTGCTGCCAGAACGGGGGACGGAAGCGCTCCCCCAGGCTGCCCACCTCCGGATCGTGGGGCGCGATCACGTTGGCGAAGACCGCGGCGAATAGCAGCAGCCCCAGGATCGACATCGGGATAAGGGGAAAGCCCTCGCTCCGGAAGGAGGAGAGGCGCCAGGCGACGGTGAGCGTGGCCGACCGGCTGGTCATCGTTCGAGCCGGATACGCGGATCGATCACCGCGTAGAGAACGTCCACCAGCAGGTTCACGATCACGATCATGGCGCCTCCCAGGATGACGGTGGCCTGCACCACCGGAAAGTCGCGGAACGCGATGCCCTCGGCGAGCAGGCGACCAACGCCGGGCCAGGCGAACACCGTCTCCACCACCACCGCCACGTTCACCATGATGACCAGGTTGATCCCGGCCAGGGTCAGCACCGGAATCAGCGCGTTCTTGAACGCGTGCTTGCCGATCACCAGCGCTTCCGGCAGCCCCTTGAGCCGGGCCAGCTTCACGTACTCCGACCCCAGCACGTCCAGCATGGACGACCGGGTGAGCCGCATGTGGGCGGCCGCGAAGTACCAGCCCAGCGCGAAGGCGGGCATTACCACGTGGGCGGCCGAGCCCGAGCCGGAGGACGGGAGCCAGCCCAGGTAGACCGAGAAGAACAGGATCAGCAGCAGGCCCACCCAGAAGGAGGGCAGGGACAGTCCCAGCAGGGCGAAGATCTTCCCGGCGCTGTCCCACCAGCGATTCACCCGCACCGCCGCGATGATGCCGGTCGGGATGCCGATCACCAGCGAGAAGGCCATCGCGGCGGCGGCGAGGAGGAGCGAGTTCGGCAGCCGCGAGAGGTACAGCTCGAGCACCGGGGTGCGGTAGTAGAACGAGTGCCCGAGGTCACCCCGCAGCAGGCTCGACACGAAGTGGCCGTACTGGACCCAGAGCGGCCGGTCCAGCCCGAACTGGGTGCGGATCGCGTCGATGTCGGCCTGGCTCGCCCCCGGCTCCACCAGGAGGACGGCGGGATCGCCGGTCACCCGCACGAAGAGGAAGATGGTGACGGAGAGCAGCACCAGGGAGATGGCGGCGTAGCCGAGGCGTCTCAGGATGAACCGCTTCACGGCCGCTTGAGCCTCAGGTCCTCGTAGGGAGCCGAGTAGGCGTGGTTGGCGATCAGTCCGAGGCCGTGTACCTCGAGGCGCGGGCCGACGCCGTTCAGGAAGGCCGGCTCGATCACCGGCCCGAACATGACCTTGTCGGTGATCAGCTGCTGGATCTTGGTGAGGATCTGCTGCCGCACCCGGGGATTCATCTCGTTGGCCTGCTCGGTGTAGAGCCCGTCAATGTCGGGGTAGGCCCCGTAGGCGTAGCGGCCGCCGGAGATCGCGTACTGCTCGAGGCGGGTGGGGGCGTTGCCGGGCGCGCCGCTGCCGCTGAAGATGACCCCGCGGAGCTTCTTCTCGCCGTACTCCTTGAAGAAGGCGGCGCGCTCCATGGGCCGCAGGCGGAGGCGGATGCCGATCTGCTGCAGGTAGCTGACCACCGGCTCGCCGATCGCCACCCCGTAGATCGTGTCGCCCGAGAGGTCGCCGCTCTCGAAGCCGTTGGGATAGCCCGCCTCGGCGAGGAGCGCCTTGGCCCGCTTGGGATCGAACGGGTAGGGCGGCGGGTTCCAGAAGTACTCCATCCCCTGCGGGATGAACGAGTAGGAGAGCTTGGAGAGGCCCAGGTAGACCGCCTGGTTGATGCCCGCGCGGTCGATCGCGAGGTTGGCGGCCAGCCGCACCCGGCGGTCGTGCCACGGCGACTTCGGGTCCCACTGGTCGGGGAAGACGAGCCAGGTGGTGAACGTGAAGTAGGTCGGCACCAGGCGAAGGCTCGCGTCGCGCTTGACCTCCTCGGCCAGCGGCCCGGTGATCGAGTAGGCCACGTCGACCTCGCCGCGCTTGAGCGCGGCCAGGCGAGTCGACTCGTCGGGAACCGTGCGCAGCACCAGCGTCTTCACCGCGGGCGGCTTCCGCCAGTACTGCTCGTGGGCTTCCAGGGTCAGTTCGACGCCCGGCTTGAACGAGACGAACTTGTAGGGCCCCGCGCCCACCGGGGCCTTCTTGAAGCCGTCCTCGCCCACCTGCTCCACGTACTTCTTCGGCACGATCCAGGCCGCGCCGGTGGCGGGCGTGGCGTAGAAGGGCATGAAGTCGGGCCAGGGGTGCTTGAGCGTGAAGCGCACGCGCAGGGGGTCGATCACCTCCACCTTCGCGACCTTGCTCTTGAGGAGCGCCGCGCTCGCGCCCCGGTAGCGCTCGAAGGAGAACTTCACGTCCTCGGCGGTCATCACCTCGCCGTTGTGGAAGCGGACGTTCTTGCGGAGCACGAACTCGTAGACCAGCCCGTCCTTGGAGGCCGTCCACGACTCGGCCAGGCTCGGGGCCATCGGCTTGCCCGGCATCGGCTTGACGAGGGCGTCGTGGAGCGCGTAGAGGACCATGAACGGGGTGATGATGCCCGGTGTCTCGGCCGGATCGAACCAGGTCGGGGCCAGGGTGATGTGCACGGCCCACGTGGCCTGGCCCTCGGCCGCGACGGCCCCGGGTGGCCCGCCCGCGAGCCCGCCGGGGACGGCAGCCAGGGCGACGGCCAGGATGAGGAGCGCGGCGAGGTGGTGGCGGTCGATCGTCATCGTCCGGGTGTTCCCCTGGGATCGGCGGTCGACGGACCGGTGGGCAGGACGGCCGGGGAGGCCGCCTCGAGGGCGGTCAGGCATAGGCGCCGATGTCCGATCATGACCATCGCCTCCTCCATGAGACGAAGGGTCGGAGCGGTGGAGAAGCTGAGCTCGAGTCTGATTCCGGTCTGCGGGTGCCGCGATTATCGACGAAACGCCCGCCTTGTCAATGGGCTGCACCGACACGCCGAGGGTTTCTCGTCGGTAGTTCTTACCCGGTCGGGTCGGTCGGATCGACGCACGACCGGCGGCGCCGCCGCTCGTCGGGCGTCGCGGCACCGGCGGCACGGCTCCTGAACGCGACGTTGGAGGCCGATCGCGGTCTCGCCGGCGCTCGCTCGCGGGTCGGATCGGGTCTTGCACCGCGATGCTGACCGCTGGCGGAAAGCGGAAGAGATTACCGGGGAACGGACTCGGTCCGGCTCCGCGGGAGCGTGCATATCGGGTTGAAAACCGTGCGGCGTCCGCGTTAAATGGGGCCTCGCCCCCAACCCCTCTCGAAGAGGAGCACGTCATGGTGGATCATCGAAGCCGGCTCGCGGTGATCGTGCGCGACCACGAGGCTCACATCCTGGCCGACTGGACGGCCCTGCTCGCGAAGGCGAGCCGCGGCGTGCTCGATCGGACCGAGGTGGAAGAGCAGGCCCGCGCGTTCGTGCGGCTGCTCGGCGAGGCCCTGGGGGCGGACGGCAGCGACGGGATCGAGGGGCCCGCGTGGGCGCAGGTGCGCGACCTGCTGGCGAGCCTCTCGGCCTCGCGGGCCCGGCAGGGGCTCACGCCGTCGGAGACCGCCACCTTCATCTTCTCGTTCAAGGAGCCGCTCTTCACCCGGCTGCGCGAGGAGTACCGCGGCGACGGGGAGGGGCTCGCGCGCGAGCTGTGGACGGCCACCCTGCTGCTCGACAAGCTCGGGCTCTTCACCACCGAGCTCTACCGGAAGACCCGCGAGGACGTGATCGTGCGGCAGCAGCGCGAGCTGCTCGAGCTGTCGACCCCGGTCGTGGCGCTGTGGGAGGGCATCCTGGCCGTGCCGCTCATCGGTACGCTGGACAGCGAGCGCACCCAGGTCGTGATGGAGAGCCTGCTCCAGCGCATCGTCGACACCGGCGCCTCGATCGCGATCATCGATATCACCGGGGTGCCCACCGTGGACACGCTGGTGGCCCAGCACCTCCTGAAGACGGTGGGCGCGGCCCGCCTGATGGGGGCGGAGTGCATCATCAGCGGCATCCGGCCCCAGATCGCGCAGACCATCGTCCACCTGGGGGTGGACCTCGGCAACGTCGCCACCAAGGCCACCCTCGCCGACGCGCTGGTGCTGGCCATGGCCCGCGTCGGCGCCTCGGTGGTCCGCAACGCGCCCCGTGCTTGACGGCAAGCCGCCCGCCGAGCGGATCCCCATCCTCAAGATGGGCGAGTTCCTGCTCGTCACCATCCAGGTGGAGATGCACGATCGTCTGGTGATGACCTTGCAGGACGAGCTGACCGAGCAGATCGTCCGGCACCGGGCCCGCGGCGTGCTCATCGACATCTCGGCGCTCGAGATCGTGGACTCGTTCATCGGCCGCGCCCTCGGCAACATCGCCAAGATGTCGCGCGTCCTCGACGCGGAGACCGTGGTGGTGGGCATGCGGCCCGCGGTGGCCATCACCCTCGTCGAGCTCGGCCTCAACCTGGAGGGCGTGCGCACCGCGCTGGACGCGGAGAAGGGCATGGCCCTGATCCGCCGGCGGTCCGACGGGCACGGGGGGCTCGATGCCCGCGGTTCGTGAGGAGAGCGTGGCCATCCACTCGGACGAGGACGTGGTGCGCATCCGGCAGATGACCCGCCGGTGGGCGGTGGAGCTCGGGTTCAGCCTGGTGGATCAGACCAAGATCGTCACCGCGGCGAGCGAGCTGGCCCGCAACACGCTCGTCTACGGCGGCGGTGGGCTCACCCGGCTCGTGGCGCTGCAGGACGGCGGCCGCCGCGGGCTCCGTCTCGTCTTCGAGGACAAGGGCCCCGGCATCCCCGACCTGCAGCAGGCCCTGCGCGACGGGTTCACCACCGGCTCCGGCCTCGGGCTCGGGCTCGGCGGGGCGCGTCGCCTGTCGAGCGAGTTCGACATCGCCTCCACGCCCGGCCAGGGCACCACGGTGTCGATCACGAGGTGGAAGTGATCGCCGCGCGCGCTCCGCTGCCCTTCGCGATCGCCGAGCCGAGCCAGGTGGGCGAGGCGCGGCGGCAGATCCTCGGCCTGGCCGCGGCGGCGGGCCTCGACGCGACCCAGCAGGGCAAGCTCGCCCTCGTGGTCAACGAGCTCGGCACCAACCTGGTCAAGCACGGCGACGGCGGTCTGCTCCTCGCCCGCGCCCCGGACGGCCCGCCCGGGATCGAGCTGCTCGCGCTGGACCGCGGCGCGGGCATGGCGAGCGTCGCGGAGTGCTTCCGTGACGGCTACTCGACCGCGGGCAGCCCGGGGACCGGGCTCGGCGCGGTGCGGAGGCTGGCCGACCTCGTGGACGTGTACTCGACGCAGCCGGGCGGCACCGCCATCCTCGCGCGGGTGGGCGCCGTGCAGGCGCAACGGCTCGAGCTCGGCGCGGTGTGCGTGCCCAAGGGCGGCGAGGAGGTCTGCGGCGACGCCTGGGCGGTCGCGGCGGACCAGGAGTGCCCGGCGGTGATGGTGGTGGACGGT
Organism: Verrucomicrobiia bacterium; assembly: GCA_035493135.1. GTDB lineage: Bacteria > Methylomirabilota > Methylomirabilia > Rokubacteriales > CSP1-6 > CAMLFJ01. The sequence goes on from DATJIR010000010.1 coordinate 21,795, forward strand.
CTCGGCCACGGGCTCGGCGCCGCCGACGCGGCCCGCCTCGCGGTGAGGGCCTTCGACGCGACCCCGGCCCTCCCGGCGGGGGCCCAGGTCGCCGCCATCCACGACGCGCTCCGGGGCACCCGGGGCGCTGCGGTGGCGGTGGCGCGCATCGACCGCGCGCGGGGCGTGGTGACCTTCGCCGGCGTCGGCAACGTGGCCGGGGTGGTGGTCGCCGCCGGCGTCGGGCGGCACCTGGTCTCGGGCAACGGGACCGCGGGGCACGACGTGCACCGGATCAGCGAGTTCTCCTATCCCTGGGCGGCCGACGCCCTGCTCGTGATGCACTCCGACGGGCTCGGGAGTCGCTGGCAGATCGACCGGTACCCCGGGCTGGCCGGCCGGCACCCGGCGCTGGTGGCCGGGGTGCTCTACCGGGACTGGAGCCGCGGACGCGACGACGTGACGGTGGTGGCGGCCCGCCTGCGCCCGACATGAGCCTCCCCCTCATCTCGATCTTCGTCCGTCACGAGCGGGACGTGGTCGCGGCGCGCCAGCGGGCCCGCCAGATCGCGGCCCGCCTGGGCTTCGAGGCCCAGGACCAGACCCGCATCGCCACCGCGGTCTCCGAGATCGCGCGCAACGCCTTCATGTACGCGGGCGGCGGGAAGGTCGAGATCGCGGTCGAGGGCCGCCACGCGCCCCAGCTCCTGGTGGTGCGGGTGAGCGACCACGGCCCCGGCATCCGCGACCTGGACGCGGTCCTGTCCGGGCGCTACCGCTCGTCCACCGGCATGGGCCTGGGGATGCTGGGCGCCCGGCGGATGGTGGACCAGTTCGAGGTGACGAGCCGGCCCGGCGCGGGCGCGACCGTCACGCTCGGCAAGCTCTTCCCCCGCCGCGCCCCCGAGATCGGGGCGGCCGGGCTCGCCGCGCTCGCCGACGCCCTCGCGCGCGAGGCGCCGCAGGGCGCGCTCGAGGAGGTCCGGCAGCAGAACCAGGAGCTGCTCCGCACCCTCGAGGAGCTGCGCCAGCGGCAGGAGGATCTCTCGCGGCTCAACGCGGAGCTGCAGGACACCAACCGGGGCGTGCTCGCGCTCTACGCCGAGCTGGACGAGAAGGCGGACACCCTGCGCCGCGCGGACGAGATGAAGTCCCGCTTCCTCTCCAACATGAGCCATGAGTTCCGCACCCCGCTCAACTCGATGCTGGCCCTCTCGCGCCTCCTCACGGAGGACGTCGAGCGTCCGCTGAGCGCCGAGCAGACGCGCCAGGTGGGCTACATCCGCCAGGCCGCCGAGGACCTCACCGAGCTGGTGAACGACCTGCTCGACCTGGCCAAGGTGGAGGCGGGCAAGATCGTGATCCGCCCCGCCGAGTTCGACGTGCGCGACCTCTTCGCCGCGCTCCGCGGCATGCTGCGGCCGCTCCTGCTGAACGAGCACGTGAACCTCGTTTTCGAGGAGCCGGACGGTCTGCCCCCGATGCACACCGACGAGGGCAAGGTCTCCCAGATCCTCCGCAACCTCCTCTCGAACGCGCTCAAGTTCACCGAGCGGGGCGAGATCCGGGTCAGCGCCCGGCCGGGCGACGACGGCCGGGTGGTGTTCACCGTGGCCGACACCGGGATCGGGATCGCCCCCGAGGACCTGGAGATCGTCTTCCTGGAGTTCACGCAAATCGAAAGCGGCCGGCAGAAACGCGTCAAGGGGACC
>DATJIR010000011.1:0-11774 GCA_035493135.1 Verrucomicrobiia bacterium
CTTCAGCAGGGGGAGAGCCTCACCTACGTGCGGGACCAGCTCGGGCACAGCTCCATCAAGATGACCGTGGACGTCTACGGCCACCTGGTGCCGGGCGCCAACCGGCAGGCCGTCGATGGGCTCGACGACGCAACCGGGCACAACCTCTACGCAACCAGGACTGAGCGCATCGAGGCCGAACCGCAGGAACGACGCGCAGTTACGCCGCGGCGGGAGTACTTCCGGACGAAGTGGGCGGCGAGGTCGGGCAGGTCCGACTTCCGCTCGCGCAGCGGAGGCACCCCGACCGGCACCACGTGCAGCCGGTAGTAGAGATCCTCCCGGAACGTGCGCTCCCGGATGGCCCGTCGCAGGTCGGTGTTGGTGGCCGCGATGACTCGCACGTCCACCTGGATCGTGCGGGTGCCGCCGAGGCGCTCGATCTCCCGCTGCTGCAGGGCGCGCAACAGCTTGGCCTGCAGGTCGACGCGCAGGCTGCCGACCTCGTCGAGGAAGAGGGTGCCGCCGTGGGCTAGCTCGAACTTGCCCGGCTTGCGGGCGTGGGCGCCGGTGAAGGCGCCCTTCTCGTGGCCGAAGAGCTCCGACTCGAGCAGCGAGTCCGGAATCGCGGCCAGGTTGACCGCCACGAAGGGCTGCGCGCGGCGCGGGCTCTGGTTGTGGATGGCGCGGGCGACCAGCTCCTTGCCGGTCCCGCTCTCCGCGGTGATCAGCACGGTGGCGGGCGTCTGCGACACCTGCGCGATCAGCTCGTACAGCCGGACCATCCGGGGATGTCGCCCGACCAGCTGGTCGAAGCCGTGGGCCCGCGCGAGCTCGCCCCGCAGGTAGTGCAGCTCGCGCTCCATCCCGCGCAGCCGGGCGGCCTCGCGCACCAGGCTCAGGATCTCGTCCACGTCGAAGGGCTTGGCCAGGTAGTCGTAGGCGCCCGCCTTCATGGCGTCGACCGCCATGCGCAGGTGGGGGTCCGCGGTGATCAGGATCACCGGGATCGAGTCGTCGATGGCCAGGATCTGCGGCAGCACCCGGGAGCCGGGCTCGCCGGGCATCCGCACGTCGAGGAGGGCCACGTCGACCCGCCGGGCCCCCAGGATCGCCAGCGCGGCCGCGCCGTCGTCGGCCTCCAGCACCTCGAACTCCTCGCCGAGGATGAGCCGCAGCGACTCCCGCACCCCGGGCTCGTCGTCGATGGCGAGGACCACCGGGCGGGGCGGGTATACCGCGGACGCCTCGCTCGCCTCGACCGTATCCTTCCGTGCGCGCTGCTCGGCTGTCACTCGCGTGCCCTCCCGTCCGCGACGAAGTGAGCGGCACGTTAGGCAGCGGTGACACCGCTGTCAAGCGGATTTCTACCCCTACTGCGTCGCCGTGGGGATCAGGGGCGGGGGGCGGTCAGCATCACGTACTCGTTGCGCCCCCCGCCACGCTGGAGATACACCGGCATCGACTCGCCGGGACGGAGCGCGGCCGCGATCTGCCGGAACGCGGCCGCGTCGGTCACCGGGCGTCGATTCACCTCCACGATGGCGTCGCCCGGCTTGATGCCCGCCTCCGCGCCGGGGCTCCCCGGGGCCACCTCGGTGACCAGCAGGCCGCTGCGGGCCGAGAGGTGGTTCTGCCGAGCCGTCTCGGGCGTGAGCGGCTCCACCGTGAGGCCCAGCACGTCCTCGCCGCCGCCCTCGGCCGCGGCCATCGCCTCGTCGGTGGGCTGCTCGCCCACCTTCACACTGAGCGCGAGCGGGGCGTGGTCGCGCATCACCATGATCGGGGTGGGCCGGCCCGGCTCCACCGCGGCCACGCGCTTCTGGAGATCGGTCACGTCCTTGATCGGCGTCCCGCCGAAGCCGGTGATCACGTCGCCCGCCTTGAGGCCGGCGGCCTCGGCGGGGCCGTCCTTCATCACCTCGGCCACCAGCACCCCCGCGTCCTCCTTGACCCCGAAGCCCGCGGCCAGCTCGGGGGTGAGCTCCTGGATCACGACCCCGAGCCAGCCCCGCACCACCCGACCCCGGGCGATCAGCTGGGTCATGATGTCGCGCGCCATCGTGATCGGGATCGCGAAGCCGATGCCCTGCCCGCTCGAGACGATGGCGGTGTTGATGCCGATGACCCTCCCGTCCAGGTTGAGCAGCGGGCCGCCCGAGTTGCCGGGGTTGATCGACGCGTCGGTCTGGATGAAGGCCTCGTAGGTCGCGACCCCCACGTGGGTGCGGCCGGTGGCCGAGATGATGCCCGCGGTCACGGTGCGGTCGAGGCCGAACGGGTTGCCGATGGCGATGGCCCACTGCCCCACCCGGAGGGTGTCGGAGTCGCCCAGGTCCGCCACCGGCAGCGGGATCGGGCTCTCGACCTTGAGCACGGCCAGATCGGTGCGCGTGTCGCGGCCCACCAGGGTGGCGGTGAACTTGCGGTCGTCGGACAGCCGCACCTCGATCGCGGTCGCGCTCTCGACCACGTGGTTGTTGGTCAGGATGTAGCCGCGCGGGTCGACGATGACGCCGGAACCGGCGGCGCGGCCGTCCTCGCGGGGCGCGCGGCGGCGGAAGAAGCGCTCGAACAGCTCGGGACCGAAGAACTCGCGGAAGCGCTCTTCCAGCTCCGGCGACGGCGCTCCTTCCGGCACCGACTCCGGCTTCACCTTCACGCTCACGTTGACCACCGACGGGGTGGCGCGATCCGCGACGGACACGAACGCGTCCTCCAGCGCGCGCAGGAGCGCCTTCGAGTCGGGCGCGGGCGCGGCGGGGGCCGGGCGTGACTGGGCAACCGCGGCGGGGAGACCCGGGAGCAGGAGCGCCGCGAGCAGGAGCACGGGCGAGAGCAGACCGCGTCGGATCGTCATCTCGGGCCTCCGCGCATCATCTTACCGCCGGGCCCGGGGCGGTACCAGCCGCCTCGAGCGCGAGCTCGAGGATACGCGTCGTGGCGGCGGTGATCGGCGCGCGCTGGCCGCGGCGGACGCCCGCCACCCACACGATGTCACCGGCGGCCTCGACGAGCGGGGTGCGGGAACGCTCCCACCGGGGAACGCCCGCGTCGATCAGGAAGGACTTCAGGCGCCGGAGGCCGGCGGCGCCGAAGGGCGCGAAGACGTCGCCGCGGCGGCGGGCGCGCACGGTGAGCGCGGCCGGCAGCAGGTCGGCGTCGAACGCCGCGCGCCTGCGCTCGCGCGGCACCATGTAGTCGGGGCCACGGGGGAAGACCCGGGCGGTGAGCCGTCCGCCGATCTCCGGCAGGTCGAGCGCGCCCGGAGCCGCCCACGCCCGCGGCGCGACCGCGGGCAGGCCGGGCGGGCCCACCCGCAGGCGGCGGCCGCTGCGCTCGACGACGAGCCGGCCCAGGCGCACCGACCGGCGCCGCGGCGTCTCGCCGAGAAGCCGGCGCAGCGCGCGCTGGGCCGGTCCACGCAGCGGGCGTGTCTCGCCGAGCAGGGCGGCCGCCTGCCGGATCGTCTCCGCGGCCACCTCGAGCGGCTGCGCCTCGAGCGGGCCCACGTCGAGGACGAGGCCGGACGGATCCCGGACGGCCAGCCGCTCCAGGTCCGCGCGGGCGCGGGCCTCGAGGTCGGCCACCACCGCGCGCGCCGCCGCGGCCGAGCGGCCGAGGGCCTCGACCACGGAGCCACCGGTGAGCTCGGCCATGAACGGCAGAAGGTCGTGGCGGATGCGCGAGCGCAGGAAGTGCGGATCGCGGTTGCTCGCGTCCTCCGCCGCGGTCAGGCCCCGCGCGTCCAGGTGGACCACGATGTCGGCCCGCCTGGTCTCGATGAGCGGGCTCATGAGGGCTCCCCGCACCGGCGCGATCCCGCCCAGCCCGCGGGGACCCGCGCCCTGGAGCAGCCGCATCAGCACCGTCTCGGCCTGGTCGTCGGCGGTGTGGCCCGTCGCGATGCGCGCCGCGCCCACCGCGTGCGCCGCGCGCGCCAGGGCCGCGTGCCGGGCCCGCCGGCTCTCCGCCTCGAGCCCGTCCCAGGGCGGGGCGCGTCGGACCGTGACCCGCTCGACGCGGCAGGGCACCCCGAGCCGCTCGCAGAACCGCTCGACCGCCGCGGCCTCCGCGTCGGCCTCGGGCCGGAGGCCGTGGTGCACGTGCGCCACCGAGAGCGTGAGGGCGAGCGGCGCGCGGAGCGCGCAGAGCACGTCGAGCAGCGCGACCGAGTCGGGCCCGCCCGAGACGGCCACCAAGACACCTTCGCCGCCACGGAGCATCCCGTGACGGCGAATGGTGTCCTGGACGCGCGCGACGAGACTAGTGGCGATGGTCACATTGCGACTGCAGGCCCACCCACACCTCGCCGTCCTCGAAGTACTCCTTCTTCCAGATCGGCACCGTCTCCTTCAGGGTGTCGATGGCGAAGCGGCAGGCCTCGAAGGCCAGGGCGCGGTGGGGCGACGAGACCGCGACCATCACGCTCGATTCCCCGATCTCGAGGCGTCCGATGCGGTGGACGAGGGCGATGCGGGTGACGGTGGGCCAGCGCCCGCGGATGGCCGACGCGATCTCCCGCATCTTGGCCAGCGCCATGGGCCCGTGGGCCTCGTATTCGAGGAACTTCACGCGCCGCCCGCCGGTCTGGTCGCGCACCACCCCCGAGAAGAGCGCCAGCGCGCCGGCCCCCGGGTGCTCGACCGCCTGGGCGACCGCGCGCTCGGACAGGGGCTCGGTGGTGACCTCGATCCAGTCCGCCTCGGGCGACGCGACGCCGCCGCTCACCGGCGGGAACAGACAGAGCTCGTCGCCGTCCGCGAGCGGTCGCTCCGCGTCGACGTAGTCGTTGCGGAGCGCGAACAGGGTGAACGGTCGGTAGGGCTCGAGCGCCGGAAGCTGACGGGTCACCGCTTCCCAGGCCCGCTCGACGGTGCCGCCGTCGGGAAGCTCGAGATCCAGCGAATCGCGGCCCGCCGCCTCGCGATAGCGGGCGAACAGCCGGACCTGCACCTTCATCGAGCGAGCCTCGGTCCCCCGCGGCGGGCTAGAACTGGTGGGACGAGCCGCAGCCGCAGGACGACTTGACGTTCGGGTTCTTGATCGCGAACCCGGCGCCCAGCATGTTGTTGTCGACGTAGTCGATCTCGCTACCCTGGAGATACGGCGCGCTGTTCGAGTCTACGAAGACCTTCACGCCGTGCGTCTCGACGACGTTGTCGCCGTCGGTCGCGGTATCGTCCCAGCCGAGCTCGTAGGACATGCCGGAGCAACCGCCTCCGACGATACGGATCCGCAGCCCCCACTCGGGCTTGCCCTCTTCGAGCCGCAGGTCCGAGATCTTCTTGGCGGCCGTCTCAGTCAACGTGATCATCAATGCCTCCTTGGGCCTGGAGTGCCGAAATGTCGATTCGGCCTAAGTATAGCAGAAGGGCCGAGGGCTTGCCGTGCACCCGTCGGCTTTCAGAGGATTCCCCCGGCCGGCAGGAGCGTGACTTCCTCGAGCGTCGCGTTCGGGCCCAGGCTGGCCATGAGCAGGGCCGCCTCGGCCACCTGGGCGGGCCGCAGCATGCGATCCCTCGCCGGGGCTCCCGGCATGGCGTCCCAGAGGGGGGTGTCGGTGGCCCCGGCCGAGAGCACCCCGACGCGGACCCCGTGGGGCCGCATCTCCTCGGCGAGCACCCGCGAGAAGCCGAGCAGCCCGTACTTGGAGGCGGTATACGCGGCGCTGCCGGCCAGCGCCCGGCTCGTGACCACGGACCCCACGCTGATGATGGTGCCCCGATGCCGGCCGATCATGGCCGGCAGGACGGCCCGGCAGCAGAGCACCGCGCCGCGGAGGTTGACGGCCAGCATCTGGTCCCAGTCGTCGAGCTTGGAGTCGGTCACCGGGGCGAAGGTCGCCACCCCGGCCGCGTTGACCAACACGTCGACCTGCCGCCACTCCGCGAGTGTCCGGCGCACCAAGGCCTCCACCGAGGCCTCCTGCCGCGCGTCGGTCGGCACGGGCAGGGCCCGGCCCCCCGCCTGCTCGATCTCGCGGGCCACGGCGTCAAGCTCGGGCCCGGAGCGGGCGGCCAGCACCACCGCGGCGCCCTCCCGGGCCAGGGCGGCCGCGATCGCCCGGCCGATGCCCCGCCCGGCTCCGGTGACGATGGCGACCTGGCCGGCGAGCTTCAAATGACGAGCCCGCCGCGGGCTCGGATCAGCTCCATGAACTCGGCGCGCGTCTCCGCGTTCTCGCGGAAGGCGCCGAGCATGGCCGAGGTGACCGCCTTGGAGTTCTGCTTCTCGACCCCGCGCATCAGCATGCACATGTGCAGGGCCTCGACCACCACCGCGACCCCGCGTGGCTGGAGCACCTCGTTGAGGGTCTGGGCGATCTGGGTGGTGAGGCGCTCCTGCACCTGCAGGCGGCGCGCGAACATCTCGACCAGCCGCGGCAGCTTGGAGAGCCCCACGATCTTGCGCGACGGCATGTAGGCGATGTGGCACTTGCCGAAGAACGGCAGCAAGTGGTGCTCGCAGAGAGAGTAGAAGTCGATGTCCTTCACCACCACCATTTCGTCGTACTCTTCCGTGAACAGAGCCTCGTTGAGCACGTCGTGCACGTTCTGCCGGTAGCCCGACGTCAGATACTCCCAGGCCTTGGCCACGCGGGTCGGGGTCTTCTCGAGCCCTTCCCGCGTCGGGTCCTCGCCCATCTCCTTCAGCATGTCGTGGATGAGGCGCTCCATCGCGGTGCCGTCACCTCCCATGGTCCGTCACCTCGCGGGCGCGGATTCGCCGCAGTACTCGAACACGTTGTTCGCGGTCTCCACCAGCGTCACGCGCCGGAGACTGCCCGGCGGCAGCGCGCCCTCGAGCCACGCCCAGAAGGTGCGGGCGAGGTTCTCGCCGGTCGTGATCACCCCCGCCAGCGCGGGCACGGTGGCGGACAGATCGTAGTGATCGACGCGATCCAGCACCGCGGTCTTCACCGCCCGGTCGACGATGCCGATGTCGATCGACATGCCGGTGACGGGATCGAGCGCGCCGGACACCGTGACCTCGAGCACGTAGTTGTGGCCGTGCTGACGGAAGCACTGCCCGTACACCCGGGCGTTCTCCTCGTCGGAGAAGCGGTCGCTGGCGAGCCGGTGCGCGGCGCTGAAGTGGTAGGCGCGGGTGACCGCGTAGGCGCTCATTCGCCGAGATACTCGACGTAGAAGGTGGGGTCTTCCCAGAGCCGCAGCCGGTGCAGCCGGTCGGCGCCGAGCTTGGGCCCGAGGAGATCCCAGATCACCCGCACCAGGTTCTCGGTGGTGGGGATGGTGCCGGGCGGGAAGAGCGGATCCTGGTTGAGATCGGCGTGGTCGAAGCGGCCGATCACCGCGTCGCCCACCACCCGCTTCAGCTCGCCCAGGTCCATGACCATCCCGGTGCGCGGATCGACCGCCCCGCGGATCGTCACCTCGAGCGCGTAGTTGTGGCCGTGGGCCACCGTGAGCGAGCCGAAGGTGCGCGCGTTCTCCTCCGCGCTCCACTCGGGTCGCCAGTAGCGGTGGCCGGCCGAGAACGTGAACTTCCGGGTCGCGTACACCATGCGGCTCAGCCTCCTCGCGCCTGCTGTCCCAGCCGTTGCTGCGACGAGTGTACCGCGTGGAGGAAGCGCTCCGCGACGTGGCGCGGCGTGAACCCGAGCGCGCGGCGCCGGCCCTCGCGCCCCATGCCCCGGGCGAGCGCAGGGTCCGCGATCAGCCGCTCGATGGCCGCGGCGAGCTCGCCCGGGGCCCGCGGCGCGGTCAGCAGGCCGGTGATCCCGTCCTGCACCACCTCCGGGATGGCCGCGACCCGGCAGGCCACCACCGGCATCTCGGCGGCCATCGCCTCGAGGAAGACGATGCCGAAGCCCTCCTGCACCGAGGGCAGGCAGAACACGGTGGCGTTGACGTACTCCTCGGCCAGGCGCTCGCGGGTGAGGTCGCCCAGCAGGGCGACCGAGTCACCGAGCCCGAGCTCGGCGTGGAGCCGGGAGAGCGCGGGCCACTCCGGCCCGCGTCCCACCACCCGGACCTGCAGGCCGGGAACGCGCGCGCGGAGCATGTCGGCCGCGCGGAGCAGGTCGCCGATCCGCTTGCGCGGGTACATGCGGGCCACGCAGAGCACCACCGGCCCTCCGCGCGGCCGCCGCGGAGCGCGCCAGAACTGATCGTCCCAGACCTCAAGATCGATGGGCTCCGGCACCACCGCGAGCCGCTCGGGCGGCACGCGGTACTCGCGCCGCGCGACCTCCGCGGAGTAGCGGCTCGTCACCATGACGAGGTCGGCGCGCGCGACGTTGCGCGCCTCCCAGCGCGCCTGCACCGCGAGGAGGGCGCGCACGAGGCCGCGCTCGTTCTTGAGCTCGTCGGCGATGATGCCCTTGAGGCTCGCCACGAAGGGCAGCGTGCGCCGCCGCCGCGCCCACAGGAAGCCGTCGAGGTCGACGCCCAGCACCAGGTCGGTGCCCCGCGGCGGGCGCAGGACCACGCCCGCGTTGTAGAGCCAGCGGTCCAGGGTATGGAATCCGGTCCGGCGGCCGAGCGGACGCAGCGTGACCTGGTGGCCGAGCTGGGCCAGCCCCTGCGCCAGCCCGGCGATGCCGACGAAGGTGCCGCTCCCCTCCAGCGGATTGAGGGGCGTCGAGGAGAGAACGGTGACGCGCAGAGGCTATCGCCCCTGGAACCGGGGCGCCCGCTTCTCGAGGAAGGCCCGCGTGCCCTCCCGATAATCCTCGCTGTCGAAGGTGGCGATGCCCAGGTCGCGGAGATGCTCGCGGTGGGCGTCGCTGATGCCCTCGAAGATCGCCTGCACCTGGGCCTTCGTCCCGCGCACCGACAGGGGCGCGTTGGCCGCGACCTTCTTCAGGTAGTCGTAGGTGTAGGCCTCGAGCTCGGCCACCGGCACCAGCCGCTGGATGAAGCCGATGCGGAGGGCCTCGTCCGCCTCCACCGTCCGGGCCGAGTAGAGGATGTCCTTGGCGTAGGCCGGGCCCACCAGGTCCACCAGCTGGTGCACCGGGTCGAGACCGTAGATGATGCTGAGCCGCGCGGCCGGGATGCCGAACCGCGAGCCGGCCGCCGCGAAGCGAAAGTCGGCCGCCATCGCGAGCGCCATGGCCCCGCCCATGCAGTAGCCGAACACCATCGCCACCGTCGGCTTCGGGCAGAGGCGGATCGAGGAGTAGGCGGCCTCGGTCTGCTTGTTGTACTTGAGCGCGGTCGCGGTGTCCTTGCGGTTCTCCTGGAACTCGGAGATGTCCGCGCCGGACGCGAAGGCGTCGGTGCCCGCCCCGCGATAGACGATCGCGCGCACCGCGTCGTCCTTCGATAGGCGCTCGGTCACCATGGCGATCTCCGACCACATGGCCAGGCTGATCGCGTTGCGCATCTTCGGCCGGTTGAACACGACGGTCGCGATCGGACCGTCCTGCTCGACCAGGATGTGGTCGCTCATGTCGTCTCTCCCTTGTGCTGCTCGATCACGCCCTCCGCCAGCAAGGCGTCGAGGGCGGCGGTATCGTAGCCCAGCTCGGTGAGGACCGCGCGGGTGTGCTCGCCGGTCATGGGGGCCGCGCGCTCGACGCGCGCCGGCGTGCGCGAGAGGTGCACCGGCAGGGCCAGGACCTTGTGCGGCCCCCAGGTGGCGTTCGCGACGTCCCGCACCAGGTCGGCCTGGCGGATCTGCGGGTCGGCGAAGACCCGGTCCACCGTGTTGATCGGCCCGCAGGCCACTCCCGCCGCGTTCAGGACCTCCACCCACTCCGCGGCGGAGCGGCGGGCGAGCGCGGTCTCGAGCACCGCGTCCAGGGCCTGGCGATGCTTCACCCGGGCGAGCATGCCGCCGAAGCGCGCGTCGTCGGCCAGGGTGGGCTGCTCGATCGCCTTGCAGAAGCGCCGCCACATGTCGTCGTTACCCACCGCCAGGTTGAAGAAGCCGTCCCTGGCGCGGTAGACGCCCATCGGCGCGGTCAGCGGATGGTGATTGCCGACCGGCGGCGGCACCTCGCCGGTGTTGACGTACTTGGCGGCCTGGAACGAGAGGCTGCCGGTCAGCGCCTCGAGCAGCGAGGTCTCGACCTTCTGGCCGCGCCCGGACACCTCCCGCTCCAGGAGCGCGGTCAGGATGCCGAGCGCTGCGAAGTAGCCGGCGAGCAGGTCGCCGATCGGGATGCCCACGCGCAGCGGAGCGCTCTCCGCGGTGCCGGTCAGCCACATGAGGCCGGACATGCCCTGCACGATCTGGTCGTAGCCCGGGCGGTCCCGGTAGGGGCCGTCCTGGCCGAAGCCCGAGATGCTCGCGTAGACGAGCCGGGGATTCTCGGGCGACAGCGCCTCGTAATCCACGCCCAGACGATGCTTGACGTCGGGGCGGTAGTTCTCGACCACCACGTCGGAGCGCGCGGCCAGCCGCTTGACGATGGCGACCCCGCGCGGATCCTGCAGGTTGACCGCGATGCTCCGCTTGTTGCGGTGCAGGTCGGCGGCGTCGAAGAAGACCCGCTCGCGCCCTTCCCCGCCCGGCCGCTCCACCCGGATCACGTCGGCCCCGAAGTCGGCCAGGATCTTGGTGCAGGTGGGCCCGGAGCGGACCGTGGTCAGGTCGAGGACCGAGAACCGCGCGAGGGGTCGGCCGGCGGCGGGCGTGGGGGTCACGGAGGAGTAGTCTAGCGGAGGGCCGGGCCGACTTCAACCGCATCCCGGCTTATTTGGCGATGACTTACCCCCTGCGGTAGGATCGAATTAATGGCCTCCACGGCCCGCTCGCACCACCCATGACGCTCGCGCTCTTCGGGGTCGCGGCCGTGGTGTTCACCGTTCTGGCGGCCGTGGTCCATACCGTCTCGGAGCGCCGCCAGCAGCGCCGCATCCAGCAGCAGTGGGAGGAGCGGGAGCGCGCGCTCAACCGCAAGCCGTAGCCTCCGCCGCGTCGTCTCGCCGGGTCTGGATGTGTGGTGGCGGCGGGAGGACTCGAACCTCCGACACGGGGCTTATGAGACCCCTGCTCTGCCACCTGAGCTACGCCGCCTTGGTAATCAGATCAGCGTGTTGCAGAGCGCGATTCTATCACGGCTGCCCGAACGTGCCCGAAAACGTGCCCCTGAGCCGAGCGGCGGCCTGGAGATCCTTCGCGGAGGTGACGTTGTAGCGGTCAAAGACGCTGGGGGTCCGGTGGCCGCTGATCTTCATGGCCACGCCCTCGGTGATGCCGCTCCGGACCATGTTCCGCACGCCTGACCGCCGGAGATCGTGGAGAGCGGGGGAACAAGCGCTAGGGCGCGACCGGCTTCAAACCTGCTCCCACAGAAAACCGCCAAGGGACGCCAGGGACACAGCGGTGTTCGACAGGCAGCCCTTGCACCAGCTCACGACTCCGCTACCTGCCGAGATTTCGGTCAAAGACGCCGGGCCCAACGCGATGGTATTTCGACAGGTCGGACACTCGAACTCGATGTGGTTTGTGTCCCTGTTTCGCTTAAGCACAGTCAGCGGAGCGGAGCCTTCCATATTCAATCTGAACGTAGCATCAGTGCGACCCGGAGGTAATGATCTTTATGAAACAGAACTCGACGGGGCGGCCTCTAGAGGCCGGCCCCTGCCCGTCGGCCGTCGGATCCAGCACGACTGGGCATCCAGAACGGAATGACCTATCTGAACATCCACACCGTGATCAACCCCGGTGGGGAGATCAGGGCTCAAGGAGAGAAGGCTGACGGGGCGGCCCCTCCCCGTCGGCCGTGTCCGGGCGTCTCGGCTGCCGCCCGATGACCGCTTGGCCTACATTGTCCACTTAGCGCCAATCATCGTGGTGATGGTGATGATGCCACCACC
>DATJIR010000012.1:0-24224 GCA_035493135.1 Verrucomicrobiia bacterium
GCTGTCGGGCCTGCTGCGGCGCATCCTGAGCGGCGACCGCCCCGCGGGCCCCGCGAGTGGCGCGCCGGACTGGACGCCGCCCCCGCCGCTCGGACCGCTGCCGCCCCTCGTCGATCCGGGCGCGCTGCCTCCCCCGCAGCAGGCGCTGCTGGGCTCGCTCGGCACCGCGGTGGGTGGCGAGCCGTTCGTCCCGGGCCTCTACCGCATGCTCGCGTCGTGGCCCGGCTACCTCGCCCATGCGGTCACCGTGCTCCGGCCGCTGCTCGACGACGGCGCGACCCGCGCGGCGTGCCAGCGGCTGCTCGCCGCGGTGGACGCGGAGGTGCCGGCGGTCTTCACGGTGCTGCCGCCGCTGCCCGCCGATCCCCCGATGCCGCCCGCCCGCGACGTCCCGGCGGTGCTGGCCGCGCTCGACACCTATCGGAAGACGAGCCCGGAGATGGTAGTCTTCGGCCGGATGCTGGGCGACGCGCTGCCCCAACCCTGACGAGAAGAGAGAACGAGCCGATGAACATTCGACCGAACAAGGTGAAGCAGCGCCTGGCCGCCGGCCAGGTGGCGACCATCCTGGCCGGCACCAACGATCCCGATCTGATCGACCAGCTCGGGCCGCTGGGCGCCGACGGCATCTGGCTCGAGGGCGAGCACGGCGGCGTCGACTACGCCGACCTGGGCAACCTGACCCGCGCCTGCGACCTCTGGGGCGTGAGCAGCGTGGTGCGGGTGATGGACAACGACTACGCCACGATCTACCGCACGCTCGACCGCGGGGCCCAGGGCATCGTGGTGCCGCACGTCAACACCCGCGCCGAGGCCCAGGCCGCGGTGGAGGCGGCCAAGTTCGCGCCGCTCGGCAAGCGCGGCATGTTCACGAGCCGGCAGGGCTTCGGGGTGACCGACTACCTCAAGACCGCCAATGACCAGAGCCTGCTGATCGTGCTGATCGAGGACATCGTGGCGGTCAACAACCTCGACGAGATCCTGAAGACCGACCACATCGACGTCTTCTTCGTGGCCCCCAACGACCTCGCCACGTCTATGGGGCACATCGGCAAGCTCGACCTGCCGGAGGTGCAGAAGACGGTGGACGGGGCGATCGCGAAGATCACGCAGGCGGGCCGCAAGGCGGGCACCCTGGTCAACAGCGGCAACGTCGAGCGCTACACGCGCCTCGGCGTGCGCTGCATCATGACCAGCTTCTTCCCGTGGATCCAGGCCGGGGCGAAGGACCTGATGGACCGCGCGGCGGCCGGCGCCAAGGGCTAGCGACCGCGGTCAGGGAGCGCGGCGCGCCACGTCCGGCCGGAAGCGGCTCCCCGGCCGCGCGAGGCCGCCGCTCACGCCGATCGGCGTGCCGTCGGCGCGCCAGCACGCCGCGCCCTCGAGCGTGCCGTCCGCCGCGAAGCCCACCGCGTTCATCCCGCCCGCGACGCCTCCGACCGCCACCACGTGGTGGCCCCGGGCCGCCACCGCGTCTCGGACCGCGACCGGGATGTCCTGCTCCATCTCGAGCTCCTGGCCCTGGCTCCAGATGCGGGGCGCCTCGACCGCCTCCTGCAGCGTCATGCCGTGGTCGATCAGATTGACGACCGCCTGGAGCACGGAGGTGAAGATGCGCACCCCACCCGGTAGGCCGAGCGCCCACACCGGCTTGCCGTCGCGCAGCACGATGGTGGGGGCCATGCTGCTGGTGACCCGCTTGCCGGGCGCGATGGAGGCGGGCGTGCCCGGGTGCGGGTCGAAGAGCGCCATGGTGTTGTTCAGGAGCATCCCGGTGCCGGGCACGGTGGCCTTCGAGCCGAACAGGTTGTTGATGGTCTGGGTCATCGCGACCACGTTGCCGTCGGCGTCCGCGGTGGTCACGTGCGTGGTGTGGGCGGAGCCCGCGGTGACGTCCGGAGTGGCGGCGTAGTCTCCCGCCCGGTCCAGACGGATCTGCGCGCGTCGCGAGGTGGCGTACTCCTTCGAGATGAGCCGCTCGACCGGGATGTCCACGAACGCCGGATCGCCGGTGCAACCGTTGCGGTCGGCGAAGCCGATCTTGAGCACCTCGGCGATCAGGTGGAAGTACTCCGCGGTGCCGAACCGAAGCCCGCGCGGATCGAAGCCTTCGAGGATGTTCAGCATCTCGACGAGGTGGACCCCACCCGCGGTGGGCGGCGGGGCGCCCGCGATCTCGAAGCCGCGGTAGCGGCCGTGGACGGGCGACCGATCGATCGTCTGGTAGCGCGCCAGGTCGTCGAGGGTGATGATGCCGCCCGCCTTCCGCATGTAATCGGCCACCGTGGCGCCGAGGTCGCCGCCATAGAGCACGCCCGGCCCCTTCGCCGCGATCAGCCGCAGGGTGGCCGCGTACTCCGGCATCGCGACCAGATCGCCGGGCTTGATGGGCGCGCCGCCCGGCAGGAAGGTGCGCGCGGTCTCCGGGAAGCGGGCCAGGTCGGGCGCGGTCTCGCGCACCGCCTCGACCAGGTAGGGCGTCGCCCGGAAGCCACGCTCGGCGTGGCGGATCGCGGGCTGCATCACGGTCTCGAGATCGAGGCGGCCGAAGCGGGCGATCGCCTCCACCCACGCCTTGAGCGTGCCGGGCACTCCCACCGAGAGGAGGCCGACCAGGTTGACGTCGCCTTCCGCGCGCAGGTAGTCGGGCCAGGCGTCGGAGACGGGCCGGTACATGTCGGGGCGCGCGGCCGTCGGCGCGGTGGTGTAGTTGTCGATCACCAGGTGCCGGCCGTCGGCCAGCCGGAGGTGGGTCATGCCCGCGCCGAAGATGCCGACCATCATCGGCTCCACCACGGTCAGCGCGAAGAGGGCGCCGATCGCCGCGTCCACCGCGTTGCCGCCCGCCGCGAGCATCTCGGCGCCCGCCGCCGAGCCGAGCGGGTGATTCGTGACCACCATGCCGCGTGACGCCGTCGCCGGTCGCTTCTCGGGCATGGGCGGCATCAGGCGAGCAGGCGCGGCAGACGCTCGCGCAGGATGGCCTCGGCGTCGCGGCTGATCTCGCGGACCAGGTCGGCGGCCGGCTCGACGCGATCGATGAGACCGGCGGTCTGGCCGATCATGACCGCGCCGCGATCCGGATCGCCCGCCTTCGCGGCCTCGCGGAGCCGCGCGCTCACCTCGACCCGGTGCCGCCGCAGCTCGTTCTCGCGACCGATCCACTCCTCGATGAAGCGGTTGCGTCGCACGCGCACGTAGGCGCCAGGCCACACCTGCCCGTGCGCCACGTCGGGAATGTCGGTGACCAGGGTGTCGTGGCCGTCGCTCTCGAGGATCGCCTGCTTGAGGCCCTTCGCGATCGGCGCTTCGTCGCTGGCCAGGAAGCGGGTGCCCAGCAGTACCCCGTCGGCGCCCAGGGCCAGCGCCGCGGCGAGCCCGCGTCCGTCGGCGACGCCGCCCGCGGCGAGCACCGGGACCGGCGCCACCGCGCTCACCACCATGGGGACGAGCGGCATGGTGCCCATGACCCCGACGTGGCCGCCGCCCTCGGTGCCCTGCGCCACGATCACGTCGACCCCGGCCCGCGCGGCCCCCCTCGCCTCGGCCACCGTCGAGACCATGTGCATGAACAGCGCCCCGATCGCGTGAGCCCGCGTGACGTAGCCGGCCAGCTCCTGCTCGAGCGTCGGCCACGCGGTCGAGACCACCCGGGGCCGCGCCGCGAGGAGCCCGTCGTACTGGCCGGGCCGCTCCCGGAACAGGAGCAGGTTCAGCCCGAAGGGCCTGCCGGTCAGCGCGCGGATCTCCGCGGCGTCGCGGGCCACCGCGGCGGAGTCCTGCGCGGTCGCGCCCAGCACGCCCAGGCCGCCCGCCTCGGAGACCGCGGCCACCAGCGCAGGCGACGTGCCGGTCCCCATTCCGCCGAGGACGATCGGGTGCTCGATGCCGAGTAGCTCGCAGATGCGGGTCCGCAACATGGTCGCCTCCTCTTCAGGGCCGCGTGAGAGGCCGGACGGGCCAGACCTCGGGGAGCGTCGTGGCCAGCCACCGCGCGAGCGCCGCGTTGACCGCGCGAGGCTTCTCCTGCGCCATCCAGTGCCCGGATGGCACGACGACCTCGGTGAGGCTCCGGCAGTCCCGGCGCATGGGCTCGGCCAGCCGGGAGTCGACGGTCTCGCACGTGTAGTCGTACGCGCCGTGCAGGAACAGGACCGGGAGGGTGAGCCGGGCGCCATCCTTCGCTTTCGTGGCGTAGGCCAGGTTGCGCTCGGCATTCATGTACCAGGAGTCCGGGCCGAAGAAGCCGTTGCGCGCGAGGCCGGCCGCGTACGTGTCGAGCTCCTCCTCGGTCACCACGTCGGCGTCCCGCGGCACGTCGGGCGCGCGGCCGGCCCCGCCGAACCAGCCGCCGTCCCTGCGGGTCTGCGCGGTGCGGGACGGCTTGCCTCGGCCCGCGGGGCTCCCCTTCCGGAAGAGAGCCTTCACGGTGTTGCGCGGGTCGGCGTCGAACGCGGCGCCGGCCTTCTCGAAGCTCTCCTCGTAGAAGAGCATGTAGTCCCACTGGCCGGCCGGGTACTGCGCCTCCGGATAGACCGCGCGATCGATCAGGGGAATCAGATTCCTCGGGGCGAAGCCCGCCGCCAGGTACGGCACGCAGAGGTTGGCCACGCCCCAGCAGCGCTCCGGGTGCTGGCTCGCCAGGCTCCAGACCACCGGGCTGCCCCAGTCGTGGCCCACCCACACCGCCCGCTCCCGGCCGAGCGCGTCCAGCAGCTCGATCATGTCGCGCACCGCGTGCTCGAGCGCGTAGTCCTCGTGACGAGGGTAGACGCTCGATCGGCCGTAGCCGCGCATGTCGGGGGCGATCGCGCGGAAGCCGAGGTCGGCGAAGCAGGGCAGCTGGTGCCGCCAGCTGAGGGAGAGCTCCGGCCAGCCGTGCACGAACACGATCGGCGGGGCGTCGGGCGCGCCCGCCTCGAGGTAGAAGGTGGTGTGCCGGTCCGTCGTCGCGACGCCGTCCGTCACCGGGGACCGCATCCGCCGGCCCCCGCTACACGACCGCGTCGCGCCGGAGCCGCTCGATCTCGTCCGCGGTGTAGCCGGCCTCGGCCAGGATCTGGTCGGTGTGCTCGCCGAGCGTCGGCGGCTCCCGGTCGATCCCCGGGCTGCCGTGCTCGAGCCGGAACCCGGCGCCGACCAGGCGCATCGGGCCGTACCGCGAGTCGATGGTCTGGAGCACGGCGCGGTGCTCGAGCTGCGGGTGGCCGACGATCTCGTCGATCTTCCAGATCGAGCCGCACGGCACGTCGGCCGCGGTGAGGCGCGCCTCCCAGGCCCGGGGATCGCCCTCCGCCATGGCGGTCTCGATGATCTGGCGTAGCGCCGGCTCGTTCGCGGTGCGGGCCGGCCAGTCCTTGAACCGCGGGTCGGCCAGCGCGTCGGCGCGGCCGAGCGCCTTCATCAGGCTCGTGAACTGCCTCTCGGTCAGCACCGCGAGCACGATGTAGCCGCCGCCGCAGCGGAAGCGGCTCGCGGTGGGCTTGCGGCTCACCGAGCCGTTGCCGATCTGCTTCTGCTCGACGCCCGCCACCGTGTACTCGGACACCGGCCCCGCGATGAAGGCCAGCGCCGCGTCCAGCATCGCCACGTCCACGAGCTGGCCCCGCCCGGTGTGGGTGCGCTGGTAGAGCGCGCTCGCCACCGCGAGCGCGGCGGTGATGCCGCCGATGGTGTCGCAGAGCGCGAAGCCGGCGCGGGTGGGACCCGAGGCCGGCTCGCCGGTGATCGACATGATCCCGGACATCGCCTGGAGCTTGCCGTCGAAGGCCGCGGTCGCCTTCTCGGGCCCGGTGCGACCGAAGCCGGAGACGCCGCAGTAGATGAGCCGCGGGTTGATCGCGGAGAGGACCTCGTAGCCGAGCCCGAGCCGGTCCATGACCCCGCCCCGGAAGTTCTCCCACACCACGTCCGCCCCGACCACGAGCCGCTTCACGACCTCGATCGCTTCCGTCCGGCGCAGGTCCAGCGTGATCGACCGCTTGTTGCCGTTCATGGAGAGGAACGACGGCGCCATCTTCCGCTCCGCCCACTTGGGATCGGCGGGGGAGATGCGCGTCTCGTCGCCCTCGTGCGACTCGATCTTGATCACGTCGGCGCCCAGGAGGGCGAGCTGATAGGTCCCGTAGGGACCGGCGAGATAGCGGGTGAAGTCCAGGATCCGGACGCCCGCGAACGGCTTGCTCACGCGCCCTCGCGCTTGGCCTTCGCGACCGCCTTCACCACGTCGAACTCCTTGCGCCGCTCGGCGATGTCCTCCGGGGTGAGCTTGCCCGCGTCGAGGTACTTGTGCTTCCACGCCGGGTCCGCGGTCCAGCGCAGCGGAGACGCCACCGTCGTCCGGGCCGCCGGGGCGCCCTCGAGCAGGCGCAGCGCCAGCTCGAGGGTCCACGCCTGCGACTCCGCGTCGAAGGGCCGCCCGGCCGAGTTGCCGAGCGGAAAGTCGCTCCACACGAAGCGCGGGACCCCGCAGTGCTCGACGATGTCCCGGGCGCAGCCCATGATCACGGTCGAGAGCCCGTTGGCTTCCAGGTGCCGCGCGGCCAGACCGACGGTCTGGTGGCAGACCGGTCAGCTCGGGACCAGCACCACCGCGTCGGTGCCGTCCTCCCGGCAGCGGCGCAGCAGCTCGGGGGCGTCGGTCTCCATGGTCACGCGGTGGCTGCGGTTGGTCGGCGCCCCGTGGAAACGCGGGGTCAGGCCGCCGACCCGCCCGGCCGCGACCGCCTCCTGGAGCCGGGTCAGCGGAAAGTACGCGTCGAGATCCTCCGGCACCGTGTTCGCGCGGTCGTATCCCACGTGCGAGATCCGGAGGTCGGGCTTGCTGTCCACCGGGGCCGAGTAGACCTGGTAGAACTTCGCGGCCGCGTTGTAGGGCGCGCGCGGCCCCTGGTCGCCCGCCTCCGGCTGGAACGGCGCCGCGGTCGTGATCACCGCCACGCGCGCCCGCGCGAGGGGCACCGCGAGCGGCGTGAAGGGCGCGTCGGTGAAGTGGGCCCAGCGATACGGGCTGAAGCCGAGCGCCTGGTAGTAGGCGCGCGTGCGCTCCATGTACCGGATCGGAACGTCGTCCTCCGGGGCGAACTGGATCGCCGGACGGGCGGAGGCGGCCGGGCCGTCGCTCATGCCGAGAAGGTCTTGATGACCAGCCCGCGCGCCTGCTGCGGGTCGACCCCGTTGGCCGCCATGCACGGGCTCGCGTCCTCGAGGATGCGGTCGGGATCACCCATGTGCATGTACTTCTTGTAGGTGTCCTCGAACTCGATGCCGAGCGCGCGGGCGAAGAGCGTGAGGTAATGCTCGACCACGATCGGGCGCTCCCGCTCGAAGCGGCACTGGTCGCGATGGCAGCCGTGGTAGATGCCGGCCAGGTGCGTGGCCCCCGCCGCGCGCGCCCGGTCGATGTCGTCGAGCGCCATCTGCCGCCAGGCCTCGGGCCCGAGCTGCTCCTGCAGGGCCGGCGTGCACGTGCGCCCCCACCGGGCGTCGGGCTCGAAGTCGACCACCGTGATGCCGGGCACCGCCTCCAGCAGCCGCCGCGCGGCCCGCCCCTCGCGCGCCCGGGCCTCGGTCGCGTAGTGGTAGTGGAGCGCCACGGTGGCCTCGACCCGCCGGGTGAACGTGAAGAGCCCGCGGTCCAGGCAGTCGGCGAGGAACTCGGCGGTGTGGCGCTTCGGGAACGGCAGGTCCGCCTTCAGCACCTCGTCGTAGAACTGGATGCACGAGGGGCACCACATGACGACCTCGCGCGGAGCCATGGATTGCAGCAGCTCGACGGTGTGGTTGGCGTAGCGCTCGCCCGAGGCCTCCTGCCCGCGCCGGTGGTGCTGGATGCCGCAGCAGTAGGTGGGCCCGCCCGCGGCCACATAGTCGAGCCCGAGGCGGTCGAACACCGCGGCCACCGTCTCGACCAGGTGCGAGGTGCGCAGGACGTTGCAGCCCAGGTAGAGGACCACGTCGTGGCGCTCCCCGTCCCGCGGCGGCTTGAGGAGCCACGTCCGCTCCTCCTTCTTCGAGAGGAGGTCGTGGGTCAGCTTGATCTCGCCGAAGTACTTGCCGTAGTCGAAGCTCATGGTGTCGAGAGTTTACCACCCCAGGGCGGCAAACGGACGGGGGGTCAGGCGGGCGCCGGGGCCAGGCGCGACAGCTCCACCGCCTCGTCGGCCAGGCGCGCAGGATCGACGTGGGCGCGGCTCCGGATCAGGCCGGCCACGATCTTGAGCTCGCTCTCGCCCTTCGGGTCCTCCGGATCGCCGCCCCGGTCGAGGCCGACCGCCGCGCGCAGCGCGCCGTCCTTCAGGTAGAAGCCGAGGAACTTGCGGCTCTCCGGCCGACCCCGGAACACGAGGCGGTCCCACGTCGCGACGAAGCCGACGTACTCGATGAGGTGCTCGTACTGATCCGACCAGAACGAGTGGACGTAGTCGTAGGGCTCGCTCCCGCCCAGCATCGCGCGGGCCGCGGCCCGACCGTGGTGGAGCCCGTTGTTCCAGTGCTCCACGCGGAGGCGGCCGAAGAGCGGGTGCTGGTGGCTCGCCACGTCGCCCGCGGCGTAGACGTCCGGCAGCGAAGTGCGGCACTGCGGATCGACGAGCACGCCGTTGTCCACGCGGGCGCCGGCCTCGGCCAGCAGCTCCTGGTTGGGCTCGATGCCGATCCCGGCCACCACCAGGTCGCACGCGAGCACCCGCCCCTTCGCGGTGCGCACGCGCTCGACGCGGCCGGCACCCTCGAACGCCGCGACCGAGTCGCCCAGCACCAGGTCCACGCCCCGGTCCCGGTGGATGGCGGCCAGCACCGCGCCCACCTCGGGGCCGAGGACGCGTGCGAGCGGAACCGGGTGCCCCTCGATCGCCGACACCGCCACGCCCATCTGGCGCAGCGACGCGGTCACCTCGGAGCCGATGAAGCCCATGCCGACCACGACCGCGCGGGCACCGGCGCGCGCGACGGCACGGATGCGGTTGCAGTCCTCGACGGTCCGGAGCTGGAAGATGCCGGGGAGATCCGCGCCCGCGGTGGTAAGCGCGCGATTGCGCCCGCCGGTGGTCACCAGCAGCCGGTCGTAGGGCACCATCTCGCCGTCGCCCAGCTCGACCATCCGCCGCGCCGGATCCACGCGGATGGCGCGCGCGCCGAGCCGCACCGTGACGCGCTGCTCCCCGTAGAAGCCCGCCGGGTTGACGAGCTGATCCTCGAAGCGCTCCTGGCCGCGCAGGTAGCCCTTCGAGAGCGCGGGCCGGCTGTAGGGCAGCCGCGCCTCCTCCCCGATCAGGGTCAGCTCGCCCTCGAAGCCGCCCTCACGCAGCGCCGCCGCGGCGCTGGCCCCGGCCAGCGACGCGCCGACGATCACGAACCGACCGGTCGCCATGGTCTCCCGTCCTCCGGAAGTTATTGAACGCCCGATCGGGCCGTCTGTCCAAGACTCGGCCGGTCCGGGCTCAGTTCATGCCCGGCGCTCGCCCGGTGCCCGGCGCCGCGACCACTGCCGCCGGCTCCTCGCCGTCCCACGCGCGCAGGCCGTCGACGCTGGCGCCCGTGACCCACGCCGTCTGGGGATCGTCCCCCTTCACCGACGGGACGATGCGGGTGACGAGCCGCTCGCCCGGGCGGATCTCGCCCGCCAACGCCTGCCGGTACACGCGGAACCCCGCGTAGCGGGCCGAGATCTGCGCGGTGAACGGGCCCGCCCCGGCCCCGGTGAGGATCAGCGTGTAGACGCCCGAGGTGCCCGCGGGCACCTCGACGATCCAGCGCTGGTGGCCCCGGCTCGCGGTGAGCGAGCCGAACACCTGGTTCACCTCGACGTCCTCGGCCAGGAAGCCGGCGGCGACGCCCCCGTCGGGCATCTGCAGCAGCGGCAGGACCGGACCGGACGCCTGGACCTCGATCGTGCTCGCGCCGGCGACGAAGGGCTCGGGCGTGACGGGCCAGCCGGGCCGCGCCCACGCGCGCTGCCCTGCCATCAGCACCGCCTCGCTCTGGCCGACGCTGTTGTTGATGGTCATCAGGCCACGCCGCGTCCAGCAGACGAAGCCCTCCGGGCGGCGCTCGGCCCCGATGAGCCCGTCGCGGGCGGTCGCGCTGTAGTCGTTGGACTCGAGCGTGAGGGCCGACCGGCTGCCCGCCGCTTGCACCACGCGCGCCCAGACCCGGCCGGCGTGGATGAACAGGCGCATCGCACCCGCGCCGCGCTCGGAGACCGCCTGCTTCACGGTGACCTCGGAGTCCGGCAGCACCGTGACCGTGGTGCCGTTCAGGAACGTGATGAGGGCCATGCTACGCGCGCCGGTCCTGATCCGGTCGCCGTCCGTGAGGTTCATGCCGCTGGCGCCGACCTCCGCGGCGCTTGCGCCCGCCGGAATCCGCTCGACCGGCGGGGCCAGGACGCTGAGGGTCGCCGCGACCTCGGACTGAGCCTCGGCCGCCGACGCCAGCCCCAGCGTCCCCACCACCATTGCCACCACCCGCCATGTTCGACACGCCATGATCCGCCTCCGGCTCGGGTCGATCGCAGCCCACGGCGTTCCCTGCCCGCGGGCCGATCGGACCGCAGGGTCACGGAGCAATCCGTGCGCCATCGCGCACCGCGGCGTAAGTGGCCGCCGCATTGGCACCCGGTCCGGATGATCGGGCAGGACGCCCGGCGAGGCGGGCGCCGCGCCTGCAGGAGTAGCCGATCTTGGCGGGCCGCGGCCGGCCGTGGTAGCGTGAGCTTCGACGTGACGGCGCTCTCTCGTGCGATCGCGCTGCTGGCGCTCCTGCTCACGGGCACCGCCTGCTCGAAGGCGGTCCTCGACCCGCGGGACTACGCGATGCCGGTCGAGCCGCCGCCCGGCGGCGACCGGGGCGCGACCGTCGCGCGCATCGCCACCGCCTACCTGGGCGTGCCCTACGTGTGGTCGGGGTCGAGCCCGGCGGGCTTCGACTGCTCGGGCCTGGTCGCGTACGTCTACTCCCGCGTGGGGATCAGCATCCCGCACAACGCGGCCCAGCAGTTCCGCTACGGCAGCCCGGTGCCCCGGAGTGAGCTGGCCGCGGGCGATCTCGTGTTCTTCGATCGCCTCCGCCACAATGGCATCTACCTGGGCGACGGCCGCTTCGTCCACGCCACGTCGCCGGGCGGCGTCAAGATCGCCCGCCTCGACGACGACTGGTTTCGCCAGCGCTGGGTCGGCGCCCGCCGCCTCTGATTCTCTGCTAGTAGCCCGCCGGCGAACACCGGCCGGCCGCTCAAAAAGGTGCAGCTGCGAGGCGGCGCCCGAAGGTCGGGCGCGAGGCGTACTTCCTGTACGTAGAGCGCCCCGGCCGAGGGCACCGACGAAGCAGATGCGCCTTTTTCAGCGGCCGGCGTCGAGCCAGTCGCGGAGGCCGTCGGCGACCATGTTGAAGCCGAGGACCGCGGCCATGATCGCCAGTCCGGGGAAGACCACCATCCAGGGCGCCTGCACCATGAAGCCGCGCCCGTCGGCCAGCATGAGACCGAGCGAGGGGGTGGGCGGCCGCACCCCCACTCCGAGGAACGAGAGCGAGGCCTCGACCAGGATCGCGATCGCCATCAGCACCGAGGCCTGCACCAGGATCGGCGTCGCCGCGTTCGGCAGGATGTGACGCAGCACCAGCCGGCGCACCGGCGCCCCCAGCGCGCGGGCCCCGTCCACGTAGACCTCCACCTTCACCGCGAGGACCGCGGCCCGCACCACGCGCGCCACGATCGGCGTGTAGACCACCGCGAGGGACAGGGCCACCAGCCGCACGCCGGTGCCGAAGACGCTCATCAGCGCGATGGCCAGCAGGATGGCGGGAAATGCCATCAGCACGTCGAGCGGGCGCATGATGAGCTGATCGAGCGGCCCCTCCGCGTAGCCGGCGATCAGCCCGAGCGGCACCCCGGCCAGCAGGGCCAGGCCCACCGAGCCGAGCGCGACTCCGAGCGAGACGCGATAGGCGTGCACGACCCGGCTCAGGATGCTGCGGCCGAGGTCGTCCATGCCGAAGGGCTGGTCCCACGTGGGCGGACGCAGCGCCAGGTCTCGGGCAATCTCGGTCGGGCTCCCCGGAACCAGGGACGCGAGCACGGCCAGCAGGGCGAGCGCGCCCACCACGCCGAGCCCGGCCGCGGTGACCCCGCGGTGCCGCGCCGGCCGCGCCCGGCGGAGGCCGCGCCACACGAGCGACGTCGCGCCCATCAGCGTCGGCGCATCCGCGGGTCGATGGCCCCGTAGAGCACGTCGGTGGCGAGGTTCACCAGCATGAACATCGCTCCGATCACGAGCACCGCGCTCTGCATCACCGGGTAGTTGCGCTCGAGGACCGCGTCGAGGGTCATGCGGCCGAGCCCGGGCAGCGTGAAGATCATCTCCACCACGATGGCCCCGCCCAGCATGTAGCCCACCTGCAGCCCGAGCACGGTGACGATCGGAATCGCCGCGTTCGGCAACACGTGGCGGAAGAGGATCGCGCGCTCGCCGAGCCCCTTGGCGCGGGCGTACTGCACGAAGCCGCGATGCATCGTGTCGAGCACCGCGGCCCGGGTGAGCCGGCCCAGCACCGCGGCGCGGCTCACCGCGAGGGTGAGCGCGGGGAGCGTGAGGTGGATCAGGTTGTCGACCGGGCTCTCCGCGAAGGGCACCCAGCCGCCCGAGGGCAGGAGCCCCGCGCCCAGCGAGAGGCCGAGGATCAGCATGATGCCGAGCCAGAAGTCGGGGAGCGAGACCCCGACCAGGCCCACCGCGAGCGCGGCGCGATCGGCCCCGCCCCCGCGCCGGCCGCCGGCCAGGAGGCCCAGCGGCACCCCGATCAGCGCGGTGCAGAGCGCGGCGAGGGCGGTCAGCTCGAGCGTCACCGGGAGCCGATCGAGGATCATCCGGCCGATCGGCTCGTTCTGGCGGAAGTCGTGCCCGAGATCGCCCCGCGCCGCCGCCCCCAGCCAGCGCAGGTATTGCTGCGGCACCGGCTCGTCGAG
Source organism: Verrucomicrobiia bacterium (assembly GCA_035493135.1). Lineage (GTDB taxonomy): Bacteria > Methylomirabilota > Methylomirabilia > Rokubacteriales > CSP1-6 > CAMLFJ01. The sequence goes on from DATJIR010000012.1 coordinate 12,965, forward strand.
GTGGAACGCCTGGCGGAGGGCGGCCACGCCCTCGGGAGTGGCCTTGTAGCCCAGCACCGTGACCGCGGGATCGCCCGGCACTAGGCGCATGAGCGCGAAGATCAGCACGCTCATGCCCAGCAGCAGCGGCACCGCCAGGGCGACCCGCCGCACCCCGTACAGAATCATCTCGCGCTCGCCCGAGAGCGGTGGGGGGGTCTGGGGGAGGAGCGGCGCTCGCTCCCCCCCAGTTCAATCAAGCCAGCCAGGCGTCCTCGAAGCGCAGCTCGAGCGACGACAGGGGCGCCGAGCCCTGGACGTTGGGCTTCATCCAGTAGCGCTGCAGCTCGTTGCTGAAGACGACCAGCGAGCCTTCCTCCTGGAACCACCGCACCAGCTCCGGGTACATCCTCTTGCGGGCGGCCGGGCTCGCGGTGAAGCGGAACGCGTCGAGCCGCCGGTCGGCCTCCTCCGACTTGAAGCCGCAGAAGTTCCACGCCGAGGAGGAGTGCTGCATGGGGTAGTAGAACATGTCGGGGTCGACGGTGACGCTCCAGTAGCCGCCCGCGATGTCGAACTTCTTGCCGACCAGCTCCTCGAAGTACTGCCCGGACTCGAGCGGCCGGACGTCGAGCGTGATCCCCACCTTCTTGAGCTGCTCGCGCAGGATCTCGCCGGTCTTCACCAGCACCGGCACCTGCGACTTCACCAGGTAGGTCAGGTTGAGCCCGCCGCCCTTGCCCGCGTCGGCCAGGAGCTGCTTGGCGCGGGCGAGATCGGGGCCGCCCTTGTGGGCGTTCACCCCGGTGGCCCACGGGCTCGGCTCCGGCGTGGGCTCCGCGGTCACCACGTGGGTGTCGAAGTAGACCAGCTTCACGATCTCGGTCCGGTCGATGGCCCACGCGATGGCCTGCCGCAGGCGCTTGTCGTTGAACGGCGGGCGGCTCGCGTTGAGCATCAGGTAGAACGGGAAGTAGGGCCGGCCGGCCGAGGACTTCATCTCGCGGGTCAGCCGCTCGAGCTCGGGAATGCGCTGAGGCGGCACGGTCTGGATCCAGTTGTAGCGCCCGGTCTGCAGCCCGGTGAGCCGCACCGTGTCGTCCGCCGGCGACTGGAAGATGATGCGGTCGAGGTAGGGTCGGCCGGGCCGGAAGTACTTGTCCCAGCGCTCGAGCGTGATGTGGTCGTCCTTCACCCACTCCACGAACTTGTACGGTCCGGTGCCGATCGGGAACAGCTTCGGGTCCTTCTCGGCGAGCGCCTTCTCGTTCACGATCTCGGTGGCCTGCGAGAGCATGGCGAACAGCGGGCCGAAGGGCCGGCTCAGGCTGAAGCGCACCTGGTGCGCGCCGATCGCCTCCACCCCCTCGACCGGCGAGAAGAACACCCGCATCGGGAGCTTGTTCTTGGCGTCGAGCAGCCGGTTGAACGTGAAGGCCACGTCCTTGGCGGTGAACGGCTCGCCGTTGTGGAAGACCGCGTTGTCCACCAGGTCGAAGACCCAGGCCTTCTCGCCGTCGGCCTTCCAGGACTTGGCGAGCCCGGGAACGAACTGGCCCCCCTCGTCCACGTAGACCAGCTTGTTGTAGACGTTCTGGTAGACCTGCAGCGACGAGTAGAGCTGGGCGTAGCCCGGGTCCATGTTGACCGGCTTGTCGACGGTGGCGACCTTCAGGGTGCCGCCGCGCTTGGGCTGGCCCTGGGCCCAGGCGGGACGCCCCGCGACCCCGCCCAGCCCGGCCAGCCCCGCGCCCGCGGCCATCCCTCCCATGCGCGCCAGCCACTGCCGCCGCGTGCTGCGGTTCCCGCCGTCCGTCCGCTCCCGATCCGTCATCGCCCGCTCCTCTCCTGGATGTTCGACATGACGTCCTGGACTTCTCCGTCCTTCATGACGACCTGCACCCGCCGCAGCGCCTGGATGTCGGCCAGGGGATCTCCTTCCACCGCGATCAGGTCCGCACGCTTGCCCGGCGTCACCGTGCCCACCTGCCCGTCGACCCGGCAGGCTTCCGCGCCCCAGCGGGTGCCGGAGAGCAGCGCGTCGCCCGGGGAGACCCCGAAGCGTACGAGGCACTCGAGCTCGAAGGGCATGCAGCCGTGCACCCCGTCGGTCCCGGAGGCGAAGCGGACCCCGGAGGCCAGGTGGCGCGGGAAGCGCTCGGTCATCACCCGCCGGGCCGCGCGGAGCTTGTCCATGATCGCGACGTGGCGGCCGTCGCCCCGCTCGATCCCGTTCTCGTGCATGAAGATCGAGAACGTGCAGATCAGCCAGGCGCGATGCTCCTTCATCAAGGCCATGTCGTCGTCGGTGGCGAGCCCGGCGTGCTCGATCGTGGAGACCCCTTCCTCCACGCAGAGGCGCAGACCCGGCCCCCCGTGGGCGTGGGCCGCCGCGTACTTGCCGGCGCGCGCCGCCTCCTCGACCGCGGCCCGGATCTCCTCGCGGGAGTAGACGCTCGCGTTGAGCGTGGTGCCGGGCGAGCTGACCCCCCCGGTGGCGAAGATCTTCACGTGGTCCGCCCCGCCCTGGAAGTTCTCGCGCACCCCGCGGCGGATGGCGTCGACCCCGTCGAAGGAGGAGTGGGCGCGGCCGTGCCCGTTGCTTGCGGTGATGCCGCGGGTGCCGCAGAGCAGCCGCGGCCCCGGGATCACGCCGGCCTCGATCGCCTCTCGCACCTGCACGTCGAGGAAGCGCTCCTCGGTCATCACCCGCAGCGTGGTGGTGCCGGAGGCGAGGTCGCGGCGCAGGTTCGAGGTCGCCCGCAGGGCCTGGGGCACAACATCCTGCCGGAGCTGGGAGATCTGGTCCCCGTCACCCGGCACGATCGAGATGTGGCTGTGGGCGTCCACCAGGCCCGGCATCACGAAGCGATCACTCCAGTCGAGCACCTCCGCCCCCGCGGGCACGGGCGTGGAGGCGGCCGGGCCGGCGGCGGTGATCTGGCCGCCGTCCACCACGACCACCGCCTGGCGCACGGGGTCCGCGCCGGTGGCGTCGAAGAGCGTGCCGCACCGGATCGCCCGGAGCGCCACCGCGCGGGTCCTAGGCCCCGCCGGCCGCGCCGTAGTCGCGCCGGGCGGCCTCCGCGGTCACGTAGCCCTCCCGCACGTCGCGACGGACCGCTTCCGGATCCCGCTCGGCCGCCGGTCCGTAGCCCCCGCCCCCGCCGGTCAGGATGCGCACCCGCTCGCCGGCCGCGATGGGATGCTGGGTCGCCTTGCGCACGTGGCGGACGGCCCCGTCGGGCGCAGTGATCTCGACCCCGTTGACCGCGCCGTCCCGGCCGCCCCGCAGGCCCCAGGGCGGGGTCACCTTGCGCTCGAGGCTGAAGGTGATGAACGCGGGGGCGAGGAACTCGTAGAGCCGCTCGATGCCGAGCCCGCCCCGGAATCGCCCGGCGCCGCCCGAGTCGGGGCGCAGGCCGTAGCGCAGGATGCGGATCGACGGGGTGCGCGACTCGACGACCTCCACCGGGTTGTTGCGCGCGGTCGACCCCGCGAAGATGATCATGGCCGACTCGCCGTCGTAGGCCGGCCGCGCCCCGGTGCCGCCCGCGTTGAGATCACCCTGGATGAAGAGCCGACCGGTCTCCGGGTGCGTGCCGAAGGCGATGGTCGGCATCTGGTCGCCGTAGGAGCCGGCCGGGATGCGGTCGGGCATCGCCTCCGCGAGCGCGCGCAGCCCCAGGTCGATCAAGAGATTTATCGGCACGTAGTAGCGCGCGGTCGGGGCCGGCTCCTCGCAGGCCAGCACCGAGCGCTTTGGGATCAACACTCGAAGAGGCCGGAAGCAGCCCTCGTCCACCGGGGTGAGCGGGGTGGAGAGGCACTTGATGAGCAGCCGGCAGGCGCTGATCGTGATCGCGTCGCCGCAGTTGAACGGGCCCACCACCTGCGGGCTCGAGCCGCTGAAGTCCACCGTCATCGCGCCCGCGTCCAGCGTGATCGCCATCTCGATGCGCACCGGCTGGTCGAGCGTGATGCCGTCGTTGTCGAAGTGGGCCACCGCGCGGTAGGTGCCGGCCGGGATGCGGGCGAGCTCGGCGCGGGTGCGCCGCTCGGACTGCTCGAGGTAGACCCGGGTGGACTCGAGCACGGTGTCGCGGCCGTACTTGCCGAGGATCTCGCGGAAGTAGGCCAGGCCGGCCCGACACACCGCGATCATCGCCTGGACGTCCTTGAGGGTGCCGCTCTCGGTGCGGATGTTGCCCCGGATGAGCCGCATCACCTCCTCGTTCAGCTCGCCGCGGCTGAACAGGCGCACCGACTGGAAGCGGAGCCCCTCCTGCCGGAACTCCTTCGAGCCGATCTGCATCGAGCTCGGCACCGGACCGCCCACGTCGCTCCAGTGGGCCTTCACCGAGACGAAGCCGGTGAGCCGGCCCTCCCAGAAGACGGGCGCGTACATGGCCACGTCGTTCAGGTGATTGCCGTTGCCCGCGTAGGGGTCGTTGTGGATGAAGACGTCGCCGTCGTGGAAGGCCTCGAGGCCGCGGTCGGCGATGGTAGCCTGGATCGGGAAGCCCAGGTGGCCCTGGAAGACGGGCAGCCCGATGCCCTGCGCGATCATCTGCACGTCGGGGTCGAAGATCGCGCAGCCAAAGTCGAGGCTCTCGCTGATGAGGTGGTTGTACGCGGTCTTGATCATCGTGATCCGCATGCGCTCGGCCGCCGCGTTGAGCGCGGCGCGGACCACCTCGACGGTCACCGCGTCGAGCGGCTGGTTCCCCATGTCAGACCCCTTTCGCCACGTCGATCACCAGGCAGGCGTTGCCGTCGACCTGCAGGCGATCGCCCGGCTCCAGCATGGTGGTGGTGCCCGCCTCCTCGACGGCGGCGGGCCCCTCGATCACGTCCCCGGCCCGCAGCCGGTCGCGCGGGTAGACCCGGTACTCGAGCAGATCGCGCAGCAGCGTGGAGTAGATCTTGCGCGTCTCGAAGGCGGGCGCCCGGCCCGGCCCGCGCTCGAGCGCGGGCAGCGGCGCGCGCTCGAGGAGGTACACCACCGCCAGGCGCAGGTTCAGGAGCTGCACCTCCACGTCCGGCGCGGCGTAGCCGTAGGCGCGCTCGTGCGCCGTGTCGAAGCGGCTCCGCAGCGAGGCCCAGTCCTCGAGACTGCCGACGGGGACGGTCACGGTGTGCTCCTGCCCGAGGTAGCGGAGATCCGCCGCGCGGTGGCGAACCGCGCTCCCCACCGGCGGCAGGATGGCCTCGATCTCGGTCTCCATCTCGCGGTAGCGCGCCTCGGCCCACGCCCCGTCGGTGCGCTCGAGCGGCTCGAGCACGGTGCGGACCAGGTCGTGGCGGAGGTCGGTGGCGAGCATGCCCCACGCCGAGAAGGTCGAGGGGGCGGGCGGGACGATCACCCGCGGGATGCCGAGCTCCCGGGCGATCGCCACCGCGTGCAGCGGGCCGCCGCCCCCGTACGCCACCAGGGCATAGTCGCGCGGGTCGAGCCCGCGCTCGGTGGTGATGCTCCGCACCGCGAGGGCCATCTTCACGTCGGCGAGCCGGACGACGCCCGCCGCCGCGCTGTCGCGGGCGAGCCCGAGCGGCAGGCCGAGCCGCTCCTCGATGGCGCGCGCCGCCGCCGCGTGGTCGAGCGGCATGGTGCCGCCGAGGAACCGGCCCGCCGCGATGCGCCCCAGCACCAGGTTGGCGTCGGTGACGGTGGGCTCGCTGCCGCCGCGTCCGTAGCACACCGGGCCGGGGTCGGCGCCCGCGCTCTGCGGCCCGAGCGACAGCGCCCCGCCCGCGTCGATCCACGCGATGGTGCCGCCCCCCGCGCTCACCTCGGTGATGTCGATCACCGGGATGCGGAGCGGGTGCCCGTCGATGTGGTACTCGTCGGTGGTCTGCACGAGCCCGTCCGCCACGATCGCGCACTTGGCGGTCGTGCCGCCCATGTCGAAGGAGATGAGCCGGTCGGCCTTGAGGGCCCGGGCCAGGCTCGCGCAGCCGATGGCGCCGGCGGCCGGCCCCGACTCGATCGTGTGCACCGGCTTGGACGCCGCCGCCTCCACCGAGAAGGCCCCGCCGTTGGACTGGGTGATCAGGAGCTGGCCGCGGAACCCGCGGCCGGCGAGCCCGCGCTCGAAGGCGCCCAGGTAGCGGTCCATGATCGGGCGGACGTAGGCGTTGACCACGGTGGTGCTGGTCCGCTCGTACTCGCGCCACTCCTGGGTGATCCGGTGCGAGACCGAGATCGACACGCCGGGCAGCGTCTCGGCCAGGATCTCGGCCGCCCGCCGCTCGTGCTCGGGATTGCGGAACGAGAACAGGAACGACACCGCGACCGACTCCACGCCCTCGGCGCCGAGCTGCCGGGCCGCGGCCCGCACCGCGGCCTCGTCGAGCGGGGCCAGGATCTCCCCGCGGGCGGTCACCCGCTCGGCCACCTCGAGCCTCCGCCCGCGCGGCACCAGCGGGGCCGGCCGCCGGTAGAGCACGTCGTACATGCGCAGGAAGTTGCCGCGCCCGATCTCGAGCACGTCCCGGAAGCCCTCGGTGGTGACCAGCCCGGTCCGGGCCCCCTTGTGCTCCAGCAGGGCGTTGATCCCGATGGTGGTCCCGTGGATGGCGAGGCGGCAGTCGTCGAGGCGCGCGCCGGCCTGGTCCACGCAGCGGAGGATGCCCTGCAGCAAGTCGTGGGGGGTCGAGAGCGCCTTGGTGTCGACCACGGCGCCGGTCGCCTCGTCGAGCGCGACCAGGTCCGTGAAGGTGCCGCCGATGTCGATGCCGATCCGGAGAGCCACGTTTCGCGGAGTATAGGGCCCCCCGCCCCGGGTCGCAAGCGGATCGCCCTCCCGTGATACCCTCCCGGCGTGACCGCGATCGGCTTCGACATCCCCGCGGACATCACCCGAATCGTGGCGGGCCTCGAGCGCTTCGTCCACGCCGAGGTGGTGGCGCGGCACGGCAAGCACGCGGCGCTGCTCGACGACCCCCGCCAGCGCTACGGGCCGGACGGCCGCTTCGTGCCCGCGGTCGTCGACCTGATCCGCGAGGTGCGGGTCGCCTCCGCCGCCGCGGGCTACTTCAACCTGTGCGTCCCGGTCTCGATGGGCGGCCTCGGCCAGGGCCACCTCGCCTACTACGTGGCCTGGGAGGCGATCAACCATCTCTGCGGGCCCCATCACTGGCTCGGCACCTTCGCGCTCAGCCACTGGGCCTTCGGCCCGAGCGTGGTGCTCGAGCAGCTCACCAAGGGCGCGCGCGAGCGCGCATTGGCGGGCTTGGTCTCGGGCCGCCAGTCCATGTGCTTCGGCCTCTCGGAGCCGGGGGCCGGCTCCGACGCCACCATGATCACGACCCGCGCGACCGCCGAGGGCTCCGGCTGGCGGATCACCGGCCGGAAGATGTGGACGTCGAACATCACCTTCGCGGACTGGATCGTGGTCTTCGCGGTCACCGATCCGGTCCGCGCCGCCGCCAAGCGCGGCGGCATCAGCGCGTTCCTGGTGCCGACCACCGCGGCCGGCTTCACGCTCCAGCGCGTGACCCTGCTCCAGGGCGACATCGGCGGGGTCGAGGGCGAGTCCACCTTCGACGCGGTGCGGGTCGAGCCCTGGCAGCTCGTGGGCCCGCTCCACGAGGGGTTCCGGATCGCGCTGCTCGGCGTCTCGCTCGGGCGCGTCTACAACTCGGCACGCGCGGTCGGCCTCGCCCGCTGGGCGCTCGAGAAGGCGGTGGCCTACGCGGGCCAGCGGGTGGCGTTCGGCGCGCCGATCGCGGAGCACCAGGGCGTCGCGTTCCCGCTCGCGGAGTCCGCGATGGAGGTGCACGCGGCGCACCTCGCCGGCCTCAACGCCTCGATGCTGCTCGACCGCGGCGAGCGGGCGATCAAGGAGCTCTCGATGGCCAAGGCCTACTCGGTCGAGGTCTGCCTGCGCGCGGTCGACCGGGCCATCCAGACCCACGGCGGCATGGGTCTCACCAACGAGGTGGGCCTCGTGCACGCCTACAACACGCTCCGCATCATCAACATCGCGGACGGCACCAACGAGATCCTCCGGCGCACCATCTTCCAGCAGCTCGCCCGGGGCGATCTCGATCTCTGAGGCGGAGGTCTCCATGCGATTCGACGGCAAGGTGGCGCTGGTGTCGGGCGCGGGCTCCGGCATCGGCCGGGCGACCGCGCTCGGCTTCGCGGCGCGCGGCGCGCGGGTGGCGGTGGCGGACCTCGACGGCGCGCGGGCGGAGGCGGTGACCGCGGAGATCCGCGCCGCGGGCGGCACCGCGGTCGCGATCACCGCCGACGCGGGCAGCCCGGCCGGCATCGAGGCCATGATCGGCGGCGCGGTCCGCGCCTTCGGTGGGCTCGACGTCCTGCTCAACAACGCGTTCGGCCAGCCCGCCCTGCCGCCCGGCAAGAGCCGCCTCGCCTTCACCGGCGATCTGGACGACGCGGTGTGGACCCACACCATCGAGCTGGGCCTCACCGGCGTCTTCCGCGCCACGAAGCGGGCGATTCCCGAGCTGCTCGCCCGCGGCGGGGGCGCCATCGTCAACACCGCGTCGATCTCCGGCCTCTTCGCCGACTTCGCGATCGGCGCCTACAACACCGCCAAGGCCGGGGTGATCAACCTCACCCGGGTGACCGCGATCGAGTACGCGGGTCGCGGCATCCGGGTGAACTGCGTCTGCCCGGGCGCGATCGACACCCCGCTGCTGCGCCCCTCGCTCGGCATCCCCGGCTTCGCCGACGCCACCACCGCGATGATCCCGATGCGGCGGCTCGGCCGGCCGGAGGAGATCGCCAACGTGGTGCTGTTCCTGGCCTCCGAGCTCGCCTCCTACGTCACCGGGGCCGCGCTCGTCGCCGACGGGGGCCTGACCGTCCAGACCGGGATGCCGTCGCGGATCCCCGTGCCCTGACCGCTCCGACAGGAGAGAGACCATGCGCTGGCCCGCCCCCGTGATGACCGTTCTCGTGCTCTCCATGCTGCTGGCGCCTTCCGTCGGCCTCGCCCAGGACGGCGCGGTGAAGATCGGGGTCCTCGACGACATGTCGGGCCCCTACTCGGAGAACACCGGGCCCGGCGATCTGCTCGCGGTGCGCATGGCGGTCGCCGACTTCGGCGGCCGCGCGCTCGGCAAGCCCATCGAGGTGGTCTCCGCCGACATGCAGAACAAGGTCGACGTCGGGGTCGGCATCGCCCGGCGCTGGTACGAGCAGGACCAGGTCGACCTGATCATCGGCATCCCCCACTCCGCGATCGCGCTCGGCGTGGTCAAGCTCGCCGAGCAGATGAATCGCCTGGTGATGCCGACCGCGGCCGCCACCGCGGAGCTGACCGGCAAGGCCTGCTCGGCCCACAGCGTGCACTGGGTCTACGACACCTACGGCCAGAGCAAGACCATCGCCAGCGCCATCGTGAAGCAGGGCGGCGACTCCTGGTTCTTCATCACCGTCGACTACGCCTTCGGCATCGCGCTCGAGCAGAACGCGACCGACTTCGTCAAGGCGGCCGGGGGCCGGGTGCTGGGCTCGGCCCGCCATCCCCTCAACACCTCCGACTTCTCCTCGTTCCTGCTGCAGGCCCAGGCCTCCAAGGCGAAGGTGGTGGTGATGGCCAACGGCGGCACCGACATCACCAACGCGATCAAGCAGGCGAAGGAGTTCGGCCTCGACCGCGGCGGCCAGCAGCTGGCGGGGCTCCTCATCCAGTACCCCGAGGTCCACGCGCTGGGGCTGCCCACCGCCCAGGGGCTCCTGATGGCCGCCTCGTTCTACTGGGACATGAGCCCCGAGGCGCGCGCCTTCACCGACCGCTTCACCGCCGCCAAGGGCATGCCGCCCACCATGATCCAGGCCGGCACCTACGGGGCCACGCTCCACTACCTGAAGGCGGTGCAGGCCGCCGGCACCGACGAGGCGAAGGCGGTGATGGCGAGGATGAAGGAGATGCCGATCAACGACTTCATGACCCGGCAGGGCCGCATCCGGGAGGACGGCCGGGTGATCCGGGACATGTACCTGATGCAGGTGAAGAAGCCCGAGGAGTCGAAGGGCGAATGGGACCTGGCCCGCATCGTGAGCACCATCCCGGGCGACCAGGCCTTCCGGCCGCTCGCCGAGGGCGGCTGTCCCCTCGTGAAGCAGTGATGACGGGGGCGACCGGTCAGGCCTCGTATTCCTGGACCACCTCGATGGCCACGTCGCCGTCGTCGTCGAAGGTGAGCGTGATGAGGTTGGGCCGGCAGCACACCGTGCAGTCCTCGGTAAACGTCTGGTGGCGGCCACCGCTCGGGTCGACGAGGACGTCGTTCTCCTCGCCACAGAACACGCAGTCGTAGGTCACGCCCCCATTCTACGCGGAGAGACTCCATGAGATTCCAGGGCCCATGAGGTTTCAAGGGAAGGTCGCGCTGATCTCGGCGGCGGGCGCGGGCATCGGGCGGGCGACCGCGATGATCATCGCGCGCGAGGGGGGCAGCGTGGTCGGCGTCGACGTCGAGCCGGCCGCGCTCGATCGCCTCACCGCGGACGTGACCTCCGCGGGCGGCCGCGCCCTGGCCCTGCGGGCCGACGCCCTCGACGCGGCCGCGGTGGAGGGCGTGGTGAAGCGGGCGGTCGACGCCCACGGGCGCATCGACATCCTGGTCAACGCGGTGGGCGGCAGCACCATCGTGCCCCGGCCCGCCGCCGCGCTCGACGAGCTCACGCTCCCGGAGTGGCAGAAGCTGCTCGACTTCAACCTCACCGGCACCTTCCTCTTCACCCACGCGGTGGTGCCGGTGATGAAGCGGCAGGGGGCCGGCAAGATCGTCAACCTCTCGTCGATCGCCGGGCGCGGGGTGAGCCAGTCGAGCTCGAGCGCCTACGCCACCGCCAAGGGCGGCATCATCGCGCTGACCCGTAAGCTCGCCTTCGAGCTCGGCCCCCACGGCATCACCGTCAACGCCATCGCCCCCAGCCTCACCCTCTCCGAGCGCATCCGGCCGCACTGGGACCGCCGCTCCGCGGAGGGCCAGGCCGCCGAGATCCGGCGCACCCCGCTCGGCCGGGTGGCCACCCCCGAGGACCAGGCCCGGGTCATCTGCTTCCTCGCCTCCGCCGACGCCGACTTCGTGACCGGGGTCACCATCGACGTGACCGGGGGGCAGTAGCAGGTGCGCGCCTCCGCAACTTGACAAGGCCCGGACGGGGGGACTAGGGTTCGGCAAGCGCTTGGACCCGGACGGCGAGGAGCCACCTCATGGGCGAGATTCTCGGGCTGGGCATGACGCACTACCCGCCGCTCACCGGGCTGGACCAGAACATGGCCGGCATCCTTCG
>DATJIR010000013.1:0-28866 GCA_035493135.1 Verrucomicrobiia bacterium
GCGCTCCGCCGGCGGCCGTTGCGATCGTAGAGCGTGAGTCCGGTCGCGCCCTCGGCGGTCAGGGCCAGGAGCGAGCGCGGACGACCGACCTGATCGAACAGGGTCACGGTCGGGCGGCCGTCGCCGTGCGCGCGCAGCTCCACGCGCGGCCGATCGGCCTGATCGAGCAGATCGAGCGTCGCGGCACCGTCGGGATGCACCGCCAGGCCCGCGCGGCGCCGGCCGCTGCGCTCGGTCAGCTCGATCGCGGCGAGCCCCTGGGCGGTGACGCTCACGAGCGCCCGCTCCTGCTGCGTGTCGTCGGCCAGGCCGAGGGCGGCGGTGCCGTCGGGGCGAAGCCCGAGACTCGCGCGCACGTTGCCGGACGCGTCCCGCAGCACGAAGCGCTCGGCCTCGATGCTGTTGGCCACCGGGACGGGGGCGGTCTGGCCCATGATGGTGAGCGCGGCGAGGCCGACCAGGGCCAGCGTGCCGAGCTGTTTCAGGCGTCGATTCTCGCGCTCCAGGCGGTCGAGCCGCCGGGCGAGGTGCTCGTGACTGGTGTCGCTCACGGTCGATCCTCCTACTTGGTGTCTTTCTTGTCGTCGGGTCCGGCCGCCTGCAGCGTGACCTTGTCGCCCACGATCAGAAAGACGACGCTGCCGTTCGAGGCCTTGTAGGTCCACTGCTCCACCGGCCCGAGCTTGGCGATGTCGCTCGGCTTGCCCAGCGCCCGCTCCAGCTCCGCGCGGGTAGAGGCGCTCCGCGATTTCTCCACCAGGTCTTCCTTGCTGCGGCTGCAGCCGCCCACCAGGGCCGCGGCCAGCAGCCATACCAGCATCGTCGTCGTTGCGCGGGACATGGCGCTCCTCCTCCAGGGATTCGGTACGGCGCGGGTTGACCGCGCCGAGTCTATCAGAGTGCGCACTTGCCCCGCACCGGCCCCTGATGACGCGACCGGAGGGACGGACATCCGCGTGGTGGATCAAGGGGCAAGGAGCCGCCGCGGCCGAAACAGCCAGATGCGGCGGGAGGAGTGGCTCCGGGGGCGGGGAAGCCGGGGGTCTGCCGGTGGCGTCGGCGCTCTGCTACGCGATCGTCGTGCTTGCCGACCGTCGGGTCCGGACCCTGCCGGTCCGGACCGAGGAGCCGAGGAAGGCCCTGAGCCGCAGGCGCCCGCCCGCGGCCCGGGCTTCGCCTACTGCGGGGTCCTGGTCGCGGGCGCCGCGGCCGGGGTCGTGGCGGCGGGCATCGCCGCGGCGGGAATCGGGGTGGCGGCGTGGCCGGTGGCCTGCGCGTACTTGGCCCGGAGCTCGCGCATGAGCGACTGGTAGGACGAGCTCCGGATGATCCGGTCGAACTGGCCGCGGTAGTTGCCCACGAAGCTCACGCCCTGGACCGCGACGTCGTACACCGCCCAGCGCGAGCCGACCATGTGCAGGCGATAGTCCACCGGGATCTCCGCGCCGCGCCCGGTGACGATCTTGGAGCGGACGGTGGCGAAGTCTCCATCCACGGTCTCGCCCACGTAGACGATCTGCTCGCCCGCGTAGTTCTCGAGCTTGCCCAGGTAGGCGTGGCCGAGAAGCTGCTTGAACACCACCACGAACTCGCCCTGCTCTTGCGGGGTGCGGTCCCGCCAGTGCACCGCGAGGGCGCGCCGGGCCATCTCGGGGAAGTCGAAGAGTCGATCGGCGATGCGCTGGACCTCGCGCCGCCGCCGCTCCTGGACCGCCGGGGCGGCCTCGGAGTCCTGGACGGCCTGCAAGACCTGCTCGGTGGCCGATTGCACAACCTGGGTGGGGCTCACTTCCGGCTGCCCTCCGCCGCCCGCGGCGAGCAGGATCCACATGGCCAGTGCCTTCTGCATGACGTCCCCTCCGGGGGGCCGCGACGATCTGCGGGCTCGCGGCCACTTCGTCCCCTGATCGGACAGCATGGCCCGTGCCACGGCTCCGGCCGGGCTAACCGGCCGGATTCGTGAAGCTCTGGGCGTCTGGGGCGGGGGTCGCGGTCGTCAGTGGCGGGACGCTGTCCGACCATCGACGGGGCGGAGCGGACTAGCCGGCGAGGAGCTCCTGCACGACGCGAACGAGGTTCATCATGTCGAACGGCTTCGTGAGCACGGGCACCTTCACGTCGTCGATGAACCCCTGGTAGTCGGCGTGCTCCGACGTGCCGGTGATGAAGACGAAGCGGTGGAGCAGATCGGGGTAGCGCTGCTCGATCGCTCGGAAGAGGCCGAGCCCGTCGAGCTCGGGCATGCGGAGATCGCTCAGCACGACGTCGTAGGCACGCTGCTCGAGGCGCTCGAGCGCGGCCAGGCCGTCCGGCGCGGTGTCGACGTCGTAGCCCTCGCCGCCGAGGACATCGGCGATGAGCTGCGCGATGATGCTCTCGTCGTCGACGACCAAGACCCAAGGACGCCCGCCCGTGGGAGCCATGACCCCTGAAGGGCAGCAAGACCCGGGCCAGCGGGAATGGGCTGCAATATCAGGCGAATCGAAGGCACCAGAACGCGGCGGCGGCGGAATTCGTCAGTGGGCCGGGCCGGAAATGAGTACCTCCCGAGCTCAGGCGGTCTGCAGGCGACGGGCCGCCAGGCTCCGGATCTCGAGCCAGAGCCGCCCCAGGTAGACGAGCACGATCGTGAGCAGCACGTTCGCGAGCCAGTACCACCACCAGTTGTCGAGCTTGAGGCCGAGCCACTCGTGCGAGATCGTCAGCACGAGCAGGTGGTGCAGGAAGTAGAGCATGAGCGAGGTCCGTCCCAGCACCACGAGCCAGCCCACCGGTACGCGCCGGATCTCGACCACGTAGTAGGCAAGGCCGAGCAGGCAGAACACCGAGCCGAGACAGAGGAAGTTCGTGACCCCGCGCGCGATCCAGTGATTGTTGACGAGGAAGTCGCGTTTGAAGGCCAGCGAGAGATGCGGCGGCGTGCCGTGGGCCCAGTCCCACGCCACGAAGATGGCCAGGAAGAGCACGCCCACCGCGCTCATGATCGTGAGGTATCGCGCGCGGCCCGCGGGCGTGTCCTCCCGCGCCCACGTCCAGCCGAGCGCCAGGCCGATCCACACCAGCGAGATCCAGGGCCACGGGGCGAACTCGAAGAGGAAGATGCGGCCGAGGACCGGGTGAGCGGGGAGCCAGGCGACGACCTGGGCATGGGAGACCGAGAAGAGCGCGTAGGCGCCCAGGGCGAGCGCGACGAGCAGGGTGCGGGCGCCGCGTCGGTGCAGCAGGAGCATCGGCGGGAGCCCGAGAATGATGCCGAGCCCGATCGTCTGCAGCACGCCGCCCTCCCAGAAGGGCTCGTCGCGGAAGACCATGAAGTTGAGTAGCCACGAGGCGAGGATCAGCCGCCCGCCGCGCTGCAGGAACTTGGCCGCCACCCCGGGCAGCCCGGAGGTGGGCCGACGCCGGGCGAAGGACAGCGGGAGGCAGAAGCCCACCAGGAACAGGAAGAGCGGAGCCCCGACCGCCATGCTCCCGTAGATCAGGTTGTAGCGGGGCCAGCCCATGGCGCCGTCCTGCCACCAGCGGCCGGTGTGGTTGACGATCATCAGCAGGAGCGCGAACCCCCGCACCGCGTCCAGGAACTGCAGCCGCTCCGTCGGGCCGCGCTCGATCGTATCCGGCCCCGCCATGCCGCTCCTCCGCCGCCCGTCGCGCTAGCGCGGGTGCTTGACCGGGGTACGCCGCGGGGTGAAGAACGCGGGCCGGCTCATGCGCCCCACCGGCACCTCGACCAGCACCGGGCGGTCCTTCTCGATCGCCTCGCGCACGAGTCGCCCGACCTCGGTCGGCTCCTTCGCGCGCATGCCGATCACCCCGTAGGCGTCGGCCAGCTTCATGAAGTCGGGGTTCGTCAGCTCGGCGCCGTATTGCCCGCCCCAGGACTCGTCGAGGTCGCGGGCCACGTTGCCGTAGGAGCTGTCGTTGAAGACCACCGCCACCACGTTGATGCCGTGGCGCGCGGCGGTCGAGAGCTCCTGGGCGTTGAAGAGGAAGCCGCCGTCGCCGGAGAGCGAGACCACCGGCCGATCCGGGCGGGCGACCTTCGCCCCCAGGGCGACCGGGTAGGCGTAGCCGAGGTTGCCGGAGTACGACGACGAGAGATACGTGCGCGGCTCGTAGACCGGCCAGAATGGCCGCGAGTAGTACCCGATCTGGGTCATGCCCGCCACCAGGATGGTGTTGTCGGGCGCCCCCGCGCGCAGCGACTTGATGATGGAGGCGTTGGGCTCCATCGTGTTCTCCGCCGCGATGCGCGCCCGCAGGGCCTCGTGCTCGCTCTTGCGCGAGGGCCGTGGCGGCGAGGCGGCCCGCAGGCGCTCCAGCAGCGCCTCGAGCGTGGCCCGCGCGTCGCCCACCAGCCCGAGGGTGTCCTTGTGGCTGCGGCCGATCTCGTGCTCGTCGGCGTCGATCTGCACGATCCGGGTGCCCGGCTTGAACGATACCCCGGCCAGGCGGGAGCCGACCGCCAGGACCACGTCCGCCTCGTGGATGTGGGCGCGCAGCGCCGAGTCGCGCCAGAACGCGGCGCCGAGCGAGAGCGTGTTGTGATCGCTGACCGCGCCCTTGCCCTCCGCGGACTGGGCGACCCCGGCCTGCAGATGCTCGGCCACCTGGGCGAGCGCGTCGTGGGCGCCCGCGAGGTGCACGCCGCCCCCCGCGTAGATCAGCGGGGTCCGCGAGGCGAGCAGCAGGTCGGCGGCGCGGTCGAGGTCCCGCGCGGGCGCGACGGCGCGGGTGACCTCGGCCGGCGGCAGCAGCTCGACCAGCCCCTCGTCCTCCATGGTCTCGGGCGGCATCTCGATCTCGACCGGGCGGGGCCGCCCGCTCCGGAGCTGGATCATCGCCTCGCGCACCGCGGCGGGCACGTCCGCCACCTGGAGCACGCGCCGGCGCCACTTGGTGACCGGGCGGATGCACTCCTGCTGGTCGTTGACCTCGTGCAGGAGCCCGATGTCGCGCCCGATGCTGTCGCGCGGGATCTGCCCCGACAGCATCAGGACCGGCGAGGACGCGGAGTACGCGGTGCTGAGGCCGGACATGGCGTTGAGCAGGCCGGGACCCGGCACCACCAGGGCGGTGCCGACGCCGCCGCCGGCCCGCGCGTAGCCGTCGGCCATGAAGCTCGTGGCCTGCTCGTGGCGCGTGTTGACGAAGCGGATGCGCGGCTCGTCGCGCAGGGCGGCCATGACTCCGTAGAGCTGGACGCCGGGCAGGCCGAAGACCATCCGCACGCCTTCCTGGTAGAGGGACCGCACCAGCGCTTCGCCGCCCGTCATCGGTGTCGCCGCCATGTCTCGTCTCCTCCGGACCCGCCTCAGGGCGCCTCGATGGCGCCGGCCTGGGCGAGGTCGTCGATGTCGCGGTCCTTGTACCCGAGCAGCCCGGTCAGCACCGCACGGGTGTGCTCGCCCACCCGGTAGGGGGCGGGGCCCGCCGGCGTCACCGGCCGGCCGTCGAGCTGGAACGGGGTCGCGGTCACGCGCACCACGCCGCGTGCCGGATGGGGCACGCTGGGGAACGCGCCGCGCGCGGCCAGGTGCGGGTGCGCCACCACTTCTTCCGGCATGAGCACCGGCGCGGCGGGGATGCGCGCGGCCCGCAGCGCCTCCAGCGCCTCCTCCACGGACGCGAAGCGGCCGACCCACTCGCCGATGATGTCGCGCAGGGCGGGCCAGTTGCGCCGGCGCAGATCCGGCGTCGCGAAGCGCGGATCGGTCGCGAGGTCGGGGCGCCCGAGCAGCTCCTGCAGCCGCGGCCACAGCGCGGTCGCGCCGCCGGTCTGCAGCGCGAGATGGCGGTTGCCGACCGCGTAGACGCCCATGGCAGGGCGGGGCGAGCCCTGCGCCTCGCCGCCGTTGAGCACCGCGGCGTAGGAGACGTCGTCGGCCGCGATCAGCGCCTCGAGCATCGACACGTCGAGGTAGGCGCCCTGCCCGGTACGGTCGCGCCGCCGGAGGGCGGCCACGATGGCCCCGAAGGCGTGGGTGCCCGCGAGCACGTCGGCGGCCTGGAGGTTCGACGCCCGCGGCGCGGCCAGGTCGCCCTGGTCGAGGTGCATCATCCCGGAGGCCGCGTTGATGATGTGGGCGAAGGCCTGCCGCTCGCGCCAGGGTCCGGTCTGCCCGAAGCCGGAGATCGAGCAGTAGACGAGATCGGGCTTGACCGCGGCCATGGCGGCGTAGCCCAGCCCCAGCTTTTCGACCACGCCCGGAGCGAAGTTCTCGACGAACACGTCCGCCATCCGGCACAGATCGGTGACCACCGCGCGGCCCTGCGGGTGGCCCAGGTCGACCGCCACGCTCTCCTTGCCCGCGTTGATGCGGATGAAGTAGGTGGACTGGTCGGCACGGCCCGGCTCGATCTGGAGATGGTTCTTGCGCATGTCGTCGCCGTCGCGCGGCCGCTCGATCTTGATGACCCGCGCGCCCAGATCCGCGAGCAGCCGGGTGCCGTAGGGCCCGGCCAGCACGCGCGTGAGATCGAGGACCACGAGGTCGGAGAGGGGCCCGGCGGCGTCGCGCACCGGCCGAGTATAGCGCGGCGATTGACGGGGCGCACCTGCCCCCCTAGACTCGGCGCATGCGACCGAATCGACTGCGGGAGCGGCTGCGGGCGGGCCGGCCCACGCTGGGTACGCACATCCACTCCGCGTGGCCGGCGGTGGTGGAGCTGGCCGGCCACGCCGGCTGCTTCGACTACATCGAGTTCGTGGGCGAGTACGCGCCCTACGATCTCTTCGCGCTCGAGAACCTCGGGCGGGCGGTGAACACCTTCGATCACATGTCGGCGATGTTCAAGGTCGAGCAGCAGCCGCGCACCTACCTCGCGGTGCGCGCCATCGGGGCCGGCATCCAGAACCTGCTCTTCGCCGATCCCCGCACGCCGGACGACGTGCGCGAGTGCGTGCGCAGCGTGCGGGCCGAGACCCCGGAGGCGGGTGGCCTGCACGGGGTCGGCATGCGCCGCGACGTGGGCTACGTAGTCGACGTGGGCTCCCCCGCCTTCGTGCGGGCCCTCGACGACGCGGTGGTGGCGATCATGATCGAGAAGGCCTCCGCGGTCGACAACCTCGAGGCCCTGCTCTCGGTGAAGGGGATCGACATGGTGCAGTTCGGCCCCGCCGACTACTCGATGAGCATCGGCCTCGCCGGGCAGTGGAGCCACCCGCGCGTCGTCGAGGCGGAGCGGCACGTCATCAAGACCGCGCTGCGCCTCGGGATCGCCCCGCGCGCGGAGATCTCGCACCCGAGCGAGGCGAAGGCCTACCTCGATCTGGGGGTGCGGCACTTCTGCATGGGCTGGGACGTGTCGATCCTCTTCGACTGGTTCAAGGCCGAGGGCGGGGCCCTGCGCGACCTGCTGGGCGCCGGATAGCCCGGTCGGGGCCTCTGTCCATGGCGCCCCGCCCGGCGCGCGCCGCGGCCGCCCTCGTCGTCGTGCTCGCGCTGCTCGCGGCGGGGTGCCGCGAGCGTCCGCCGTCGGACGGGCCGGTCACGCTCGTGTTCAAGCACGCCAAGATCCTCGGCCCCGCCGATCCGGTCCCCGGCCTGCTGCGGCGGTTCGAGGCGGAGCACCCCGGCGTGCGCGTGGTCAGCGAGGCGCTCACGTGGAGCTCGGACGAGCAGCACCAGTTCTACGTCATCAACCTGGAGGGCGGCAGCCCGCCCTTCGACGTGATGATGCTCGACGTGATCTGGGTGCCCGAGTTCGCGCGGGCCGGCTGGATCCTCGACCTGACCCCGCTCGTGTCCGCGGCCGAGCGCGACGCCCACTTCGCCTCCGCGATCGAGCCCGCGGTGCAGGACGGCCGGCTCTGGGCGCTGCCCTGGTTCATGAACGTGGGCCTGCTCTACTACCGGAAGGATCTCCTCGCCAAGTACGGGCTCGCGCCGCCCCGGACCTACGACGAGCTGATCCGGCAGGTGCGCCTCGTCCAGGCCGGGGAGCGCGACCGGCGCCTGGACGGCTACCTCTGGCAGGGCAAGCAGTACGAGGGCGGCATGGTCAACGTGCTGGAGGCGCTCTGGGCCAACGGGACACGCCTGCTCGACGAGGCGGGCCGGCCGTTCCCGGAGCCGGAGCGCGCGCGCGAGTCGCTCGCCTTCCTGCGCGACCTGATCGTGAGCGGGGTGAGCCCGTCGTGGGTCACCGCGGGCGACGAGGAGCTGACCCGGCGCCCGTTCGGGGACGGGCGGGCCATCTTCCTGCGGAGCTGGCCCTACGCGCTCGATCTCTTCGAGCTGCCCGACTCGCGCGTGCGCGGCCGCGTGGGGGTGGCCCCGCTGCCGGCCCTGCCGCACGGGCCGGCTGGCGCGGCCTCCACCGGCGGGGCGCACCTCGCGGTGAGCGCGCGCACCCGCCATCCCGCGCTGGCGGTCGAGCTGGTGCGCTTCCTCACCGGGGAGGCGGCCCAGCGCGCGATGACCGAGGGCGCCGCGCTCCGCCCCTCGCGTCCCGCGCTGTTCGCGGACCCGGGCCTGATCGCGCGCGATCCGACGCTGCCCGCGCTGCTGCCCCTGATCCGGGCGGGGCATCCGCGTCCGGTGACGCCCTACTACCTGATGCTGTCCACCACGCTCCAGCCCGAGTTCTCGGCGGTGCTCGTGGGGCGCAAGTCGCCCGAGCGCGCGATCCGCGACGGCGCCGCCCAGGTCGAGCACCTCCAGCAGGCGCTCACGCGATGAGCGACCGGCGCCTCGGCTGGCTCCTGCTCGCCCCCGCGCTCGCGCTGCTGGGCGGCGTGACCGTCTATCCCGCGATCTGGGTGATCTGGCTGTCGCTGCAGTACCGGATCCCGGTCTTCTCGATCTCGCGCTGGGCCGGGCTCGCCCACTACGCGTTCCTGACCGTCGACCCGCGGTTCTGGAGCGCGGCGGGCGTCACCGCGCTGTTCGCGGTGGCCTCGGTCACGCTCGAGTGCGGGCTCGGCCTCGGGATGGCCCTCGGCCTGCGGGGCCAGCGGCACGGCCGGCGCGCCGCGGTGGCCCTGCTGCTGCTCGCGTGGGCGCTGCCCTCGGTGGTGACCGCCAAGATGTTCGAATGGCTCTACCATCCCGCGGGCGGCCTCGTGAACTTCCTGCTGGGCGGCCGCCCGGTGAACTGGCTCGGCGACCCGGCCCTGGCCCTGCCGTCGCTGATCGCGGCCGACGTCTGGCGCACCACCCCCTTCGTGGCCCTGCTCTGCTACGCGCGCCTGCTCACGATCCCGGCCGAGCTCTACGAGGCGGCGGAGGTGGACGGCGCGGCGGGCGTGCAGGCCTTCGCCCGCATCACGTGGCCGCTGGTGCGGCCCATCCTCCTGGTGGCGCTCCTCTTCCGGACCCTCGACGCGCTGCGGGCCTTCGACCTGATGTTCGTGCTGACCGGGGGCGGCCCGGCCGGGACCACCGAGACTCTCACGGTCTACGCCTACCGTGCGCTCTTCCAGACCCTGCAGGTGGGCTTCGGCTCCGCCATCGGGGTGGTGGTGTTCGCGCTCGTGATGGTGGTGGCGATCGCCTATCTTCGGCTGATCTACCGGCAGGAGGCCTCCGCGTGAGGACCGGCCGGATCCGCGACGGACTGGTGCTGGCCGCGCTGGTCCTCTACGCGATGCCATTCTTCTGGCAGTCGCTCACCTCGGTGCGGCCGGACGCGGAGCTGCTGCCGCTCAGCCATCTCCTGCCGAGCCGCCTCACCATGGTGCACTACGACGCGGTGCTGCGGCAGAGTCTGATGCCGCGCGCGCTGCTGAACAGCCTGGGGATCGCCCTCTCGAGCACCGCGCTCGCGGTGGGGCTCGGCGCGCTCGCCGGCTACGCGCTCGCGCGCCTGCCGGTGCCCGGCCGCGGGGTGATCCTGCTCGGCATGATCGCGGCGACCGCGTTTCCGCAGATCGCCACCGTGAGCCCGCTCTACCTGCTGATGCGGGCGCTCGGCCTTCGTGACACCTGGCTCGCCCTGATCCTGGCCAACGCCTCCTTCGCGCTGCCGCTGGTGATCTGGCTGCTCGCCGGGTTCATCCGGGAGATCCCGCGCGCCCTCGAGGAGGCGGCCGCGGTCGACGGGGCGGGCCGGCTCGCGACGCTGCGCTTCGTGGTGCTCCCGCTGGTGGGGCCCGGGATGGCCTCGGCCGCGCTGCTCGCGTTCCTCTTCTCCTGGAACGAGTTCCTCTTCGCCTACAGCTTCACCGCCACCGAGGCGAGCCGCACCGTCCCGGTGGCCCTGGCGCTCTTTCCCGGCGTCTTCGAGGTGCCGTGGGGCGACATCGCGGCGGCCTCGCTGCTGGCGAGCCTGCCGCCCGTCCTGATCGTGATCGGCTTCCAGCGCTACCTCGTGCGGGGGCTGCTGGCGGGCGCCCTGCGGGAGTAGGCCCGCGGCCTCAGCGGCGTGGCTCGATCACGTCGAACATCAGCGCGAAGTCGTCGAGGAGGCCGAAGAGCCGGGCGACCGCGGCCCGGTCCCCCGTGAGGGCCACGAGGCCCTGGTCGATCGCGTCGCCGATCGTGAGCTCGCGCAGCACGAGCCGGTCCAGCACCGGGCGCGCGCAGGTCACCGTGGCGTCCGGGTGCTCGCTCTGGCGCTCGGCGAGGTAGGTCAGCGCGCAGTTCTGCAGGGTCAGCACGTAGCGCCGGCCCTCCGCCGGGTCGCCGCCATCGGGGAAGAGCCAGTTCAGGACGAAGCGCTGGCCCTCCGCCTTCTCCCCGTCGAGGCGCACCGCGAGGTAGTCGAAGAAGAGATCGAGGCTCATGGCGCGGACGAGGTCGGGGCTCACCGGGGCCCGCGCGGTCGTCTCCGCTCGACCCTGGCGCAGCTCGAGGGCTCCCAGGAGGTAGGCGTTGCGCCAGGTCGCCGACTCCGCCGCGTAGCCGAGCTGCTCGAGCGCGGCGGCGCCGAGCCGGCGCGCCTCCGCGTTCGCGGGGTCGGCGAACACCACGTGGCTCATCGCCTCGGCCACGAAGCGGTACTCGCCGCGGGCGAAGTCCTCACGCGCCCGCGCGACCGCGGCGGCGGCCCCGCCCATGTACTCGACGTACTTGCGCCCGCGCTCGACCGGGGGCAGCGGGCTCAGGTTCGCGGGGTTGGCGTCGTACCAGCCCAGGTAGCGCTGGTAGACGCTCTTGGCGTTGTGGGAGAGCGTGCCGTAGTAGCCGCGCACGTGCCACGTGGAGCCGAGACTCCTGGGCAAGGTCAGGCGTTCCGCGATCTCGGCCGCCTTGTAGCCGTGGTTCATGAGGCGCACGGTCTGGTCGTGCAGGTACTTGTAGACGTCGCGCTGCCCGCCCAGGTACTCGAGGATCCGGGCGGTGCCCCAGACCGGCCAGTGGTGCTGGGCGAACGCCACGTCGGCGCCGCGCCCGAAGCGGTCCCGCGCCTCGTCGAGGTACTTGGCCCACGCGTTGGCGTCGCGGGCCTGCGCGCCGCGGATCGGGTAGATGTTGTGGAGGTTGTGGGTCGCGTTCTCGGCCAGGTTGAGTGCCCGCAGCGCGGGGTAGAACATGTGCATCTCGGCGGGGGCCTCGGTCTCGGGCGCCAGCTGGAAGACGATCTCCACGCCGTCGATCCGGTGGACCTCGATCGGCTCGGCCACGATGCGGGTCGGCGGGATCAGGGTGACCGTGCCGCGCGAGGTCACCTTGCCGAGCCCGGCGTCTACCTGGCCGCGCGGGCCCTTGGGCAGGGTCGCGCCGAACTGGAACTGCCCGCGCCGCACCATGGCGGTGCCGGCGAGCACCGCCTCCGACACGACCTCCTCCATGAAGCGGAGCGGGGCGACGACCTCGACCTCTCCCGCGCCGACCCGCACCTCGTCCACGACGCCCCGCACCCCGCCGTAGTGGTCGGTGTGGCTGTGGGTGTAGATCACCGCGGTCACCGGCCGGGCGCCGCGGTGCGCGCGGTAGAGATCGAGGCCGGCGCGGGCTACCTCGGCCGAGATCAGCGGGTCGATGACGATCACGCCGCGGTCGCCCTCGATGAGCGTCATGTTCGAGAGGTCGAAGCCGCGGATCTGGTAGACGCGCTCGGTGACCTGGAAGAGGCCATGGTGCAGGTTCAGCCGCGCCTGCCGCCAGAGGCTCGGGTTCACGGTGGGCGGCGGCTCCGCCGCGGCGAGGAACGCGTAGTCGCGCAGGCTCCACACCACCCGGCCCTGGGCATTGCGAATCTCCACCTCGGGCAGGGTCGCCACGAAGCCGCGCGCGGCGTCCTCGAAGTCCTGGGTGTCGCCGAAGGGGAGCGCGTCGAGCACCGCCCGCTGATGCGCGCGGGTGGCCGGGGTGGCGTCCTGCGGGCCCTCGAGGTCGGCGGTCATTCGGGCCCGGCCGGGGTGACGAGGCCCGGGACCACGGTGGCGCCGGGCAGCGCACGGAACACGTCGGGCGTGATCTTCACCTTGAGCGAGCGGCTGCCCCCGCCGAGTATGATCCAGGGGAATCCCATCAGCCCCTCGTCCACGTAGATCGGCAGATCGGGAGGCAGGGCGAACACGGTGACGCCGCCCAGCATCATGCCGGTCAGCGCGCGCGTCTCCTCCGGATCGGCGAACGACAGGCGCGAGACGCCGAGGAGCTTGCGCACCGTGTGGTTGACGTCCACGCGCCGCGTGGCCCGGACCACGCAAGCGCAGTAGCGCTTCGGCTCCTTCTTGGAGCCCACGATGATGGTGTTGGCCGATTGCTCCATGGGGTAGCCGTACCGGGCGCAGAAGGCGGCGGTGTCGGCGTACTGCGGGTCGATGTCGACCATCTCGTGGGGCAGCCCGAGGCCGTCGAGGACCTCGCGCACTTGCTGCTCGATCGGATCGGTGGCGATGACGCGCTCCTCCTTCGCGGGGGGATTCGTTCGCCGCGGGATGCGCGCGGCCAGCCGAGCATACCGCCGCCTCCGCGAATCCGCTAGAATCGGGGGAGTGGAGGACCCCCTAGTGCCGACACCGGATGGGCGCACGACGAGCGAGGAGGAGTCCCGGCGGGTGGTCGAGCAGGCCCGCGCCGAGACCTGGGAGGGACGCGGGTTCCTGCGCGATCTCTTCCTGGGCCGGCTGTCCCTCGACCTGATCCATCCGTTCCCGATCAAGGGGAAGGACCGTCCGGAGTTCACCCGCTTCCTCGACGACATGCGGGTCTTCCTGCGGGAGCAGGTGGACCCGGTGGCGATCGACCAGAGCGGCGAGTATCCGCCGGCGGTCCTGGCCGGGCTGCGGCGACTGGGCGCCTTCGGCATGAAGATCCCCCGCGACTACGGCGGCCTCGGCTTCACGGTGTCCGAGTACTGCCGGGCCATGGAGCTGGTGGGCAGCTACGACGGCAACATCGCGGCGGTGCTGTCGGCGCACCAGTCGATCGGAGTGCCCCAGCCGCTCAAGCTGTTCGGCACCCCGGAGCAGAAGGCCAAGTACCTGCCCCGCTGCGCGGCGGGCGCCATCTCCGCCTTCGCCCTGACCGAGCCCGGGGTGGGCTCGGACCCCGCGAGCCTCGCCACCACCGCGCAGAGGCGGGACGACCACTTCGTGCTCGACGGCGAGAAGCTGTGGTGCACCAACGGCACGCTGGCCGAGCTGCTGGTGGTGATGGCGCGCGATCCCCAGACCCAGCGCATCAGCGCGTTCGTGGTGGAGACCGGCTGGGAGGGCGTGACGGTCGAGTACCGCTGCCGCTTCATGGGGCTCCGCGCGCTCGCCAACGGCGTCATCACCTTCCGCAACGTGCGGGTGCCGCGCGAGAACCTCATCGGCCGCGAGGGGCAGGGGCTCAAGATCGCGCTGGCCACGCTGAACACCGGACGGCTCACCCTGCCCGCGGTCTGCGCGGGCGCGGCCAAGCGCTGCCTCGAGATCTGCCGCGGCTGGGCCACGGCGCGCGTGCAGTGGGGGGTGCCGATCTGGAAGCACGAGGTCATCGGCCACCGCATCGCGGACATGGCGGCCACCGCCTTCGCGATGGACTCGGTGGCCACCCTCGCGGCTCAGCTGGCCGACCGCGGCGGCTACGACATCCGCCTCGAGGCGGCCGCGGCCAAGGAGTGGAACACGGTGCGGGCGTGGGAGCTGGCCGACCAGACCCTGCAGATCCGCGGCGGACGGGGCTACGAGACGGAGGCGTCGCTGGCCGGGCGGGGCGAGGCCGCGATCGGGGTCGAGCGCATGCTGCGGGACCTGCGCATCAACCTGATCTTCGAGGGCTCGAGCGAGATCATGCATCTGTTCATGGCCCGCGAGGCGGTCGACAAGCACCTGGAGGTCGCGGGGGCCCTCATCGATCCGCGCCGGAGTGCGGCGGAGAAGCGGGCGACCGTCCCGGGGGTGGCCGCGTTCTACGCGCGCTGGTACCCGTCGCTCTGGCTCCGCGGCCTCGGCGCGCCCGCGCGCTACAACGAGTTCGGCCCGCTCGCCCCGCACCTGCGCTTCGTGGAGCGCAGCGCGCGGCGGCTCGCGCGGGCGAGCTTTCACGGGATGCTGCGATTCCGCGCCGGGATGGAGCGCAAGCAGGCGTTCCTCTTCCGGAGCGTCGACATCGCGATGGAGCTGTTCGCGATGGCGGCGGCGGCCACCCACGCCGCGCGCCTGGCCGACGGGCGCTACCCGGAGGCCGAGCGGGCCCGGGAGCTCGCCGATCTCTTCTGCCGCAACGCGCGGCGCAAGGTGCGGCGCCTCTTCGCCGACCTGTGGCGCAACGACGACGCCCTGAAGGGCCGCGTCGCGGCGGCGGTCATGGCCGACCGGCACACGTGGCTCGAGCGCGGCATCCTCGAGCTGGGGCTCGCGCCCGCCGCGTTCCGGCCGCGCCCGTTCGCGGGCGCGGAGCCGGCGCGAGAGGGTGAGAAGGTGCCGGCGGCGCGGAGCTAGCCGCGCGCGGTCACGGCCCGCCGCGCTTGGGGTGGGCCTTGAAGAAGTCCCAGATGACGGCGGTGGCGTCGAAGTCGCGGCAGACGCGGCCGACCAGCGTCTCGGGCAGGTACTGGGCGCCGCCCGGCCACGTGTGCCCGCCGCCGTCCAGGCGCACCAGGGTCACCTCGCTGCCGTCCCGCCCGCCCCGGTAGACCGTCCGGAGGCCCCCGCAGCGGTCCCCGCCAGCGGCGGACGGGAGCGCCTCCCGCACCGGGTCGCTCCCGCCGTTCAGCGTGCCCCATCGCCGCGCGGCCTCCTCGGTGTCGATGATCCGGCCGCGCCCGAAGGCCACCGCACCGCCGTGATAGGGCACCAGCGGGTCGCGCGTGCCCTGGAGGATGAGCACCGAGACCGGCTGCTCCGGCCGGAGCCACGGCTCGGGCGGGTCGGCGACGCCCCCCACCACCGGGGCGATGGCCGCGATGCGCGCCGACAGGTGCGCGGCCAGGTAGTGCGAGAAGATGGCGCCGTTCGAGATGCCGGTGGCGTAGACCCGACGCGGATCCACCGCGTGCGCGTGGCCGATGGTGTCGATCAGCACTGTCACGAAGCCCACGTCGTCGACGTGGTCGCGATGGGCGCGCGAGCCGTGAACTCGCGGCCGTCGTTCCAGTTCCGTCCGAGCCCCTCGGGAAAGGCGACGAGCAAGCCCTCGCGGTCGGCCAGCGGCGTGAAGCGGGTGAGGCGCTCCGTGCCGGGGCCGGTCCCGCCGCCGCCGTGGAACACCAGCACCAGGGGCGCCGGGCCGGCGGGGAGGGCCGGCGGGACGTGCAGGGAGTAGCGGCGACTGACGCCGTCGATCTCGAGGGTGTGGACGACGAGCGGGCGCTCGGCCCCCCGCGCGGTCGAGACCGCCGCGAGCCCGGTGAGGGCGAGGACGACCAGGAGCCGACGCATCGCTGATCGGGAGCCTATCGCGGCCGGCGAAGGGGTACAATCGCCGCGGCTCCGGAAGGAGGGGCGCCCCGATGACCACCGACCTGCTCGAGACCGTGAAGGATGGCGTGGCCGTGCTGACCCTCAACCGGCCCGACCGGCTCAACGCCATGTCGCGCCCGATGCTGGACGCCCTGCTGGAGGCCCTGCCCCGCCTGGCGGACGATCCGGGGGTCGGCGTCGTGGTCCTCACCGGCGCCGGGCGCGGCTTCTGCGCGGGCGGGGACGTCAAGGCCATGGCCGAGGGCAACGAGCTGGGCGGCCAGACCATGGAGGAGAAGGCCCAAGCCCTGCGGGCGCGCATGGAGGCGTCGCGCTGGCTGCACGAGATGCCCAAGCCCACCATCGCGATGCTGCGCGGGCCGGCGGCGGGCGCCGGGCTCTCGCTCGCGATGGCCTGCGACATGCGCGTCGCCTCCGACACCGCGCGGCTCGGCACCGCCTTCGCGCGCGTTGGCTACTCGGGGGACTTCGGCGGCAGCTACTACCTGACCCAGCTGGTGGGGACGGCCAAGGCGCGGGAGCTCTACTTCACCGCCGACCTGCTGGACGCCCAGCAGGCCCTCGGCCTGGGGCTGGTCAACCGCGTGGTCCCGGACGCCCGGCTGGAGGAAGAGACGATGGCGCTGGCCTCCCGACTGGCCCGCGGGCCGCGGGTCGCCCTCCGCTACATGAAGCGGAACATGAACGCGGCGGAGAGCGCTTCGCTCACGGAGATGCTCGACCTCGAGGCGTGGCACCACACGCGCACCGGGATGACCGAGGATCACCGCGAGGCCGCGCGCGCCTTCGTCGAGAAGCGCGAGCCGCAGTTCAAGGGTCGCTAGCGCCGCCGAACCGGTGGAGCGGGGGGCCGAGCCGGGGCGGCCGGGCGCGCAGTTCCGGGTTGAAGGCCCCCCGCAGTTGAGGCATGGTATCGGCTCATGGAGCGCCTGATCTGATGCTCGCCTTTCTCGCGCCGACCCCGACGCCGACCCGCGCCGCGGCCATCCTGCGCCAGATCTTCGGGGGCCTGCCCGCGTCGTTCGCGTTCCGTCTCTGGGACGGCCAGGAGGTCCGCGTGGGCCCGGAGGCTCCGGTGTGCACCGCGGTGATCAAGAGCCCGCAGATCTTTCTCGATCTCATCCGCGATCCCTCGCCGTACAATTTCGCCGAAGCCTATGTGCAGAGCCGGCTCGACCTCGAGGGCGACCTCTTCCAGGCGATGGACGTGGCCAACGCGGTGGAGGCGGTCCGGGTGACGCCGCTGCAGAAGCTCAAGATCCTCCTCTCCCTGTGGAGGCGGTGATGGACCACGACGCGATCGTGGTGGGGGGCGGTCCGGGCGGCAGCACCGCGGCCTGGCGGCTGGCCCTGGCCGGGCTGCGGCCGCTGGTGCTCGACGCGGCGGTGTTCCCGCGCGTGAAGATCTGCGCGGGGTGGGTGACTCCCGAGGCCCTGGCCGATCTCGAGGTCGACCCGGACAAGTACCCCCTGACGATCCAGCCCTTCGACCGCTGCGTGCTCGAGTTCGAGGGCGCCCGCCATCCCACCGACTGGCGGCGTCCCACCAGCTACGGCATCATCCGACGCGAGTTCGACCACTACCTGCTCGAGCGAGCGGCGGGCGCGGGCGCCGACGTGCGCTGGGGAATCCGCGTGACCGGGGTCACGGCGGGAGCCGACCGGGTGCGCGTGGAGACCGATCGAGGCCTCTTCGAGGCGCCGGTCGTGATCGGGGCGGGTGGCCATCGCTGCCCGGTGGCGCGCGCGCTCGGGCAGGTGTCCGAGCGGGAGGAGGTGGTGGTGGCCCAGGAGAGCGAGACGCGGCTGCCCCCCGAGTGGGCCGCCCGGCTCGAGCCCTTCCTGCGCGCACCCGAGATCTACGTGGAGCCCGACCTGCGCGGCTACGGCTGGTACTTCCCGAAGCGCGACTTCCTCAACGTGGGCGTGGGCTGCACCCACGGCGACGACGGCAGCCTGCCCCGGCGGCGCGACGCCCTGGTGGCGAGCCTGCGCGCGGCCGGGCGGCTGCCCGAGGGGGTGCCGCTCGCGCCCTTCAAGGGCCACGCGTACGTGGTGCGGCGCCAGGCGCCGCGCCGGCTGCACGGAGCCCGCTTCTGCCTGATCGGCGACGCGGCCGGGCTCGCGCGCGACCTGTCGGGCGAGGGGATCGGCCCCGCGATCCGGAGCGGCCGCCTGGCCGCGGAGGCGGTCGCGGCGCTCGTCCGCCACGGCACACCACTCGACGGCTACGCCCGGCAGATCGTCGACCGCTACGGTGCGGGCGAGCTCGGCTGGCTGCAGCGTCGGCTCTCGAGCCTGCCCGAGGCGGTGGCGCGCCTGGGTGTCCGCGTCGTGCTGGGCTCCGAGCGGGCCCGGCGCCGCATCGTGTTCAACTCCATCTTCGGTATGCGGGAGGTGGCTCCATGACCCGGTCCGCACGTCCCCGGTCGAAGCAGCACGACGCCGAGGCCATCGCGCACCACTACGACGTCTCCAACGACTTCTACGCGCTCTTCCTGGATCCGCTCATGGTCTACACCTGCGCGTACTACCGGGATCCCGACGGCAAGCTCGAGCAGGCGCAGGCCGACAAGCTCGATCTCGTCTGCCGCAAGCTCCGCCTCAAGGCGGGAGAGCGGGTGCTCGACATCGGGTGCGGCTGGGGCGGGTTCAGCATCTGGGCCGCCCAGCACTACGGGGTGGAGGCCCACGGGGTGACGCTCTCGCGAGAGCAGGCGGAGTGGGCGACCGCGCGGATCAAGCGCGAGGGGCTCGAGGGGCGCTGCCGGGTCGAGTACCGGGACGTGCGGGACCTGCCCGAGGACGCGCGGTACGACAAGATCGCGGCGATCGGGGTCATCGAGCACGTCGGCATCCCCAACTACCCGTCCTTCTTCGGCCGGGTCAAGCAGATGCTCAACGACGGCGGGCTCTACCTCAACCACGGCATCCACCACGAGTTCCACTGGCAGGAGACGAGCCAGACCGACTTCCTCTACCGCTATGTGTTCCCGAACGGCGATCTCTCCGGAGTGACCCAGACCCTCACCGAGATGGAGCGGGCGGGCTGGGAGCTGCTGGATCTCGAGAACCTCCGCCCGCACTACGCGCGTACCTGCCGGCACTGGGCGGAGCGCCTCCGGGCGCGGGCCGACGAGGCGCGCGAGATCGTGGGCGAGCAGGTCTACCGGACCTGGCTGCTCTACCTCACGTGCTCGTCGGTGGCCTTCGCGAACGGCTCCATCGGGCTCTACCAGGTGCTGATGCAGAAGCAGTGGGATCAGACCCGCGGGCCCGATCCCACGACCCGCGAGGGCATCTACGCCGGCTGGTAGGGCGCCGGTCAACCGCCGGCGCGCACCCGCTCGATCTCGTCCAGGTGCTCGCGCCGGTGCGCGGCGCGGCTCACGCTGATCGGAGAGCCGGCCGCCGCGTTGGCGGCGAGCAGTGCGTCGGAGGCGGCCGCGACCCGCTGATCCGCGGCCCCCGCGGCCTCCACCGCGAGCCGGGCGGCCGCCCGGGGCGGCAGCGCGAGGCAGAGCGGCTTGCCCGCGTCGTTGACCCACTCCACCGCGGCCTCCTCGATCGGTGGCGGCGGGGTGCCCCGGCCGTCCGCGCCCCAGCGATCCATCAGCACCACGATCCGCTGATCCCAGTAGGCCAGGTGGGCGAGCACGCCCGCCACCGTCCAGCCGGCCGGCATCGGCTGCGCGAGCTCCTGGTCGCTCAGCCGGTCCACGAGGGCCCGGAGTCGGGCCAGCTGCGCCTGGTTCTCCGCCACGTACGAGCGATCCGCCGCCATGTCGATCTCCTTGAGCTCGGCCTCGAGTTCGTGCCCGTACTGTAACCCCGCCGTCCACCGCGCGTGAAACGCCGGCCCGTTGCCGCCCCCGCCCCACCTGTGCTACACACGCGGGAGCGATGGACGTCCTCGCCGCGCACGCCGCCCGGCACCCCGACAAGCCCGCCCTCATCGAGGGGGAGCGCGTCTGGAGCTGGGCCGAGTTCATCAGCCGGCGGAACCGTCTGGGCCACGGGCTCCTCGCCCTCGGCCTGCCCCCGGGCGGCCACGTCATCGTCTACGCCGAGAACTCGCTCGAGCACTACCTGGCCGGGTCGGCCGCGCGGGCCGCCGGGCTCATCCCGGCGCCGATGAATCACCGGCTGGTCGCGGAGGAGGTCGCCTACATCCTCGACCACTCCGACGCGGTGGCGGTGCTGGTGAGCGACCGCTTCCTTCCCGTGATCGAGGCGGTCCGGGCCGAGACCCCCAAGGTCCGCCACGTCATCCTGCTCGGCGCGGAGCGGCGGCCGTGGGCGGTCCACCTCGACGACCTGCTGGCCGCCGGCCGGCCCGACCCGGTGGAGCCGCCGGGCGGCGCTGGCTTCGGCGCGTCCATCATCTACACCGGCGGCACCACCGGCCGACCGAAGGGCGCCCTGCGCCGGGGCATGAACCCTCAGGACTTGATGGACACCCTGCGGGCGCTGGACCTGCTCGACCCCGACCACGTCCACCTGGTGGCCGGGCCCATGTACCACTCCGCGCCGGGCGGCCTCGCCCTCTACGCGCACCTGGTCGGAGCCACCGTCGTCATCATGCCCAGGTTCGATCCCGAGCAGGCGCTGGCCCAGATCGCGCGCCACCGGTGCAGCAGCACCTTCATGGCGCCGACCCTGCTCAAGCGCATCGTCGACCTGCCCCCGGCGGTGCGGGCCCGCTACGACGTCTCGTCGATGCGCACGATCATCATGGCGGCGGCGCCCTGCCCAATGAGCGTCAAGGAGGCGGTGGTGGCGTACTTCGGGCCGGCGCTCTACGAGTTCTACGGCTCGAGCGAGCTCGGGGTGAACACGATCCTTCGTCCGGAGGACGTGCTCCGGAAGCCCGGCTCGTGCGGGCGGGCCGCCCCCGGCAAGGAGATCGCCCTCCTCGACGACGACGGCCGCCCGGTGCCGGTGGGCGCGCCGGGAGAGCTCTACGTGCGGCGATGCCCCGGGCTGCTCGACGAGTACTATCGCGACCCCGAGGCGACGGCCCGGATGCAGCGGGGCGAGTGGTACACGGTGGGCGACGTGGCCTATGTGGACGCGGACGGCTTCTACCACATCTGCGACCGCAAGCGCGACATGATCATCTCGGCGGGGGTCAACATCTATCCGGCCGAGATCGAGGACGTGCTGCACCGCCACCCCAAGGTGCTCGACGCGGCCGTGTTCGGAGTGCCCGACGACGAGTGGGGCGAGCGGGTGCACGCGGCCCTGCACGTGCGCCCGGGAGAGACGCTCACTCCCGAGGAGATCACCGCCTTCTGCCGCCAGCACATGGCGGGCTACAAGGTGCCCCGCGAGATCTCCTTCCACGACATCTTCCCGCGCGACGCGGCGGGCAAGCTGCTCAAGCGACAGCTCCGCGAGCCGTACTGGGCCGGCCGCGCCGCGCGGGTGTGACGGTGCGGGGCCCGCGCGCGCGCCTGACCGCCAAGATCACGGTGATGATCGTCCTGGTGCTGGTGGTCGGCTTCGGGGTCGCGACCATCCTGACCATCCAGCGGGAGAGCATGCTCCTGGTGGAGCAGAACAAGATCGCGGCGCGGCAGCTGATCGGCACCCTGGTGGCGAGCATCGAGACCGCGATGCTCTCGGAGCGGCCCGACATCACCCGCGGTCTGATCGACGACCTGCGCGGCTCGAAGCTCGTCAGCGGCCTCGTGGTCTACCGCCGCAACGGGGTCGAGGCCTTCACCGACCTCGCCACCCTGCGCGAGGTCTCGAAGGAGGCCGAGCTGCCCAAGGGGGTCATGGCCTCCATCGAGAAGATGCGCCGC
This sequence comes from Verrucomicrobiia bacterium, assembly GCA_035493135.1. Taxonomy (GTDB): domain Bacteria; phylum Methylomirabilota; class Methylomirabilia; order Rokubacteriales; family CSP1-6; genus CAMLFJ01. The sequence goes on from DATJIR010000013.1 coordinate 21,616, forward strand.
GATCCGGGCCGCACCATGGCCGGCCCGCTCTTCACCCGCGCGCTCGAGACTCTCCAGGCCCAGGAGGCGCTCGAGTCGCGCGACGGCGCGACCACCTTCACCCTCTACCAGCCGATCCCCAACCAGGAGCGCTGCCAGGGCTGCCACGGCTCCGACCACAAGGTGCGCGCGGTCGTCCAGGTCGCTACCTCGATGGAGCCGGTCATGGCGGAGGTGCGGCTGCAGCGCAACCGCCAGATCATGATCGGCCTCATGACGATCGTGGCCGCGGCGGTGGTGCTGGCGGTGGCGATGCGCTACGTGGTGGTCCGCCCCATCCACGAGCTGGCCCGGGTCGCCCGGCGCATCGGCGAGGGCGACTTCGCGGTGCGGGCCCGGGCCGGCTCCGGCGACGAGGTGGGCGAGCTGGGCGGCGCGCTGAACGACATGACCGAGCACCTGGCCCGCGCCCAGCAAGATCTGGCGGCGCGCAATACCGAGCTGGCCACTGCGCTCGAGAACCTGCAGGCCTCGCAGCAGCGGCTCGAGGTGCTCGAGCAGCTCAAGGGGGAGCTCTCGAAGTTCGTGCCGGACGCGGTCAAGGAGCTGCTCGAGCGCGATCCCACCGCGACCAGCCTCGAGAAGCGCAACGAGGAGGTCTCGGTGCTGTTCCTCGACATCGCGGGCTACACCCGGCTCAGCGAGACGGTCGACGCCAAGCGGCTGAACCAGCTCGTGCAGACCTACTTCTCCACGTTCCTCGAGATCATCCGCGGCTACCACGGCGACGTGAACGAGACCGCGGGCGACGGGCTGATGGTGATCTTCCAGCGCAAGCGCCGCGGGGAGAGCGGCGGCGACGAGGACCACGCCCTCAATGCCACCCGCGCCGCCTTCGCGATCCGCCAGAAGACGGTCGCGCTGAACGAGGAGTACGCGGGGGTGTTTCCGTCGGTGGCGCTCCACATGGGGATCAACACCGGGCAGGCCCTGCTGGGCGCCACCAAGCTGGGCGGCGCCGGGTCGCAGCGCTGGACCTTCACCGCGACCGGCCCCACCACCAACATCGCAGCCCGGTTCGCGGGCGCCGCGGAAGGCGGCGACATCGTGGTCGGGCAGGTGACCGCGGACCGGATCGCCGGGGTCTTCGTTCTCGAGTCGCTCGGCGAGCGGGCCTTCAAGAACGTGTCCCAGCCGCTGGCGGTGTACCGCGTGATCCCGCCCGGGGTCTACAGCAAGGTCACCTAGGCGCCCCCGCCGCCGCCTCTCCAGTCGAGCCCGGTGACCGAGACCCGGTAAGAGGTGCCGGTCACCTTGATCGGCACTTCGAAGTAGGTGCGGTCGTTCAGCTGGACCACGCCCCGCACGAACCCCACGTTGCGGCCGATCACCGCGCCGGAGGCATCCAGGCTCTCCACGAGCAGCTGCACGTCGGAGGCGGGGCGTCCGTAGTCGTTGTAGACATAGCCCTGGATCACCGGCCGGCCTCCGCGCGTGGTCCCGACCTGCCAGTCGAGCCGGATCCGCGCGTCGACGCTCGACGTCGCGCTCAAGGCGGCGGCCGGCCGGACGGGGCTTCCGGCGGCCAGGGCCAGCACCGCCATCGCGGCGAGCACCAGGCACTTCATCGCGTTCCTCATGGGGGCTGCCTCCTACCTCCTTTGATGTCCGCCGCGCCCGGGGGGATGCGGGGGATCAGCGGCGGCCGCTCGCCATGCCCGCGGCCTCGGGCAGGGCCCGGAGCCGGCCCATCGCCAGGACGCCCAGGGCCGGGCCGATCGCGAGCGTGGCGAAGGCCCAGCGCCAGCCGACCAGCCCGACCACGGGCGGAATGAGCCAGATGGAGGCCATGGTCAGCGCGAAACCCAGGCAGGTCTGGGTGGTGAGCGCGGTCCCGACATAGGCGGCGGGAGCCAGCTCGGTCACCGCGGTCGAGAACTGGGCCGAGTCCGCGATGACTGCTCCCCCCCACACGAAGGCCACCAGGAGGGTCGCGATCGGCGGCCCCGCGAAGGTGAAGCCGATCAGCACTGCGCAGAGGCCGGACAGGGCCATGGCCGCCATGGTGAGCGCGGTGCGTCCCAGGCGGTCGGCCAGGGCCCCGCCCGCGTAGGCGCCCAGGCCACCGGCCACGCCGACGCACGCGAAGGTCGCGGCGCTCGCGTTGAGCCCGGCGAAGCTCCCGCCGCCGCGGGCGTGCAGGCTCGCGGCCAGGAACACCCCGAGCCAGGTCCACATGGCATACAGCTCCCACATGTGCCCGAAGTAGCCGAGGCAGGCCAGCCGGGGGCCGCGCTCGCGTAGCACCGCGGTGGCCATGCGGAGATCGAAACGGGCGGGCGGGAAGCGATACGGGCCTTCCGTGACGAGGGTGACCGCGAGCGCGCCCCCCGCGGCCAGGCCCGAGGCCGCGAGCAGGGTGTGGCGCCAGGGGAGCTCGGTGAGGCCGCGGATGAGGTGCGGGGTGGCGGAGCCCACGGTGAGCGCGGCGACCAGCAGCCCGATAGCCAGGCCGCGCCCCTCACGGAACCAGGTCGCCGCGATCTTCATGGCGGGCGGGTAGGTGCCGGCGAGGCAGACCCCGGTGAGGAAGCGCAGGACCAGGGCCGGTCCCAGGTGGTCGGTCCCGAGCGCGAGCGCGGCATTGATCACCGCGCCGGCCAGCGCGCCCCACATCATGAGCGCGCGCGGGGACACGAGGTCGGGGAGATTGGTGAGCGCGGCCGCCAGCGTGCCCGCGATGAAGCCGGCCTGCACCGCGATCGTCAGGCCCGCCCGCCCGGCGTCCCCGAGAGCCCACTCGCGGGAGATAGCCGGGAGGACCGCGGAGGCGCTGAACCACAGCGACAGCGCCAGCAGCTCGGCCAGGGACAGCAGGCCGAGCGCTCGCCAGCGTCCCGGGGCGGTGCTCATGATCGCTGCATCTAATCACAAGTCCGGACGAGGCACGCAGGAGATGCGCCACGTGAGACGCGCCTGACTCATTGGGACGCCGCGGCGTGTTGACTGGGCACAACCGATCGTCTAGCATCGGGAAAAGGCGCCCTGCATCGCGCCATCCGACTCAACGACGAGAGGATTCCATGGCCGAATCGCCGATGACGCTATCGGAACATCTCGCGCGCCAACAGACCTCGCTGGGCCTCGCACACTCCAACGTCTCGGTCGTGGTGGGCCGCATCGGTCGCGTCGCCGCGGTCATCGCGCAGGAGCTGGCGCATGCGGCGCTCCGCGATCGTCTCGGCTACGCGGGTGGCGCCAACGTCACCGGCGACCAGGTGAAGAAGCTCGACGTGTGGGGGCACGAGATCATGGTGGCCGCGCTCCGCGAGACCCGCGTCTGCGCCGCGGTCATCTCCGAGGAGGCGCCGGAGGCCATCGAGATGGAAGAGGCGGGCGGCGCAAACGCCCTGGTGGTGTGCACCGACCCGGTCGACGGCTCGTCGAACCTCGACGTCAACGGCTCGGTGGGCACGATCTTCGGGGTGCGCGCGTCGGAGGGCAAGAGGCCCGCGGGGTCGGCGGCGCTCGGGCCCGGCACCGAGCAGATCGCGGCCGGCTACGTGATGTACGGTCCCGCCACCACGCTGGTCTACACGGTGGGGCAGGGCACGCACGGCTTCACGCTCAACGAGGAGACCGGGGAGTTCCTGCTGACCCATCCCGACATGCGCATTCCCCGGCGCGGCAAGACCTACGGCATCAACGAGGGCAACCTCCACTCGTGGCATCCCGGCCAGCGCGCCTTCGTCGAGCACCTGAAGACGCCCGACAAGCCGAGCGGCCGGCCCTACTCGCTCCGCTACTCGGGGGCGATGGTGGCCGACGTCCACCGCACCCTGCTGGACGGCGGGCTGTTCATGTACCCCGCGGACTGGAGCGATCCCAAGAAGCCCAAGGCCAAGCTCCGGCTGCTCTACGAGGTTGCCCCGATGGGGATGATCGTGGAGCAGGCGGGCGGGCGGGCCAGCACCGGCTTCGAGCGGGTGCTCGACCTCGTCCCCACCGAGTATCACCAGCGCGCGGCCGTCATCCTGGGCAGCCCCGACGACGTGGCGACGGCCGACGGGTTCTACCGTCGATAACCTCCGCAACCGGAAAGAAAGGGCACCCCATGGACTCGCGAGTGAAGGAGATCCTGAGCTGGTACAGCAGTGACAGCCCCGGTACGCGCACCAACATCGCCCGGCTGCTCAATCACGGGCGGCTCGCCGGCACCGGCAAGCTCGTCATCCTCCCGGTGGACCAGGGCTTCGAGCACGGGCCCGCGCGCAGCTTCGCGGTCAACCCCGCCGGCTACGACCCGACCTACCACTTCCGCCTCGCCATCGACGCCGGCTGCAACGCCTACGCGGCGCCGCTCGGCTTCCTGGAGGCGGGCGCCGCCGAGTTCGCGGGCGAGGTGCCGCTGATCCTCAAGATGAACAACCACGACGTGCTCCACGACGAGAAGGACCCGCTCTCCGCGGTCACCGGCTCGGTCAAGGACGCGCTCCGGCTCGGCTGCGTCGCGGTGGGCTTCACGATCTATCCCGGCTCCTCGCAGGCCCAGATCATGTACCAGCAGTGCCGCGAGATGATCCAGGAGGCGAAGGCCAACGGCCTCGCCGCGGTGGTGTGGTCCTATCCGCGCGGGACCGACGTGAGCAAGGCGGGCGAGACCGGTCTGGACGTCGTCGCCTACGCGGCCCAGATCGCAGCCCAGCTCGGCGCCCACGTCATCAAGGTGAAGCCGCCCACCGAGCACATCGAGCAGGCCGAGGCCAAGAAGGCCTACGAGAAGGCCAAGGTCCCGATGGCCACGCTGAGCGAGCGGGTGCGCCACGTGGTGCAGTCCTCCTTCGACGGCCGCCGCATCGTGATCTTCTCGGGCGGGGCGACCAAGGAGAACGACGAGGCGATCTTCGACGAGTGCCGCGGCATCCGCGACGGCGGCGGCTTCGGCTCCATCATCGGGCGCAACTCGTTCCAGCGGCCGCGCGACCACGCGCTCCGGTTCCTGGACACCGTGATGAAGATCTACTCGGGCGAAAAGAAGTAGCCGCCCCGGCCCGGCGCGTGCCCGCTCCCCCGGAGGTTCCGTCGGAATCGGAAGTCCACGGGTACCTGACGTCCCTGTCCAACTGGGGCCGATGGGGGAGCGAGGACGAGCTGGGCACCATCAACCTCATCACCCCCGCCAAGCGTCAGGCCGCGGCCCGCCTGGTCACCGCGGGCGTCAGCGTCACCGGCGCGCGCCCGATCACGACCGACATCACCCCCGACACCACCGTGCAGCCCATGCGCTTCATGGTGGACTCGGGGGAGGGCCGCGACACCGTCTCCCCGGAGCGGGCGCTGCAGCGCCGGGGCGCCGCCGAGTTCATCGGCATGGTGTTCCACGGCTACACGATTACCCACGTGGATGCGCCCTCCCACTACTTCTGGGAAGGCCGCCTCTACAACGGCCGCTCGTGCAACGCGGTGACCTCGCGCGAGGGCGCGACCGTCAACTCGGTCGAGGTGCTGCGCGACGGGGTGGTGAGCCGCGGGGTGCTGCTGGATGTGGCGCGCACCCGGGGCGTCCCGTGGCTCGACGGCGGCGTGGGCGTCATGCCCGCCGACCTCGAGGCGGCCGAGAAGGCGCAGGGGGTGCGAGTCGAGGCGGGCGACATCCTGCTGGTGCGGACCGGGTACTACGGTCGCCGGCTCGCGGAGGGGCCCGTCCACCCGCTCCAGGCCGGAACGCCCGCGCTGCACGCCGCCTGCTGTCCCTGGCTGCGGGAGCGGGGGGTGGCCATGATCGGTACCGACACCCACAACGACGTCCACCCGGCGCCGTATCCGTCCATGGGCAACTCCTTCCACGTGGTCTGCCTGGTGGCGATGGGCCTCTGGCTGATCGACAACGCCAACCTCGAGGAACTGGCCCAGACCGCGGCCCGCCTCGGTCGGTGGGAGTTCCTGATGACGGTGGCGCCGCTCCGTCTCAAGAACGTGACGGGCTCCCCGGTCAATCCGATCGCGGTCTTCTAGCCCGCCCCGCCGGGCGTAGAGGGGCGATTTCCTTGGCGGGTGGAAAATCGGCCTGGCATATACTCGGGGACATGGAGCGCCACGCCGCCTGGTTCCAGCTCGTGGCTGTCGTGCTCGTGGTGGTCGGGATGGTCACGCTGGCCGCCCCGGCGCCGGCCCACGCGATGGATCCGCAGCTGATCCTGGCCATGGCCTCGGCGGCCGGTGCCATCGCGCTGATCGTGGGCTATCTGATCGTATCCAACGGGCGCGAGAAGCAGAAGGCGGCGTCCCTCGAGGGCGTCTATGCGTGCGGCGAGCGAGAGGCCAGCGGCCCGATGGGCTGCGGGGGCAAGACAAGCTCCGGCGCGGTCGAGGTGGCCACCGCATCCCAGAGCCCCCAGATCCCGATGACCGCCGATCCGCGCTTCACCGCGCGCGCCGACGCCCTGCTGGCCATCGCCCAGGCTCAGGCGTGCGCGGGGGGCCAGGCGGCCGGCCCGATGGGCTGCGGCGGCTCGCTCGAGCGCGAGACGGTCTTCCCGGCGTCCGCCGCCGGTTTCACCGCTCCCGCCATCCAGGGTCAGTAGCCCCCCAGACGCAAGACCGGCGGGGAAGTCCCCCGCCGGCCCGGTGCACCCGCCTCGGCGCGTCGATTACCTACTTCTTCTTTACCGCGTGGATGATCTCGCCGAAGAGCGCCCAGCGCTCGCCGTCGAACTTGGCGAGCTGCTCTTCCTCGATGGGAGCGAAATCGGTCGGCCCGGTGTTGACCTTGATCCCGGGCAGCAGCAGCGGCAGCTCGAAGTCCTTGATGCTGGCCGCCTGCTTCATGATGTTCTCGCGCGAGAGGTCGTTACCGCACTGCTTGAGCACCTGTGTCATCAGGATGGCCACGTTGTACCCGAACCCGTTGGACTGGTCGTCCAGCGCCCCCTCCGGGTAGTACTTCTTCATGAAGGCCACCCAGTCCGTGAAGCCCTTGTCGTTCTTCCACTGGGGGTCGGTGACTTCCTTCATGTAGAGCGCGGTGATCAGGCCGCGGGAGGCGTCGAGGCCGGCCGGCTTCAGCACCGTCCCGAGCGAGCTCGACACGTTGTTCAGGAAGTGCAGCGGCTTCCAGCCGATCTCGTGCGACTTCTTGATGGCCTGGGCCGCGAACTTCGGCGTCGTGATGTTGAAGAACACGTTGGCGCCACTGTTCTTGAGGTTGACGATCTGGGAGTCGATGGTGGGATCGGTCACCTCGTAGGTCTGCTTCATCACGATGAGCTTCTT
>DATJIR010000014.1:0-8021 GCA_035493135.1 Verrucomicrobiia bacterium
CGGCCTCGCCGCGTATGGCGCCAGGGCCGGTCTCGACCGGGAGCCCGGCGGCCCGCCACGCGGCCACGCCGCCGTCGAGCACGCGCGCCGCCGCGTAACCCATGCGACGGAGCGTCGCCGCGGCCAGGGTCGACTGCACGCCGTCGGCGCAGGTCAGCAGCACGCGGCGGGCGGTGTCGGGCGTGACCTCGGCGATGTGCAGCTCGAGCCGGCCGCGGCCGATCCAGACCGCGCCGGGCAGGTGCCCGCGCTGGTAGACGTCGCTCGGATCGACGCTCACCACCACGTCGTCGCCGACCGGGCCGGGTGCCACGCGCTCCACCACGCGCCGCGCCGCCTCGTAGCCCCACGGCGCCGGGGCCGGCGGTCCGCTCTCGAGCGGCCGACCCGAGCGCTCCCACGCCGGCACGCCGCCCTCGAGCACCGCCACGTGCGAGAATCCCATGCGCTTGAGCCAGCCCGCGGTCATGATCGAGCGCCCGAAGCCGTCGCAGATCAGGACGATCCAGCCGGCGCGCACCGCCACGTACTCGTCGGTGGCCTGCACCGCCTGGCCGCCCGGCGCCCAGATGGAGCCCGGCACGTGCCCCGCGTCGTACTCCTCGCGGGTGCGCACGTCGAGCAGCGAGACGTTCTCGCGGTCCCGGTGGCCCCACCGATCGGCCACCGCGTCCGGCGAGACCAGCGGAGTGCCGTCCTCGACGGCCAGCCGGGTGGCCACGTCGAGCGCACGGGCGCGGCTCGCCTCCGACGGGGCGGGCGGCCAGCGGCTCGCGCCCCGCTCGAGCTCGAGCCCGTCGAGCTGCCAGCCCATGGTGCCGTTCTTCACCGCCACGATCGGGTTGGGCAGCCCCATGCGCCGGAGCGACTCGGCCCCGAGATAGGAGCGGGTGCGACCGCCGCAGTGGACGACGATGGTCTGGTCCGGCCGCTCCACCACCTCGCCGATGCGCAGGATCAGCTCCCCGCCCGGCATGCTCCAGGCCCCCGGCAGACAGCCGCGGTGGTACTCCTCCGGGGTGCGCGTGTCCACGATGACCATGTCCTGGCCCTGGGCCATGCGGGCGGACAGCTCGAGCGGTGTGATCTCGGGAGTCTTGCGATCGTGCAGCACGTGCTCGCCGAACACCTTGCTCGGCACGTTGAGGCCCTGGACCACCGGACGGCCCGCGCGGCGCCAGCCCTCGAGCCCACCGGTGAGGACGAAGACCTCGGTGTAGCCCATGTCGCCGAGGGTGGGCGCGGCCAAGATGGAGATCCGCCCGTCGTCGTCATAGAGCACGATGAGCGTGGCCGACGCGGTGACCAGCCCCGGCAGGCGCGTCTCGAGCAGGCGGCGGGGCAGGGGCGTCGCGCGGAAGATGTGACCGCGCTCGAAGGCCGCCCGCTCGCGCACGTCCAGCAGCGCGTACGGGGTGCGCTGCTGGAGCAGCGTGGCCAGCTGTTCGGGTGAGATCGAGCCGGTGGTCATGCCCCGGACGCTAGCCGGGGACCGTGATCCTGTCAAGCGGGGGTCCCCGGTGTGGGGCGCCACCTTCTCGAGCCGTCTCCTGGGCGGGGCGGTCTCGCTAGCCCCGGCGGAGAGCCCGGGCCATCGCCTCGACCGCCGCCTCTACCTGCTTGCGCGAGACGTCTAGGTGGGTCACCGCCCGGAGCCTCCGCTCGCCCATCACGCTCAACCGCACCTGCGCGTCGGCGAGCAGGCGATCGGCCAGCGCGGCCGCGGTCAGCCCGGGCGCGGTCACGTCGAAGATCACGATGTTGGTCTCGACGTGCGCCGGATCGAGCGCGATGCCGGGCAGATCCGCGATGCCGTGCGCCAGGATCCGGGCGTGCTCGTGGTCCTGGGCGAGCCGGTCCACGTGATGGCGGAGGGCGTAGACGCCGCCCGCCGCGATGATGCCGGCCTGGCGCATGGCGCCCCCCAGGGCCTGCTTGTAGCGCCACGCCTCCTCGATGAACGCGCGGGTGCCGGCCAGGCACGCGCCCACCGGCGCGCCCAGGCCCTTGCTGAAGTCGATCCACGCCGAGTCGACCGCGGCCGCGTAGGCCCGCGCGGGAGTGCCGGAGGCGACCACCGCGTTGAGCAGCCGGGCCCCGTCCATGTGGGTCGCGAGCCCGAGCGCGCGCGCGGCGGCCGCCACGTCCTGCACCGCGGCGAGCGGCCAGACCCGCCCCCCGCCCAGGTTGCTGGTGTTCTCCACCGAGACCAGCCGCGTCGGCGGGGCGTAGCGCGAGCGGCCGTGGGTGCCCGCGCGCACCTGCGCGCCGGTGAAGACGCCGCGGTCGCCGTCGAGCGCGGTCATCAGCACCCCGGAGAGCAGCCCGGGGCCGCCGCCCTCGAAGTGGATCAGGTGCGAGGTCCGGTCGGCGAGCACCTCGTCCCCGGGCCGGGTGTGCACCTTCACCGCGATCTCGTTGCACATGGTGCCGGAGGGCAGGTAGACCGCGGCCTCCTTGCCGAGCAGCTCGGCCACCATCTCCTGGAGCAGGGTCACGGTGGGATCCTCGCCCTTCTGCTCGTCGCCGACCTCCGCCTCGCACATGAAGCGGCGCATCTCGGGGGTGGGCTTCGTCAGGGTATCGCTGAAGAGATCGATCACGGTGCGGTCCTCCTCTAGCCGGAGACGAGCTCGGGCCGTCCCGACCATTCCCAGGCCACGGTGGTGCGCGAGATGCCGAGCAGCAGGCCGGAGAGCGCGCTCGGGTGGATCCAGAGCCCGTCCCGCTCGGTCTCCGGGTCGCCGCCGCGTGGGGTGAAGCGCGCGTGCCGGCGGTTCAGTCGGCGCACGATCGCGCCCACGTCCGGGGTCTCGGCGTAGCACATGTAGAGCGAGTCCCCCCGCTTCGCGGCCCACCGGCCCATCGCGGTCTGGGGATCGGTCACCTGCGAGATCTCGATGCGGTCGAGGCGTCCGGGCGGATCGAAGAGGGCCAGCGTGCCGGCGTAGCCGAAGCGCGCGCTCCGGATCGGGGCGAAGCGCGACGGGTCCAGGCCGAAGATGCGGGTATAGCGCTCCGCCGCGGCGGCCCACGGCGAGACGAGGCTGTTGGTGACCTCGTAGAGGTGGCTGACCAGCCCGAGGGGGCGGCGGGACGCGGCCGGGCTCACCACGACCCGCATCCCGACGGTCTCGGAGGGCTCGAGGTAGGTCTGCTCGCCCTCCTTCGCGAACTCCACGCCCTCCGCGATGAGGTGCGCCCGCAGCGCGGGCACGCTCGCCACCGAGAAGCCGGCGGTGAGCAGGCCCGGACCCCAGCGATCCAGGTGCGCGCGCACGTGGCCGGCGCCCCGCGGCACGCAGAGCTCGATCTCGCTGGCTCCGAGGGTCAGGATGCTCCGGCGCGCGTTCAGGTAGTCGCTGTCCTCCTCGCGCGCGGGCTCCGCGCCGAGGAGGTCCTGGAACGCCCGCGCGGCCTCCGCCGCATCGGCCACCGCCATCTGGATCCGGTCCACCCGCTCGAGCATCCCTCGATCTCCCTCTTCCGGTCTCCGCGTCGCCGGCTTGCGGCCCCCCGGACCCGGTGCGATTCTACATCCGTCATGCGGATCCTCGTGGTCGAAGACGAGCGCAAGGTCGCGGCCTTCATCCGGCAGGGGCTGGTGGAAGAGGGCCACGCGGTCGAGGTGGCGGCCGACGGCGCGGCCGCGCTCGACGCGATCGCGGAGGATCCGGCCTACGACCTGGTGGTCCTCGACGTGATGCTGCCGAAGCGCGACGGCTTCAACGTGCTCAAGACGCTCCGCGACCGGCACGTCCAGACGCCGGTGCTCCTGCTCACCGCGCGCGACGCGGTCGCCGACAAGGTCGCGGGGCTCGACCTCGGGGCGGACGACTACCTCACCAAGCCGTTCGCGTTCGAGGAGTTCGTGGCGCGCGTGCGCGCCCTGCTGCGCCGAAACTCCGGGCGCGCCGAGCCGCGGCTGCAGGTGGCCGATCTGTGCCTCGACCCCGCCACCCGCGCGGTCTCGCGCGGGGGCCGACGCATCTCGCTCACCGCGCGCGAGCACGCCCTGCTCGAGTACTTCCTGCGCAACGTGGGCCGCGTGCTCACCCGGCCCATGATCACCCAGCACGTCTGGGGCATGGACTTCGATCCCGAGAGCAACGTGGTCGACGTCTACGTGGGCTACCTGCGCCGGAAGATCGACGCGGAGGGCGAGCCCCGGCTGCTGCAGACGATCCGCGGCGCGGGCTACATGCTGAGCGCCGAGCCGTGAGGGGCTTCCGCCTGCCGCTCTCGATCCACACCAAGCTCACCCTCTGGTACAGCGGCGTGCTCCTCGCCATCCTGGTGGCGATCGGCGCGCTGTCCTACTCCTGGCTCAGCTTCGGCCTGCAGCAGGACCTCGACGCCTCCCTGCTCACCGTCGCCCAGGTCATCAAGGACACCGGAACCTCCGAGGGGGCGCCCGGCGACTCCGAGGCGCTCCTGCGCCAGCTGCTGGGCCCCGAGCTCTACGACAAGTTCGTCCAGCTGCTCGATCCCGAGGGACGGCCGCACGGCCTCCGCGAGGGACGGCGGACCGATCTGCTGCCGCTCTCGCCCGCGGCCCGCGTTCGGGCCTCCCGCGGCCAGCGCACGATCGAGACGGTGGCGGTGGGCGGCGCGGAGCCGGTCCGGCTCCTCACCCTGCCGGTGGTGCAGGACGGCCGCGTGACCGAGATCATCCAGGTCGGCATGGCGCTCCGGCGGACCCAGGCGGTCCGCGATCGCTACTTCGACACCCTGATCGTGCTGATCCCGCTCGGGGTGGGGCTCGCCGCGCTCGGCGGCGCGATCATCGCGCGCGTCGCCCTGCGCCCGGTGGACGAGATGGCGCGCACCGCCCGCCGCATCACCGCCGAGGACCTGAGCAGACGCGTCGAGCGACGGGGCACCGGGGACGAGCTGGACCGGCTCGCCGAGACCCTGAACGGGATGCTGGCGCGACTGGACGAGGCGTTCGGGCAGACCCGGCGGTTCGCGGCGGACGCGGCCCACGAGCTGCGCACGCCGCTCACCGTGCTCCGCGGCGGCATCGAGGTGGCGCTCCGGATGGAGCGGCCGCCGGACGAGTACCGGCGCGTGCTCGCCTCGAGCCTCGAGGAGGTCGAGCGCCTGATCCGGCTCGCGGAGGACCTGCTGCTCCTGTCGCGCTCGCTGGCCGGACCGGAGGGAAGCCGCGCGCGGGTGGACCTCGAGCCGCTCGTCCTCGAGGCCTTCGACGTGGGCGCGCGGATCGGGCGCGAAGCCGGCGTGAGCGTCCGCATCGACGCGACCGCCCCCGCCTCCGTCGTCGGTGACCCGACAGCGCTCCGCCGCGCCCTCCTCAACCTGGTGGAGAACGCGGTCAAGTACACCCTGGCCGGCGGCAAGGTCGAGATCGGGCTGCGCCGGGGCGACGGGGCGGCCGAGATCACGGTCGCCGACACCGGCCTCGGCATCGAGCCGGCCGACCTCGAGCGCATCTTCGAGCCCTTCGTGCGGCTCGACACCGCCCGCGCGCGCGACACCGGCGGTGCGGGCCTCGGTCTCGCCATCGCGCGCTCCATCGTGGTCGCCCACGGGGGCACGATCACGGTGGAGAGCCGCCCCGGGTCGGGCAGCCGGTTCGTGATCCGCCTGCCCTCGGCCCCGTCCTGACCGTCGGCCGGATTCTCATGGGGCCCTCATCGGGCTCTCATCCGGCGCTGCTACCGTGCCTTCATCTCGATCGACCGAGAGGAGGACACCGGCATGGCGGACCCAAGCATGGCAGCGTGTACTCGGAGCAGCCGTTCGACCGGCTCAGCGGGCTCGAGGGGATCTCCGACGAGCAGATTCGGAAGCACCTGGCCCTCTACGCGGGCTACGTGCGGCAGGTGAACCTGCTCAACGAGGAGCTCACCCTCCTGCGCGCCCGCGGCCGCGCCTCCGGACGCGACCTCGAGTTCGCCGAGCTGACGCGGCGGCTCGGCTTCGAGTACAACGGCATGATCCTGCACGAGTACTACTTCTCCAACCTGCGGCCCGGAGCGCCGCCGCGCCCGGCGTCGACATCGGCGGTCAGGACGGAGTGCCCGCCGGGTTCAAGCCCCTCGTCGTCATGGACGTCTGGGAGCACATCTTCATGCGCGACTACCGGGCCACCGAGCGCGGCCGCTACCTGGACGCGTTCTTCCGCAACGTCGACTGGCAGGTGGTCGAGCGCCGGCTCGTGGAGCCGATGGCGATCCGCCCGCGCAGCCGCCGCCTGAAGCGTGGGCAAGGCCGGCGCCGGCTGCGCGGGCGCCGGCTCAGGCCTGTCTGAACGGCGGGGGCCCGTAGTAGCGAAACAGGCGGGCCTCGAGATCCGGCTCGAGGGGCCTGGCGGGGTCGTACTCGGGCGCGCTCCTGAGAATTGGGCCGGGCAGGGCCACGCTGATCGCGCCCGCGTCCCAGTCCACCCGGGAGACGAAGCCCACCGGCACCAGCACCCGTCGCCGCGAGAGCCCGCGCCGGAGCCCGACCACGACGTGGCGGATCGCCCACGCGGCGTCCCCGAACAGGAAGTCGGACACGTGGCCGACGTCGTCCTCGTGGGCGTGGACGTAGTAGCCGAGCACCTCCCGCGCGCTCTGCAGGTGGCGGTCGCCCCTCTTCCGGAGCCGCGGGGCGAGCGTGACCACCGCGACCTGGCCTCCGCCCGCGGCCATCCATTGCTGGGAGACGGGCGCGGTGCCGAGCCAGTGGTACGGGAAGCCGTAGAAGCCGTAGTAGCGGGCGAGGTCGATCGCGTGCTGGCGGGAGACCGGCTTGTCGCTGTCGGCGTCCGGACTCTCCGCGAGCTCCCGCCGGGTCAGGCCGGTCCGCACCACCCGATGCGCGGGATCGAGCGCGCGCACCGACCAGGGCGAGACCAGCACGCGGTGATGCCCGGGCCAGTGCCCGGTCTCCACCACCAGGTGCCGGATGCTCCACCGCCGGTCTTCGAAGTAGGTGTCGCGCACGCGGCCGAGATGGCCGCCGTCGTCCGGACCGTCGACCGCGTAGTCGTCGAGGCGCGAGAGGCTGGTGAGCATTGACGGCTCGACTCTACGGCGGCCGGATGAGAGATCCATGAGAGCGGGGTGAGAAACGCGATCGGATCGCCGGCCGGGCGTGGATCCGGGCTAGCATGGAGCCATGACCGGCGAGACCGAGGTCCCCGCGTCGCTCACCGCGTTCGGGCATCCACCGCGCCCGGCCCTGGCCGTGATCGTCGAGCAGGCGCCGGGCCAGCGATTCGCCCGCACGCTGGCCGGGCTCGGGATGTTCTGGGGCCTCGCCCTGGCCTCGGTGTTCATCCCGGTCGCCCACTTCATCCTCGTGCCGATCTTCGTGGTGGCCGGCATCGTCATGGCGATCAAGCGGTCGCGCGAGGACCGCCGGCTGCTCCGGGTGCGCGGCGCCTGCCCCCGATGCGGGGCCGTCCAGGAGCTCGAGCCGGGCGGACGCTTCGTCGACGGCCGGAGCTTCGACTGCCCGAAGTGTCACGGCAACCTGACGCTCGCCACTCGCCCCGCCGCGCCCGATCCCGCTCCCTCCAGCGCCTAAGAGGATTCTCATCCTCGCTTCACCCGTCCCTCATGAGGACGGGCTACCGTTGCCGGCATGACCCGTGCCTGGATCCCGGGCGGAGTGCTCGCGGCCGCGCTCCTGGCCGCGCTGGCGGCCGGCCCCGCGTGGTGGCGGGCGCGCGGGCTCGTCGAGAGCGGCGCGAGTCTCGTGTCCGACGAGCAGTACCTGCCGGCGGTCCGCCAGCTCGTCCAGGCCGTCGCGGCCGCGCCCGGTGACGCGCGCGCGCACTACTACCTCGGCCTGGCCTACGCGGGCCTGGGGCAGGACGCGGCCGCGCTGAGCCACGCCGAGGACGCGGTCCGCCTAGCCCCGGGGGACCCGCGGTACGAGGCGGGGCTGGCCACGGTGTTCCTCGACGCGGGGCGGATGCCGGAGGCGATCGCCCACCTGCGCCGCGCGGTGGCCATGAAGCCCGCCTCGCCGGACATCCGACTGCTGCTCGCCGACGCGCTCCGGCG
>DATJIR010000015.1:0-17430 GCA_035493135.1 Verrucomicrobiia bacterium
GAGGCGAGCTCGCCGGGCGCGCGCACCAGGCGCATACCCTTGCCGCCGCCGCCCATCGCCGCCTTGAGCATGACCGGGTAGCCGACCTGGCTCGCCACCCGCGCGGCCTCCGCGTCGTCGCTCACCGGCTGCTCGGTGCCCGGGACCACCGGCACGCCCATCTGGATCGCGACCCGGCGCGCCGCCATCTTGTCGCCCATGGCGCGGATGGCCGCGGGCGGCGGGCCGATGAACGTCAGCCCGGCCGCCTGGCAGGCGGCGGCGAAGGCCGCGTTCTCGGCGAGAAAGCCGTAGCCCGGATGCACCGCCTCGGCGCCGGTCGCGCGGGCGGCCGCGATCAGGCGGTCGATGACGAGGTAGCTCTCGGTGGCCGGCGCGGGCCCGATGGGCACCGCCTCGTCGGCGGCGAGGACGTGGAGCGACTCCCGGTCGACCTCGGAGAACACCGCGACGGTGGCGATGCCCAGCTCGCGGCAGGCTCGCATGATCCGGACCGCGATCTCGCCGCGATTGGCGATGAGGACCTTCTTGAAGGGAGCGCTCACGACGCCCGGATCATAGCAGGAGTGGCGCCCGAGGAGCAACGCTCAAACCCGCGCCCTGCCTACCCAATCTAGCGATCGAGCCCCCGCACCGCCTCCTCTACGAAGGAGGTGTCGACCACGGCCGTGAGCGGGAGCGTCTTCTTCATGAAGCCGTTGGCCGCCCACCAGCTCATCTGGCGCTCGATGTCGGGGACCAGCAGCCGGCCGTTCCGGTCCTGGAACGGGAACCCGAGCTTGATGATCTCCGGCCGGGCCCCGGTGTACTTCGCGGTGATCTCGACCACCTCGTCGTAGTTGGCCCCGTGCGCCGCGTGGCCGTCCTTCTGCACCAGCGCCGCATCGAAGTAGTACCGCGAGGCCTTCACGTAGCCCTTCATGAAGGCCACCGCGCGCGCCCGGTCGACGGCGAGCTTGTCCGAGTAGAAGACGGTGGCGATCTGCCAGGGATACAGGTCTCCCGCCCACGCGAGGATCTTGCCGAAGCCCTGCGCCTCCGCCGCGCCGGGGAAGGGCTGCGGCACCAGGATCGCGTCCACCTGCTTGCCCTTGAGCGCCTCGACGGTGGCCGGCATGGCCTGGAGCGGGACGATCTTGACGTCCGACAGGTGCAGCCCCTCCTTCTCCAGGATGTTGCCGATGTGGTAGTGGAACGTGGATCCGAGCTGCGTGACGCCGATGCGCTTGCCCTTGAGGTCCTTGATCGAGCGGAGCCCGCCGTCCCACGCCTCCTTCTGCACCACGATGGCCACGAGCGGGTAGCCCGGCCACTCCCGGCCCTTGTCGGCCACGATCCAGAGCTTCTCGCCGCCCAGCACGATGTTGTAGAGCGCGGCGGTGAGCCCGGTGGCGCCCACGTCGAGCTGGCCCGCCGCGAGGGCGGTGGCGATGGGCGCGGCGGCCTGGAAGTAGACCAGCTCCGGCTCCACGCCGAACTCCTTGAAGAAGCCCTTCTCCACGCCCACGAAGATCGGCGCCGAGGAGGTGAGCTTGAGCACCCCGACCTTCACGCCGGTCGGCTTGGGCTGGGCGCCCGTGACGGGCGCCACGAGGAGGCCGGCGGCGATCGCCAGGGCCAGCAGGGCGAGTCCACGGAGACGGATCAGTGACATGCGCAGCGTCCTCCTGTCGATCAGGTATGCCGCCAGCGGATCACCGACCGCTCGAGCGCGCCGATGGCCCAGTACGAGGCCACCCCCAGCAGCGAGAGCACGACGATGCCCACCATCAGCCGGGTGGTCTCCATCAGGTTGCCGGATTGCAAGATGAGGAAGCCGATGCCGGCGTCGGCGGCGATCTGCTCGGCCGCCACCAGCAGGAGGAGCGCGGTGCCCGCCGCGAGCTTGAGGCCCGCGAAGACCATGGGCAGGGCCGAGGGCAGGACCACCTTCCGGATGACGCTCCAGCTCCCCGCGCCGAAGGACACCGCCGCGCGGATCAGCAGCGGGTCGGCCTGGCGGACGCCCGCGTAGGTGTTGATGGCCATCGGGAAGAACACGCCGAGCGCCACCACCGCGACCTTGGAGGCCTCGCCGATGCCGAGCCAGAGGATCAGGAGCGGGAGCAGGGCGATCTTGGGAATCGGGAAGGTCGCGGCGATGACCGGCTGCACCACCGCGTCGGCCAGCGCGAAGAAGCCCACCGCCACGCCCACGCCGACGCCGGCCACCGCCCCGACCCCGAAGCCCCAGGCCAGGCGCTCGAGGCTCCGCGCCAGGTGGACGAGGAGCTGGCCCGAGCGCGCCATGTCGAGCCCCTCCGCGAGCACGCCGGACGGCGCGGGCAGGAAGAGCGGGGAGACCCAGCCGGTGCGGGTGAGCAGCTCCCACAGGACCACCAGCCCCAGCAGCGCGAGCACGCGGACCGCCCGGTAGTCGGGGCGGCGCAGGAACGCGGTGCGGTCGGCAACGACCAGGCGCTCGACCGCCATCAGCCGTCCCGCTCCGTCACCGTCTGGTCGTCGAGCAGCGCGGCCTGGGCCTGCGACTTGATCAGCCCCCAGATGCGGTCCGCGGTCTGCACGAAGACCGGATCGCCCTGCTGGCCCTCTCGCCGTGGGCGCGGGAGCTTGATCGGCACCGCGTCCAGCACCTCGCCCGGGCGGCGCGACAGCACGATCACCCGGTCGGCCATGAACACCGCCTCCTGGATATTGTGGGTGACGTAGAGGATCGTCTGTCGCGTGCGCTCCCAAATGCCGAGCAGCTCGTCCATCATCAGGGTGCGCGTCTGCGCGTCGAGGGCCGAGAAGGGCTCGTCCAGCAGCAGCACCGCCGGCTCCACCGCCAGGGCCCGCGCGATGCCGACCCGCTGGCGCATGCCGCCGGAGAGCTGGTGCGGGTACTTGCCCTCGAACCCGGCGAGCCCGGTCATGTCGAGGTAGCGCCGCGTCCGCTCCACGCGCTCGGACCCCGAGACGCCCAGCTCCTCGAGGCCGAACTCCACGTTGGCCCGCACGGTGCGCCACGGGAACAGCGCGAACTCCTGGAACACGGTGGCGGTGACGGGCGCCCGGCCCGGGCGCGGCTCGCCCTCGAAGTAGACCCGGCCGGAGCTCGGGGGCAGGAGGCCCGCGATGATCCCGAGCAGCGTGGACTTGCCGCAGCCCGACGGGCCCAGGAGCGCCACGAACTCCCGTGTCTCCACCGCGAAGTCGACCTGGTGGAGCGCGACCACGTCGCGGCCCCGTCGGTCGTGGTAGGTCTTGCCGACGCGCTCGACGACGACCCGCATCTCACCGCTGCCGGAGGGCGAACCGCTGGATCTTGCCGGTCGGGGTCTTGGGCAGCTCGGGCAAGAAGTCGACCCAGCGGGGCGACTTGTAGCCGCCCAGGCGCTTGCGCACGCCTTCCCGCAGCTCGGCGGCGAGCGCGTCCGACCCGGTCAGCCCGTCGCGAAGCACGCAGAAGGCGTGCGGCTTGGTGAGGCCGTCGGTGTCGCCCCGGCCGATGACCGCGACCTCCGCGATGGCGGGATGCTCCGCCAGCGCCGCCTCCACCTCCGCCGGCGCCACCCATATGCCGCCGACCTTCAGCATGTCGTCGGTGCGCCCGCAGAAGAAGAAGTAGCCGTCGGTATCCTGGTAGAACATGTCGCCGGTGCGGAGCCACTCGCCCTGCATGGTGGCCCGGGTCCGCTCGTGACGGTTCCAGTAGCCGGGCGAGGTCGAGTCGCCCTTGATCAGGAGCTGGCCGACCATCCCGGGCGCCACCGGACGCCCCTGGTCGTCGACCAGGCGCGCCTCGAAGCCGGGGATCACCTGCCCGCTCGAGCCGGCCCGTGCCGCGCCCGGACGGTTGGCGATGAAGTCGTGGAGGGCCTCGGTCGAGCCCACCACGTCGAGCAGCTCCAGGCCGAAGCGAGCCTGCCAGGCGTGGAAGAGCGCGGCGGGCAGCACCTCGCCCGAGGAGACGCAGAGGCGGAGCGACGAGCAGTCGAACCGCCGCTCGGCGTCGGCCACCTGGAGCAGCCGCCGGTACACGGTGGCGACCGCGAAGAGCACGGTGGGCCGCTCGGCCTGGATCAGCTCGAGCACGCGCTCGGCCTCGAAGCGCTCCGGCAGGAGGACCGACGCCGCGCCCACCAGCGCCGGGAAATAGAGCGAGTTGCCCAGGCCGAACGCGAAGTGGAGCTTGGAGGCGGAGAAGATGACGTCGTCGGGCCCGATGCCGAAGGTCCGCCGCCCCACCAGCTCGGCCGCGTGGACCAGGTCGTGGTGCAGGTGCACCGCCGCCTTCGGCCGACCGGTCGAGCCCGAGGTGTAGAGCCAGAGCGCGACGTCGTCGCGGCTCGTCTCGGCCGGGGCCAGCTCGGGGGAGGCCCGCTCGAGCAGCCGCTCGTACTCGAGCGCGCCGCGCCGGCGCCCACCCACGACCATCACCGTCACCGTCTGGAGCGCCGGGCAGCGGGCGCGGACCTTGAGGATCTCCGCCGCCGCGGGCTCGGAGGCGATCACCGCGCGGGCCCGGCTGTCCTGCAGCACGAACGCGAGCTCGTCGGCGGAGAGCGCGTCGCTCACCGGCACCGGCACCGCGCCGATCTTCATCGCGCCCCAGAACGCCTCCGCGAACTCGGGCCGGTCCGGCAGAACCAGGAGCACGCGCTGCTCCATCTGCACGTCGCGGGCGAGGAGGGCGTTGCCGAGCCGGTTCGCGCGCAGCGCGATCTCCGCATAGGAGACGGCGCGGCCGCGAAAGCGGAAGGCGGTGCGGGCGCCGCGCCCCTCCGCCAGGTGGCGATCGAGGAAATGGGTGGCGGCGTTGAAGCGCTCCGGGACGTCGATGGCCGCGGTCATGCGGCCGATTCTAGCAGCAAACCCACGTGGAGCCTCCCGAGGTGGCGAACGAGCGCGAACCGGCGCCCGACGGGACGGCGGTCAGCCGAGCAGGTGCATCTCGATCTGCCGCTTGCGGGGGCCCTCGAACTCCGGCAGCACCACCCGCTGGAACTCACCCAGGGCCAGCTTGCCGGGCCTGCACCGGCACGTGAACGCTCGGGCCGACGAGGGCGCTGAGAAAGTGCGCCGCCACGTGCGCCGCGGAGTCGTGCCGGTAGGCGAGCTTCGGGGTCAGCGACTGGAGGATATCCATGATGTCCTCGGGGACGCCGGCCTCCCACGTCATGACGGTCAGGGCCGCGGTCGTGTGCTTGAGGTAGAGGTGGCAGGTCCCGCCCGGCACCCCGTCGAGCACCGCGCCGACGTGGCCGGTGATGTCGATGACCTGCTTCGAGCTCTTCGTCTCGATTTCGATGGTCAGCGGCGCGATCGTCCTCATCCGCCCCTCCTCACTCGGGCCGGCCCGACCCGCCGGGGCCCGGCAGCACGAGCACCTCGTCTCCATGCGCGTCCTTCTCGTGGACCGGCCGCCAGCCCAGGGACCGGTAGAAGCCGTAGGATCGCGTCCCCGGGTCCGCGGAAGCTCCCAGCCAGATCCGCACCGGCCGGAACGACCGCAGCCAGTCCACCGCCAGCGACAAGAGTGTCTTGCCGATGCCGCGTCCCTCGAACTCGGGAAGCACCGCCAGCACGAGCATCTCGCCGCTGGTCGACTCGCCGATGCAGAATCCCACGATCCGTGACTCGCACGAGCACACCCAGCCCCTGGTTCTCCCGGCCGCCAGATTGTCCGCCACCGAGGCGGGAGTGATCCCCATCCCCGCCAGCCGCTCTCGCGAGATCGCGTTCTCCCGGGTGGCCGCTCTCACGTCGAAGAGCTCGTCGATGTCGTCCTCGCGCATCGCCCGAAAGCGCACCGCCGCTCCGGCGTCAGTCACGCTTCCACAGCCCCTGGGACGGGATCCGCAGCGCCCGGTTGAACTTGCTCGACGCGTTCTCCCAGGCGATGGTCGCGGTCAGCTCCACCAGCGCGTCGTCGTCGTAGAAGCGCCGCAGCCGGGCGAAGAGATCGTCCCCGACGTCGCGCCCGCTGAGGGTCATGCAGTCGGCGTACTCGAGCGCCGTCCGCTCCGCCTCGTCGTAGAGGGGGCTGGTGGCGTAGTCGGCCAGCGCCAGGATCTTCTCCTCGGACACCCCCAGCTTGCTGCCCACGGCAGCGTTGATGTCCTGTCAGAACTCGCACCCGTTCAGGGCCGCGACCCGGCGGTTGAGGAGCGCCACCAGCTTGTGGTCGACCAGGCCGGAGCCCTCCAGCCCGGCCCACATCCCCCGCACGCCGCGAAAGATCGTGGGCCGCCGCGCGTAGGTCAGGTGGTTCAGCAAGGGCGCCCCCCAGGTCTTGGCCTGGGCCGCCAGGACCTTCGCGATGTAGTCGTCCGCCACGCGCCCGGGGTCGATCCCCTCGACTCGTCTCATCGAACGCCGTCCTCCTCTCGACTCGCTTCCGCTCGAGAATATACCCATGCCCGCCGGGGCCCGGCGGTCAAGAACATGGCCGATCGCGCCACCCTCCCGCGCGCCGGCACCAGCGCAAGAACCGGCGAGTGCGAGCGCCCGCCGCGCGAGCTACCATGACTCCGAGCCATGCCCGACCTCCTCGCCGTGCGCTCGCAGATGGCCATGTCGCTCGGCTTCCACATCCTGTTCGCGATGGGGGCGGCTCCGGCACCGTGCTGAGCTTCGAGCTGGGCCTGCTCTGGCCCGCCTTCATGGAGCCCGCGGGCGCCATCATCGGCATGCCCTTCTCGCTCGGGGGCTTCGCGTTCTTCACCGAGGTGATCTTTTTCGGCGTCCACCGCCTGGCTCGCGTGGCCGCGGCCGGCCAGGTCTCGCTGATCCTGTGGGGCCGGGCCCCGGCCCAGTACCCCTACCTGATCCCGCCCGACCTGACCATCCGGGCGGCGGCGGCCCCGCGCATCACCCTGGTCCTGGTCCTCTGGGCCCTCCTGGCCGGTGGGCTCGTGCTTTTCCCGTCGCTGGTCTATCTTCTTCGGGTGTTCAAGCGAGAGCCGGCCCGGCCGTGAGCCTGACCATCTTCTCGGTGGCGGTGCTCTTCACGTCCCTCGGCGCGGGCGTGGTGGGCGCCATCCTGGGACTGGGCGGCGGCATCCTGCTGGTCCCGATCCTCACCGTCTTCTACGGCGTCGACATCCACTACGCGATGGGGGCCAGCATCATCTCGGTCATCGCCACCTCGAGCGGGGCCGCCGCGTCGTACCTGCGCACCGGGCTCAGCAACCTGCGCATCGGCCTGTTCCTGGTGCTGGCCACCATCTCCGGCGCGCTCACCGGCGCATTCCTCTCCGGCGTGGTGCCCACCCGCTGGCTCGAGCTGATCCTGGGGCTCGCGCTCTCCTACTCCGCGTACACCACGATCCGCCAGCTCGCGGACGAGCTGCCCGAGAACGTCTCCACCGACCGCCTCGCGATCCGCTTCGGCCTCGAGGGCGCCTATCACGACCTGCGGCTGCAGCGCCACGTCGCCTACCGGGCCCGGAACGTGGTCGGCGGCTTCACCGCGATGTTCGGGGCGGGCGTGCTCTCCGGCATGCTCGGCATCGGGAGCGGGGCCTTCAAGGTGCTGGCCATGGACTACCTGATGCGCCTGCCCATGAAGGTCTCCACCGCCACGAGCAACTTCATGATCGGGCTGACCGCGGCCGCGAGCGCCGGCATCTACTTCAGCCGCGGCGACATCCACGTCCTGATCGTGGCCCCGGTGGCCATCGGGGTGATGGCCGGCGCCTACGTGGGCACCCACCTGATCGCCTACATGCGCAACACCACGGTGCGGAAGCTCTTCCTGCCCATCGTGGTCTACCTGGCGCTCTCGATGATCCTCCGCGGGCTCGGCATCCACCTGCTGTGACCGAGCCCCGCCAGGTCCACACCGCCGTCGAGCACCTCGTGGCGCGGGTCCTGCTCGTGGGCGGGCTCGCCGGGCTCGTCCTGATCGCGGTCGGCCTGGGCGCCTACGCGGCGCACGGCGGCTTCCACCACCAGGTGCTCGTTCTCACGCGCGAGCCCGGCGCGGCGCCGCCCGGCGTCTTCAGCTCCCTCCGGCAGGTCGCGCAGGGCGTCCGACGCCGGCCGATCGACCCGCTGGCGGTGAGCGCGATCGGACTGGTCGTGCTCATGCTCACGCCGGGCGTCGCGGTCGCGGTGGCGCTCCCCTGCTTCGTGGCCGCGCGGGAGTACCGCCATGCGACGATCGTGGCGGCGGTGCTCTCGATGCTGCTGCTGAGCCTGCTCCTGGCCGGCGCCGTTCACTAGCGCCGAACGCGCCCACGCGGGACGCGCTCAGTCCCCCTCGCCCGGCCGCGCGCGTCGACGCTTGAGGTCCGCCCGCCGCTTCTTCTCGCCCAGCCGCCGCCTCTGCGCCCCCGCGGACGGTCTCGTCTTCACGCGGCGGCGGGGCGCCACCAGCGCGGCGCGGATCAGGTCGGCGACCCGGGCGCGGGCATCCGCGAGGTTGTGCGCCTGGGTGCGCGTGGCCTGGCTCGTCATCACGAGGCGCCCCTCGCCATCGATCCGGTGGCGGGCCAGCCCCTCGAGCCGCGCCCGCGCGTCGTCGGACAGCCCCTCGATCAGGGCCAGGTCCACGCGCAGGTCGATCTTGGTCGAGACCTTGTTGACGTTCTGGCCGCCCGGCCCCGAGGCCCGCGCCGCGTGCACGGTCAGCGCGGCGATCGGGACGCGCACGGTCTCGGTCACGACGATCGGGTCGGCCATGCGGTGTGCAGGCGCGCGGTCAGCGCGCGCACGAACTCGTCGGGATCGGACGGCGAGAGCACCACCACGCCGCCCGCCGTCTCGAGGAACACCAGATCGTCGGTATTGGTGATCGCGAGGTAGTGCCAGCCGGTGCGCGGATTCCAGCGCGGGCCGTAGGAGCCGAAGAGGCCGTTGATGCCGACCGCCAGGAGCCCGCCGATCGGCCGGCGCCGGCGATCGCAGCCGCCGATGCGATCGTAGGGGATGAGGCGGCGCAGCCAGCGCCGCTCGATGCGGACCCCGCGCTCCTCGAGCGTGTAGCCGCTCGGGGCCAGGCCCTGGATGGCCCACAAGGCGCCTAGGAACGGCAGCGGCAGGATCAGGGCGCTCGGGTCGCCGGTGGCCGCGACCAGCGCCACCGAGATCAGGAATGGCACCACGAAGCCGACCCCGACGCCCAGCACCCCGGCCAGCAGGCGCTGCCTCCGGCCGAGGGACGCCGGGAAGTACACTACCGGGGGAAGATCTCGAGCGCGCCGAAGAAGTAGGGGATCTCGAAGGCGGCCGACTCGGGCGAGTCGGAGCCGTGGACCGCGTTGGCCTCGATGGACGACGCGAAGTCCTTCCGGATCGTCCCCGCGTCGGCCTTGGCCGGATCGGTGGCGCCCATCAGCTCCCGCAGGCGCGCGATCGCGTTCTCCCCCTCCAGCACGATCGGCATGCACGGCCCCTGGGTCATGAACGCGCAGAGGCTTCCGTAGAAGGGCCGCTCCTTGTGCACGACGTAGAAGCCGCCGGCCTGGGCCGCGCTCAGGTGGATGAGCTTGGCGGCCAGGAGCTTGAGGCCCGCCTTCTCGAATCGGGCGATGATCTGGCCCGCGACGCCCTTGGCCACGGCGTCCGGCTTGATGATGGTGAGCGTGCGCTGGACGGCCATCGGGGACGGGTCCCTACCCTTTCTTGCCCACCACGCGGGCGACGGTCGCGCCCATGTCGGCGGGGCTCTTGACGGTGGTGATGCCGGCCGCCTCCATGGCGGCCATCTTCTCGGCCGCCGTCCCTTTGCCGCCCGCGATGATCGCGCCGGCGTGGCCCATGCGGCGGCCGGGCGGCGCGGTCTGGCCGCAGATGAAGCCGACCACCGGCTTGGTGACGTGGGCCTTGATGAAGGCGGCGGCCTCCTCCTCCGCGGTGCCGCCGATCTCGCCGATCATCATGATCGTGGTGGTGTCGGGGTCGGCCTGGAAGAGCTTCAGCACGTCGATGAAGTTGGTGCCGTTGACCGGATCGCCCCCGATGCCCACGCAGGTCGACTGGCCGAGCCCGCGCTGGGTGAGCTGGTGGACGACCTCGTAGGTGAGGGTGCCGCTGCGCGAGACCACCCCCACGCCGCCCACCTTGTGGATGTGGCCGGGCATGATCCCGATCTTGGCCTGCCCCGGCGTGATCAGGCCCGGGCAGTTGGGGCCGATGAGGCGGCTCGACGTCCGCGCGAGGAACGACTTCACCCGCACCATGTCCGCCACCGGCACACCCTCGGTGATGCACACGATGAGCGGCATCCCCGCGTCGGCCGCCTCCATGATGGCGTCGGCCGCGGCGGGAGGCGGGACGAAGATCAGCGCACAGTCGGCGCCGGTCGCCTTCACCGCGTCCTCGACCGTGTTCCACACCGCGAAGCCCTCGTGGGTGGTGCCGCCCTTGCCCGGCGTGACGCCGCCCACCACCTGGGTGCCGTACTCCTTGCACCGCGCGGCGTGGAAGGCGCCTTCCTTGCCGGTGATGCCCTGCACGAGGACGCGGGTCTTCTTGTCGACGAGGATGCTCATGCCTGGGCACCCCGGGCCAGCGCCACGACCTTCCTGGCGCCCTCGCCCATGTCGTCGGCCATCACCAGCGAGAGGCCGGACTCGGCGAGCATCTTCTTGCCCTGCTCGACGTTGGTGCCCTCGGCCCGCAGCACCACCGGGAGCTTGAGCCCGAGCTTCTTGACCGCGGAGATCACGCCCTCCGCGAGCCGGTCTACTCTCAATATTCCTCCAAAGACGTTGATGAACACCGCCTTCACGCTCGGGTCGGAGGAGAGGATGCGGAACGCGTTCTCGATCTGCTCGGGCGAGGCCCCGCCGCCCACGTCCAGGAAGTTGGCCGGCTCGCCGCCGGCCAGCTTGATGATGTCCATGGTGGCCATGGCGAGCCCGGCCCCGTTCACCATGCAGCCCACGTTGCCGTCGAGCTTGATGTAGTTGAGGCTGTACTTCGAGGCCTCGACGTCGAGCGGGGTCTCCTCGTTGACGTCGCGCAGGGCCACGATCTCCTTGTGGCGGTAGAGCGCGTTGTCGTCGAAGTTGAGCTTGGCGTCCAGCGCCATCACCCTCCCGTCCTTCGTGACGACCAGGGGGTTGATCTCGGCGAGCGAGCAGTCCCGGTCGAGGTAGGCCCGGAAGAGGCCCAGGATCAGGGCCACCCCCTGCTTGAACTGCTCACCGCCGAGCCCGAGCCCGAAGGCCAGGTTGCGCGCCTGGAAGGCCTGGAGCCCGAGCGCGGGGTCGGCCCACTCGCGGATGATCTTCTCCGGGTGGGTGGCCGCGACCTCCTCGATCTCCATGCCACCGGCCTGGGAAGCCATCACCACGTGGGCAGAGCGGCCGCGGTCGAGCGTCATCGAGAGGTAGAGCTCGGTGGCGATCGGGGAGGCCTCCTCCACCAGCACCTTGAGGACCTTGATGCCCTCCGGCGGGGTCTGCGGGGTCTTCAGCATCATGCCGAGGATCTGCCGGGCCGCGGCCTCCGCGCCCGCCGGGTCGTCGGCCAGCTTCACCCCGCCCGCCTTCCCGCGCCCACCCGCGTGCACCTGCGCCTTGACGACGACCCGGCCCCCCAGGCGCTGGGCGATGGCCCGGGCCTGAGCCGGGGTGTCGGCCACGTCCCCGCCGGGGACTGGCACGCCGAACTCCTTCAGAATGGCCTTGCCCTGGTACTCGTGGATCTTCATGCGCTCAGGGCGCCGCTTTCTTGTGGCCGCGGATCTTCCGGACGACCCACACGATCGGGTCGAAGCCGTCGGCCATCCGCTCCTTCAGCGGGATGATGCCGTTGTCGGTGATGTGGATGTGCTCGGGGCAGACCTCGGTGCAGCACTTGGTGATGTTGCAGAGCCCGACGCCGGCCTGGTCGCGGATGAACTCGCTCCGGTCGCGGGTATCGAGCGGATGCATCTCGAGCCCCGCGATCTTGATGAAGAAGCGGGGGCCGGAGAAGTGCTTCTTGTGCTCCTCGTGGTCGCGGATGACGTGGCAGACGTCCTGGCACAGGAAGCACTCGATGCACTTGTGGAACTCCTGCCCGCGATCGATATCCTCCTGCATCATCCGGTACTTGCCGTCCGGGTCCGGCGGCTTGAGCCGCAGCGGCGGGATCTGCTTGGCCTTCTCGTAGTTGTAGGAGACGTCGGTGACGAGGTCGCGGATCAGGGGGAAGGTCCGGATGGGCGCGACCGAGATCGGCTCGTCCTCCTTGAAGATGTCCATCCGGGTCATGCACATGAGCCGGGGCTTGCCGTTGATCTCCGCGCTGCACGAGCCGCACTTGCCGGCCTTGCAGTTCCAGCGGCACGCGAGGTCGTTGGCCTGGGTGGCCTGGATCCGGTGAATGAGGTCGAGCACCACCATGCCCTCGCCCGCCTCGACCCGGTATTCCTTGAAGCCGCCGCTCTCGGGACTGCCCCGGAACACCCGCATCGTGAACGTGGCCATCACTTTCTCTCCTGGAAGAGGGCCCGGAGCTCGGCCGGCATCTGGGGCAGCGGCTCGCGCCGGAGCTCAATCGATCCATTGCGCTCGCGCAGCACCAGGTTGACCGAGCCCCACTGATCGTCCGTGTAGGGATGGTCGTCGCGGGTGTGGCCGCCGCGGCTCTCCTTGCGCTCCAGCGCCGACATGGCGCAGCACTGGGCCACCGTGAGCAGCGAGCCCAGGTCCAGCGCGGTGTGCCAGGCGGGGTTGTAGGTGCGGCCGCCCTCGACCCGAACCTTCCCGGCGCGCTGCTTGAGCACCTCGATCTTCTTGAGCGCCTCCTGGAGCTCGCTCTCCGTCCGGATGATGCCCACCAGGGTCTGCATCGTATCCTGCAAGTCGGACTGGATCGCGTAGGGGTTCTCGCTGCCGGAGCGCGTGAAGGGCTCGAGGATGTCGCGCACGATCGACTCCACCTGCGCCGAGTTCACCGCGATCTGCCCGCCCAGGTTCTTGGCGTAGAGGGCCGCGTGCAGCCCCGCCCGCCGGCCGAAGACCAGGAGATCCGAGAGCGAGTTGCCGCCGAGACGGTTGGAGCCGTGCAACCCTCCCGCCGCCTCGCCCGCCGCGAAGAGGCCGGGGATCGTGGCGGCGGTGGAGTCGGCGTCGACCCGCACCCCACCCATCACGTAGTGGCAGGTGGGCCCGACCTCCATCGGCTCCTTGGTGATGTCCACCCCCGCCAGCTCCTTGAACTGGTGGTACATGGAGGGTAGCCGCTTGCGGATGTAGTCGGCCGGCCGCCGCGAGGCGATGTCGAGGAACACGCCGCCGTGCGGGGTCCCCCGCCCCGCCTTCACCTCCGAGTTGATGGCCCGGGCCACCTCGTCCCGGGGCAGCAGGTCGGCGGTGCGGCGGTTGTTCTTCTTGTCGGTGTACCAGCGGTCGGCTTCTGCTTCGTTGTCCGCCGTCTCCCCCTTGAAGAACTCGGGGATGTAGTTGAACATGAACCGCTCGCCCTTGTTGTTCTTGAGCGTGCCCCCGTCGCCCCGCACGCCCTCGGTCACCAGCAGACCCCGCACCGACAGCGGCCACACCATGCCGGTCGGGTGGAACTGGACGAACTCCATGTCGATGAGATCGGCCCCCGCCCAGAGAGCCAGCGACTGGCCGTCTCCGGTGTACTCCCAGGAGTTGGAGGTGAACTTCCAGGCCCGCCCGATGCCGCCCGTCGCCAGCACGATCGCCTTGGCCTTGAAGAGCACGAACTTGCCGGTGTTGCGCCAGTAGCCGAACGCCCCGCCGACCCGGTCCCCGTCCTTCAGCAGCCGCTCGATCTTGCACTCCATGTAGACGTCGATGCCCTGATGGATGCCGTGGTACTGCAGCGTGCGGATCATCTCGAGGCCGGTGCGGTCGCCCACGTGGGCCAGGCGCGCGTAGCGGTGGCCGCCGAAGTCGCGCTGGAGGATCAGGCCGTCCTTGGTGCGGTCGAAGAGAGCCCCGTAGCGCTCCAGCTCCAGCACGCGGTCCGGCGCCTCCTGGGCGTGGAGCTGGGCCATGCGCCAGTTGTTGAGCATCTTGCCGCCGCGCATGGTGTCCCGGAAGTGGACCTGCCAGTTGTCCTCCGGGTAGACGTTGCCCATCGCGGCGGCGATCCCGCCCTCGGCCATGACGGTGTGGGCCTTGCCGAGGAGCGACTTGCAGACCAGCCCCACCGACGCGCCCTGCGCGGCCGCCTCGATGGCCGCCCGCAGGCCGGCACCGCCCGCGCCGATGACCAGGACGTCGTGCTCGTGTGTCTCGTAGTCCGCGGTCGCCATCAGATGATCCTCCAGTCCCGGATGATCCCCATGGAGACGAGCCGGATGTAGAGGTCCGTCAGCCCCACGCTGAACAGCGACAGCCAGGCGAAGACCGGGTGCCGCTCGTTGAGCCGCGTGATCCCGCGCCACAGCGAGTAGCGCACCGGCGCCTTGGAGAAGACGTCCACCGCCCCGCCGCAGACGTGCCGGCAGGAGTGGCAGGAGAAGGTGTAACCGGCCAGGAACAGCACGTTGATCCACATCACGATGGTGCCGATCCCGATCCCGAACCCGTCCTTGAACCGGAAGGCGAGGATCGCGTCCCAGGTCAGCATCACGATGAAGAGCACCGCCAGGTACCAGGTATACCGATGGAAGGACTGGAGAATGAGCGGGAAGCGGGCCTCGCCGGTGTAGCCCGACTTGGGGTCCTGCACCGCGCAGGCCGCGGGGGCCAGCCAGAAGGAGCGGTAGTAGGCTTTGCGGTAGTAGTAGCAGCTCAGGCGGAAGAGGCCCGGCCCCCCGAGGATGAGGAAGGCGGGCGACACCACCCCGATGATCGGGAACGTGAAGTCGGGCAGCGTCCACCCCCCGAAGCTGTGGTGCAGGCACGCCTTGGTGAGGCAGGGCGAGTAGAACGGCGACAGGTACGGATCCGCGAAGTAGTGGGCGTTCTGGAACGCGGCCCACGTGGAGTAGACGATGAAGGACAACAGCACCACCACCACCGTGAGCGGGAGCGCCCACCACGAATCCGTCCGCAGGTGCGCCGCCCGGATGGGCGGGCGCGCCGCGATGCGGCCCTGCCCCTGCGCCGTTGCGCCGTTCATGACCCCTCCCTCGCGAAGGCCTTCATGCCGTCCTGATAGAGATCGCCGCCGTGGCAGTCGTTGACCACGATGGCGGGGAAGCCGGCCACCTCGAGGCGGCGGATGGCCTCGGTGCCGAGATCCTCGTACGCCACCACCTCGAGCTTCTTCACGAAACCCGACAGCACCGCCCCCGCGCCCCCGATGGCGCCGAAGTAGACCGCCTTGTGCTGGCGGAGCGCGTCCTTGACCGGCTGGGAGCGCGCCCCCTTGCCGAGCGTGCCCTTGAGCCCGAGCGCCAGGAGCTTCGGGGTGAACTGGTCCATGCGCCCGCCGGTGGTGGGGCCGATGGAGCCCACCACCTCGCCCGGCCGCGCCGGCGAGGGCCCGGTGTAGTAGATGATCTGGCCGCGCACGTCGATCGGCAGGGGCTTGCCCGCGTCGATGAGCGGCAGCAGTCGGGCGTGGGCCGCGTCGCGCGCGGTATACATGACCCCGGTGATGCGTACCCGGTCCCCCGCCTTGAGCGCCTCCGCGTCCGCGTCGGAGAGCGGCGGCACGACCTCCTTGATCCCGTCGGCTCCGGTCGTGATCATCGCCTCTCCTCCCATCTCCCCTCGGGGGAGAGGGCCAGGGTGAGGGGCCCCGGAGTCGCCCGGTTCACAGCGTCACCTCCTTGTGCCGATGCGCGTGACACTCGATGGTCACCGCCACCGGCAAGCTCGTGATGTGGCAGGGGTACGTGAGGATGTGGATCCCGAACGCGGTGGTGTCGCCGCCATAGCCCTGCGGCCCGATGCCGAGCCGGTTGGCCCGGTCCAGCACCTCGCGCTCCACCGCGGCCACCGCGGGGTCCAGGCTCGGCGCGCCCAGCTCGCGGAAGAGCGCCTTCTTGCTGAGCCGCGCGGCCTGCTCGAAGGTGCCTCCGACCCCCACGCCCGCGATCAGCGGCGGGCAGGCGTCGGGACCGGCGGTGCGGATGCACTCGAGGATCCACTCCTTCACGCCGTCCACGCCCTCGGCCGGGGTCAGCATCTTGTACTTCGAGCGGTTCTCGCAGCCGCCGCCCTTGGCCATGATCTGGATCCGGAGCGCGGCGCCCGGCACCACGTCGAGGTGGATGACCGCCGGGGTGTTGTCCCCGGTGTTCACCCGATCGAACGGCGAGCGCACGATGGAGGCGCGGAGGTAGCCCTCCGTGTAGCCCTGCCGGACGCCCTCGTTGATCGCGTCGTAGAGGCCGCCGCCGGTGACGTGCACGTCCTGGCCCAGCTCGAGGAAGCAGACCACGAAGCCGGTGTCCTGGCAGTAGGGGATCTGCCGGGTGCGGGCCAGCTCCGCGTTCTGCTGCAGGATCTGGAGCACCTGCCGCCCGGCGGGGGAGCGCTCCTTCTCGAGCGCCCCCGCGAAGGCCCGCAGCATGTCGGGCTCGAGCGAGTAGTTCGCCTCCATGCAGAGCTTCTTGACCGCGTCGACGATGGAGGAGACGTGGATCTCGCGCATGCGCCTACTTCCTGGCCATCGAGGCGAAGAACTCCTTCTGCCGCTGCGCCATCTGCTCGGGGGTCGGGTCCTCCACGTGCGTCGCGAGGCCCCAGCGGTGTCCGGACGGGTCGTCGACCGCCCCGAAGCGGTCGCCCCAGAACATGTCGGTGACCGGCATCACCACCTTGGCCCCCGCCCCCACCGCGCGCTTGAAGGCCGCGTCGACGTCGGGCACGTACAGGTAGAGGGAGCCGGTGGCCTGGCCCACCGAGACCGGCGCGGCGCAGCCCATGCCGGGGTGCTCGTCGGCCAGCATGACGCGAGAGTCGCCGACCTGGATCTCGGCGTGCATGATCTTGCCGTCGGGGCCGTTGACCCGCATGATCTCGCGCGCGCCGAAGGCCCGCTGGTAGAAGTCGATGGCCGCGGCCCCGTCCTTGACCGTCAGGGACGCGGTCACGGTGTGGTAGCCGTCGGGGACTGCTTTCGGCATGTCGCAGGCTCCTGTCAAATCGCCCCTCACCCCTACCCTCTCCCCTGAGGGGGAGAGGGAGCGAGGTTTACAGTTTTAGCTTATCGACCAGCTCGCGGACCGCCGCCGCCGACTTGTCGAAGGCGGCCTGCTCGTCCTTCTGGAGCTTGATCTCGATGATCTGCTCGACGCCCTTGCGGCCGAGCTTCACCGGGACCCCGACGTAGAGCCCCTTGGTGCCGTACTGGCCGCTCAGGTAGGCCGCGCACGGCAGGATCTTCTTCTTGTCCTTCAGGATGGCCTCGACCATCTCCACCGCGGAGGCGGCCGGCGCGTAGTAGGCGCTGCCGGTGCCGAGCAGCTTGACGATCTCGGCGCCGCCGTTCGCGGTGCGATCGCTGATCTTCTTGATCGTGTCGGCGTCCATCAGTTCGGCGAGCGGGATGCCGGCGACGGTCGAGTAGCGGGCCAGC
>DATJIR010000016.1:0-5374 GCA_035493135.1 Verrucomicrobiia bacterium
CACCGGTGTGCCTTGAGTGCGGGAACTCCCGAGCGTTCTATATTTGACCAACCAGACGACGGGGATTCGATGAGCCGTACCGAGGAGTTCGAGCTGATCATCGTGGGCGGAGGCCCGGCCGGGCTCTGTGCCGCCATGTACGCCGGCCGCGGCATGCTCAAGGCGGTCCTGCTCGAGCGTGGCGTGCCCGGTGGCGAGCTACTCAACACCGAGTGGATCGACGACTACCCGGGCTTCGAGCATGTCCTCGGCCGCGACCTCGCCCACAAGATGGCGGCGCACGCGCGCGCGTTCGGCGCCGACATCCGGCAGGAGAACGTCGAATCGATCTCGCGGCGTGACGACGGGATCTTCGAGGTCGCCACGACCGGCGGCACCACCTACGAGGCCCCGGCGGTCATCCTCACCGCCGGTGGCACTCCCACGAAGCTCGAGGTGCCCGGCGAGCTCGAGTATGCCGGCCGCGGTGTCTCGTACTGCGCGGTGTGCGACGGCGCGTTCTTCAAGGGTGAGACCATCGCAGTCATCGGCGGCGGGGACGCGGCGGTCGAGGAGGCGGAGTACCTCACCCGCTACGCGGCCAAGGTGTACGTCATCCACCGCCGCGACGAGTTCCGCGCGTCCAAGATCCTGCAGGAGCGACTGTTCGCGAACCCCAAGATCGAGGTGATCTGGAACCACCGGGTGCTCGAGATGAAGGGCGGTCCGGCCGGACTGCAGAGCCTCGAGCTGGAGGACACGGTAACCGGTGAGCGGCAGTCGGTCCGGGCGAGCGGCTGCTTCGTCTTCATCGGCTTTCGCCCGAACTCGGGCCTGGTGAAGCAGCACTTCGAGCACGACGCCAGCGGCTACTTCGTCACCGACGACCGCATGATGACCTCGATTCCCGGCCTGTTCGCCGCGGGCGACCTCCGGGTCCAACTCACCCGGCAGGTCACGACCGCCGTGGGCGACGCGACGACCGCCGCCATCGCGGTCGAGAAGTTCCTGAAGGATCGGCGGAGCGGCGGCGTGGGAGCGCAGGTCGGTGTCTGAGCTGGAGGTCGTCTCGCTCCCGAACGGGCAGTTCGCGGAAAACTGCTATCTGGTGGCCGACCGGCGGTCGCGCGACGCCGTCATCATCGATCCGGGTGAGGAGCCGGCGATGTTTCTGGCCGAGCTGGATACGCGCGCGTGGCAGCTGCGCGCCATCTGGCTCACCCACGCTCACGTGGACCACATCATCGGCGTCGCCCCCATTCGCGAGGCGACGGGGGCGCCCATCCATCTGCATCCGCTGGACCGTCCGATCTACGACGCGCTGCCCCAGTTCGGCGCCTGGGTCGGGATGCAGCTCGAGACTCCGCCCCCGCCCGACGTGGCGCTCGAGGCCGGCACCGCGCTCCGGGTGGGCCGGTTCGCGTTCGACGTGCGCTTCACGCCGGGCCACTCGCCGGGCAGCGTCAGCTTCGTGGGGCACGACATGGTGTTCGGCGGCGACGTCCTGTTCAACGGCTCCATCGGCCGCACCGATCTCCCGGGCGGCGACTATGCCACCCTGATGAGCACCCTCCAGTCGCAGTTCCTCTCGCTCCCCGACTCCACGGTGGTTCACAGCGGCCACGGCCCCGACACCACCATTGGCGTCGAGCGGCTGACCAATCCGTTTCTCACGGGGGCGTTTCCGATTGGGTGACGAGGGCGCGATCGGACGAACGGGCGATAGGGCGAACGGGCGATCGGCCGATCGGCCGAGCACTGCGAGCGCCCACGAGTCGGGCGTGCGCGCCGACCGTCCTATCGCCCGATCGCCTTATCCCCCTCTCGTCCTTTCGTGCAATCGCTGCGGCTTCGACGTCCCCTCCCGCGCCGTTGGCTGCAAGAACCCGTGCCCCAACTGCGGCACCGTCTATCCGCTCGGGGACTGCTCTGACTGAGGCCACGGCGGGTGGGATGCTGGACCTCGAGGTCGTCGCGTCCGGCGGCGCGCAAGCCTCGCTGGACATCTCGCGTCTCGACCTGCCACCTCGACTGCGGCCCGGCGCCGAGCTCGGGGTGCTCGACATCACCGAGTTCTTCGGCGAGACCACCGGCGGGGTCCGCACCTATCTGCTGCAGAAGGCGCGCTACGTGCAGCGCCGGCCCGAGCTGCGCCAGGCGATCGTGGTCCCGGGTGCCCGCGACGAGATCCTGGAGGCGAGCGGCGTCCGCTGCTACCGGCTCCACGGGCCGAGCGTGCCCACGCAGAAGCCCTACCGCTTCATGCTCGCCACCCGTTCCACCAGCCGCATCGTGGCGCACGAGCGGCCCGACCTGATCGAGGTCGGAAGCACGTGGTTCGCGCCCTGGCTGGTGCACCTGGCCACGCGGCGGGTGGACTTGCCGGTCGCCTGGTTCTACCACAGCAACTTTCCCCGCGTCATCGCGCCCTGGCCCGAGCGGGCGGGCCGGGCGCGCCGCGAGGCGGCCGAGCTCGCGTGGCGCTACGTGCGCCGGCTCGGCCGAATGGTGCGCGCGACGCTGGCGCCGTCGGCCTTCGTGGCCGGCGAGCTCGAGCGCGCCGGGGTCGAGCGAGTGGTGCGGGTGTCCCTGGGCGTGGACCTCGAGCGGTTCCATCCGCGGCGGCGTGAGCGCGCGGCGGAGATCCGGCGGCGCCACGGCCTGCCGGAGGGGCCGCTGGCGATCTACGTCGGTCGCCTGGCCGGCGAGAAGGAAGTGGACCTGCTGCTCACGGCGTGGCCCGAGGTGGAACGCCGCACCGGCGCCCGCCTGCTGCTGGTGGGCGACGGGCCGGCGAGGCGGCGGCTGCAGCGGCGCCCCGGCAGCGACCGCGTGTTCTGGCTTCCGTTCCAGCACGAGCGCGACCGGCTGGCCGATCTCCTCGCCGCCGCGGATCTCGCCGTGGCCCCGTGCTCGATCGAGACGTTCGGCCTGTCCGCCCTGGAGGCGCTGGCCTCCGGGACGCCGCTCCTGAGCGCGGACCGTGGCGGCGTGGCCGAGACAGTGGGACGCTCCGACGCAGGCGCCGTGTTCGCCTCGGGCGAGGCGGGTGCACTCGCCGAGGGTGCCCAGCGACTGCTCCAGGGGGAGCTGGCATCCCTCGGCGCGGCGGGGCGGCGCTACGCGGAAGCGCACCACGGGTGGGACGCGGTGCTCGATCGCATCTTCGACGTCTATCGCGACATCCTCGGATCGTGAGCCTGCTCGTCTCCATCCACGACGTCACCCCGGCGCTCGCGGACGGCGTCGAGCGCCTGTGGGCGCTCTGCGCCGCGCGGGGCGTGAGGCCCGCGCTGCTGGTCGTCCCCGACTGGCACGGTGCCTGGCCACTCGAGTCGCATCCGGCATTCGTCGCCTGGCTCCGGGCGCGCGCGGCCGACGGGGCTGAGATCGTCCTCCATGGCGAGCGCCACGACGAGGTCGGGCTGCCGCGCGGGCTGGGCGACGAGCTGCGGGCCTGGGGCCGCACCGCGCGCGAAGGCGAGTTCCTGACCTTGCACGAGCCGGCCGCGCGCGAGCGGATCGCGCGGGGTGGCGCGCGCCTCCGGGCGCTCGGCCTCGAGCCGGTCGGCTTCGTGCCCCCGGCCTGGCTCGCGCGGGACGAGGGCCACCGCGCGGCCGGCGCGAGCGGGCTCGGGTTCAGCGAGGATGACGGGGCCATCCGCCTGTTTCCGTCGGGCCGGCGCGTGGCCGCGCCGGTGGTCCGGTGGAGCGCTCGGGGCGCCGTGCGCGCGTGGGCCTCGGTGGCGGTGGCCCGGGCCCGTTGGGCGCTGCAGGGTGGGGCGCCGCTCGCGCGCATCGCGCTCCACCCCCAGGATCTCGCCCACCGCGCGACCGCCGCCTCGCTCGGCCCCACGCTCGACCGCTGGCTCACGCGCCATCGCCCCATCACCTACACCGCGCTGCGCGGATGACCCCGCTGCAGGCGCATGTGATCTGCCTGGGGCTGGTCGCCGCCGACCTGCTGGCGCGCGCCTGGCGCATCCAGTGGATCATCCGCGGGCTGGGCCATCGCATCTCGCTGTGGGATTCGTTCGTGCTGAACGCCTTCGGCGACGCGGCCTGCGCGCTCACTCCGCTCCGGATCGGCGGCGAGCCGGCGCGCCTCGCGGGCATGCTGCGGAGCCGGGTGCCCGCGCCCGCCGCGTTCGTCGCGATCAGTCTCGAGGTGCTGGCGGCCTGGCCGGTGATCATCGTGGCGGCCGGCTGGCTGGCGTGGCGGTACGCGCCGGAATGGTGGCAGGAGGCCGGACCGAGGCTCAGCGCGGCCGCCGCCGGGGCCTGGCCCTGGGTGGTGGCCGTGGCGATCCTGAGCTGGTTGGCCTGGCGGTCGGCCCGGCAAAAGGTCTCCTCGCCCGCCGCGCGGCAGCTGCGCCGGCCGGTGCGGCGGGCGATGGTCTACTGGCGGCGAATGCCGCGCTGGCCGCTGGTGGCAAGCGTGCCCATGAGCCTCGTCAACCTTGCCACCCGGGTGGCCATCCTCCCGGTGCTCGCGCTCGCGCTTCCGAGCCCGCCGCCGATGGGCCCGCTCGCGCTCGGCTCGTTCGCCTTGCTGTATAGCCAGCTCGTCCTGCCCACGCCCTCCGGGGCCGGCGCCGTCGAGCTCGGATTCCTCGGCGGCGCCGCCGGCGATCTCGGGGTCGACGAGGGCTGGCTGCTGCTGGCCTGGCGGATCTACACCAACGGCATCGGCGTGCTGCTCGGCGTGGTGCTCGCGGCCCGGGTGTACGGCTGGCCCGCCCTGCGGCAGCTAGCGGGGCGGTGGAGCGATCCCCACTAGCATCATCGTCCGCTCGAGCGCCTCGGCCACCCCGTGCGGGACGTCGGCCGGCGCCCAGACCACCGTGCCCGGTCCGGCCTCACGCGTCTCGCCGCCCACCGTGATCCGCGCGCGTCCGCTGACCACGAGGTAGAACTTGTCCGCGCCCGCGTGGGTGTGGATCCGCTGGGCCTGTCCCGGCTCGAAGCAATTGAGGCCGACGAACAGGGTCGCGCCCCGGCACAGGTCGGCTTTGGTGGCCCCATGGGCGCTGAACGTCGCCGCGGCCACAATTTCGTGAAAGAACTCGCTCATCGGTTGTCGGCCTCCCGGCGGACCGGTATCATTCGCCTCGCTCCACATGCGCGCTGACCGCCACGCTTCCCGGTTCTTCAGGACCGCCCGACCATGACCACCACCCGCATCGAACGCGACCCCCTCGGCGAGAAGGCCGTCCCCGCGGACGCGCTGTACGGCATCCAGACGCTGCGCGCCGCGGAGAACTTTCCGATCTCGGGTCTCCGGCCGCTGCCCGCCTTCGTCGACGCGGTGGTGTGGATCAAGCGCTCGGCGGCGCTGACCCACAAGGAGACCGGCCGGCTCGAAGGGCCGCTCGCGGACGCGATCGTCAAGGCG
>DATJIR010000017.1:0-2340 GCA_035493135.1 Verrucomicrobiia bacterium
GGTGGTGAAGTACTGGAAGCTCAAGACCGAGCCGCCGCTGGACCAGCTCTACACGAACCGGTTCGTCGAGGCCGCCCACAAGGCCGTCAAGTAGATGCGCGAGCGGCTCGGCGGCGCGGTCGCGCCGACGGTGGCCTTCGCGGCGGTGCTCGCGCTCTGGCAGGGCTCGGTCTGGCTCCTGCGACCGCCGCCCTTCATCCTGCCCGGCATCGGGCAGGTGATCGCCCGGCTGATGGCCTTCGGGCCCAACTGGGTGGGGCACGTGATCGCGACGGTGGAGGGCATCGCGCTCGGGTTCCTGGCCGCGGTCGTCCTCGGCACCGCGGGAGCGGTCCTCATCGTGTCGTCGGACTTGGTGCGGCGGGCGATCACCCCGCTGCTGGTCACGGTCCAGATCGTGCCCAAGATCGCCTTCGCCCCGCTCATCCTCGTGTGGTTCGGGATCGGCCTGACCTCGCGGGCCACCATCGCGTTCCTGGTCGCGTTCTTCCCGGTCCTGGTCAACACCGCGGTCGGCCTGGTGCAGATCGAGCCGGAGCTGCTCGACCTCGCCCGGACCATCAAGGCCCGGCCGGCGTGGGTGTTCTTCCGCATCCGGTTCCCGAGCTCGCTGCCCTACTTCTTCGCCGGGCTCCGGGTGGCCTCGACGCTGGCGGTC
Source organism: Verrucomicrobiia bacterium (assembly GCA_035493135.1). Lineage (GTDB taxonomy): Bacteria > Methylomirabilota > Methylomirabilia > Rokubacteriales > CSP1-6 > CAMLFJ01. The sequence continues at coordinate 659 of DATJIR010000017.1, forward strand.
ATCGGCGCGGTCATCGGGGAGTTCGTGGGCTCGGACGTGGGGCTCGGCTACCTGATCGTCATCGCCAACAACCAGATCGACACCGCGCTCGGGCTCGCCGCCATCTTCCTGATCTCGCTGATCGGGCTCATCCTCTATGGGGCGGTCGTGCTCACCGAGCGTCTCTGCACGCCCTGGGCGGGCGGCGAGGGCGGGCTCAAGCCCTCGCTCTGATGGCCGCCTTCATCGAGATCCGCGACGTCGAGAAGCGTTACACGACCCGCGCCGGCCCGCAGGTCGCCCTCCGGCCCACCTCGCTCGAGGTCGCGGCGGGCGAGTTCGTGTCGATCGTGGGGCCGAGCGGCTGCGGCAAGACGACGCTCATGAAGATCGTGGCCGGCCTGCTGCCGTGCACGCGCGGCGAGGTCCGGATCGACGGGGTCCCGGTGCAGGAGCCGCCCGACGGGGTGGGCATCGTCTTCCAGACCCCCACGCTGCTGCGCTGGCGCACGGTGCTCGACAACGTGCTCCTCCCGGCCGCCGCGCTGCGCCGCCCCCGCGCCCGCTATGAGCCGGTGGCCCGCGACCTGATCCGCCTGGTCGGCCTCGACGGGTTCGCCGGCCACTACCCGCGTGAGCTGTCGGGCGGCATACAGCAGCGGGTCGCGATCAGCCGGGCGCTGCTCCTCGAGCCGCGCCTGCTCCTGATGGACGAGCCGTTCGGCGCGCTCGACGCGATGACCCGCGAGGAGATGAACCTGGAGCTGCAGCGGATCTGGAACGAGCAGCCGAAGACGGTGCTGTTCATCACCCATTCGATCGACGAGGCGGTGTTCCTCTCCGATCGGGTGGTGGTCATGAGCCCGCGGCCGGGCGGGGTGCGGGCGGTGCTCGACGTCCTACTGGATCGCCCGCGCGGCCGGCACGTCCGCGAGCACCCGCGCTTCGTGGAGTACGTGGGCCGCATCCGCGACCTGATCTGGAGCAAGGCATAGGAGCGTGTCATGAGCGATGAATCCCACCAGAGCATCCGCGGCTTCGTCTCGACCCTGGAGCGCGCGTATCCCGACGCGGTGGTGCGCATCGCCGAGCCGGTGGACCAGGCGTACCAGATGCAGGCCCTCGCGCTCGAGCTCGAGCGGCGCCGGCGCTTCCCGGTGCTCTTCTTCGAGCAGGTGCGCGGGCACACGATCCCGGTGGTGTCGAACGTCATGGCGAGCCGGCGCGGCCTCGCCACCGCGCTCGGGGTCGGGGAGGCGGCGCTGCCCGAGACCTACGCGGCGCGCCTGAAGGAGCCGGTCAAGCCGGTGGTGCTGGACCGCGCGCCGTTCCGGGTCGACGTCCGGCGCGGCGAGGCGGTCGACCTGGGATCGCTGCCCATCCCGACCTACTTCCCGGGCGACGGCGGCCCCTACCTGACCGCCGGGCTCCTGATCGCGCGCGACCCGGCCACCGGGGTGGCCACCGCGGGCTTCCACCGCTTCCAGGTGAAGGGGCCGAACCGCCTGGGGGTGAGCCTCCACTCGCGGCGCCGCATGTACGAGTTCCAGCAGCGGGAGGAGAAGGCGGGCCGGGGGCTCTCGTGCGCGATCGCCATCGGGCTGCATCCCACCGTCGGCATGGGCTCGCTCTCGTACCCGGCGCCCGAGATCTCGAAGTTCGAGGTGGTGGGCGGGCTGCTCGGCGAGCCCATGCAGCTCCGG
>DATJIR010000018.1:0-3447 GCA_035493135.1 Verrucomicrobiia bacterium
TGGGTCGAGTCCTACTCGTACCGGCAGAGCGACGTCCAGGCCTACTTCTCCCCGGAGCGCATCACGCGAGGCCTCGTGGCCGAGCTGGGTCGGGCCGCGCACGAAGCCCGTCGGCGCTACGCGTTCACGCTGCACTCCGGCGCGGCCCTGGTGGCGCCGAACGTGCGCTTCCCGGCGATCCACTGCTACCTCGAGGGCGATCCCGAGCCGGTGGCCAAGGCCCTCGGGCTTCGCCCGGGGGAAGGGGAGGGCAACGTCTACCTGCTGGCCCCCTACGACCAGGGCGTCTTCTACGCCCCCATGGCCAAGGGAGGTCTCCCGGTGGTGTGCCTACCGCAGCTCTACGCCGATCTCTACCACTACGAGCGCCGGGGGCGGGAGCAGGCCGCCCACCTGCGGCGCGAGGCGATGGGCTACTGAGTCTCCGACCGGAGGGAGGTGAGACCCACATGCCGAAGCGCAAGAAGGCCGTCAAGAAGGGTGGCAAGAAGAAGGCCACCAAGAAGGGTAAGCGGAAGTAGTCAGCCGCGAGCGGTGAGTCCTCTCAGGAAAGGAGGTGACGACCTCAATGGCGAAGAAGAAGAAGGCGGCCAAGAAGAAGAAGAAGTAACGCTGTTGTCGTGCGGTGGGGGGTGGCGGCCTCCCACCGGGACTCATACTACGTACAGCCTCAGAGGGCACGGCGGGGGGTGGCGACACCCCCCGTCCCCTTTTCACCCTGAACCTCAGACGACCTTGACGACCTTCCCGGCCTTGAGGCAGCGCGTGCAGACCTTGAGACGCTCGACCCTGCCCTTGACCCGCGCGCGCATCGAGACGAGGTTGGCCAGCCACCGCCGCTTGGTCACGTTGTGGGCGTGACTGATGCGGTGACCAACGGCCGGACCCTTCCCGCAGACATCACAACGTTGAGCCATGCTGGTCCCCTGCTGAGTGTGGTTTGCTGGATGAGGCGCTCTTTTATAGCATGGGCCCTGTCATGAGGCAAACCGTTGCCCCCGAGTAGGCCGGCGGGCGCCGCGGGCCGCCGCGCGGGCCCGGAGGCGCCCCACCCCCTGGCGACCCCGCTCCAGTTCGTCAAGGGCATCGGGCCGCAGCGGGCCAAGCTGCTCGCCAACCTGGGCCTCCACACCGTCGAGGACGCGCTCTACTATCTCCCGACGCGGCACGAGGACCGCAGCCAGCTCACGCCGCTCCGGAGCCTCAAGCCCAACGACGTGACCACGGTTTCCGGGACGATCCGCGCGATCAGCCCGCCCCCGCGCGGTCGGCCGCGGATGCCGCTCTCGGTGCTGCTGAGCGACGGTACCGGCTTCCTCACCTGCGTGTGGTTCGGCCAGGCCTACCTGGAGCGCCAGTTCCAGCGCGGTCAGCGGCTGATCGTCCACGGCAAGGCCCAGCGGTATCGCTCCGGGCCGCTGCAGATGCAGGTCAAGGACTTCGAGATCGTGGAGGACGAGGCCGGGGACGGCGCGGCCGAGCCCGGCGACGAGACCCTGCACACCGGCCGGCTCGTGCCGGTCTACGGTCTGACCCGCGGCCTCACCGCCCGGCCGATGCGCCGGATGATGAAGCGCCTCGTCGACGGCCACGTCGACGGCCTCGACGATCCGCTGCCGGACGCCCTCCGCGCGCGCCACCACCTCGAGCTGCTGAGCCTGGCGCTGCGCGCCGGCCACTTCCCCAAGACGGACGCGGACTACGCCTCCGCGCGCCGGCGGCTCGTCTACGACGAGTTCCTGCTGCTGCAGCTCGGACTCGCGATCCGCCGCCACCGCCAGGGACGGCAGCCCGGCCTCGCCATGAACCCGCCCGGGGCGCTGGCCCGTCGCCTGCTCGCGGCGCTGCCGTTCGCGCTCACGCCGGCGCAGGAGCGGGTGTGGCGCGAGATCCGGATGGACATGGCCGAGCCCTATCCGATGAACCGGCTCCTGCAGGGCGACGTGGGCTCGGGCAAGACGGTGGTGGCCGCGCTCGCGATCCTGACCGCGGTGGAGTCGGGCTACCAGACCGCCCTCATGGCCCCCACCGAGATCCTGGCCGAGCAGCACCTGATGACCCTCACCCAGCTCCTCGAGCCGCTCGCGGTCGAGGTGGCGCTGCTCACCAACGCGGTGAAGGGCAAGGCCCGCGAGCGGGTGCAGGCGCGCACCGCGGACGGGAGCATCGCGTGCGTGGTGGGCACCCACGCGCTCGTGCAGGGCGGCGTGCGCTTCCGCCGCCTCGGCCTGGCGGTGGTGGACGAGCAGCACCGATTCGGGGTGAACCAGCGGGCGACGCTCCGGCGCAAGGGCGAGAGCCCGGACGTCCTGGTGATGACCGCCACCCCGATCCCGCGCACGCTCGCGCTCACCCTCTACGGCGATCTGGAGGTCTCGGTCATCGACGAGCTCCCGCCGGGCCGCAAGCCGGTGGTGACCAAGGCCCGCACCGAGTCGGCCCGGCGCCAGATCTACGGCTTCCTGCGCGAGCAGGTGACCGAGGGCCGGCAGGTGTATGTGGTCTATCCGCTGGTGGAGGAGTCGGAGGCCATCGACCTGCGCGCGGCCACCGAGATGGCGGACCGCCTGCAGCGCGAGGTCTTCGCCGATCTCCGCGTCGGCCTCCTGCACGGGCGCATGACCTTCGCGGAGAAGGACCGCGTGATGCGCGAGTTCAAGGCCGGGGCGCTGCACATCCTGGTCTCCACCACCGTGATCGAGGTCGGCATCGACGTGCCCAACGCCTCGGTGATGCTCATCGAGCACGCCGAGCGCTTCGGGCTCTCCCAGCTCCACCAGCTCCGGGGCCGGGTCGGCCGCGGCCCGTGGAAGAGCTACTGCATCCTGCTCTCGGGCGCGGCATCGGAGGACGCGCGGCGACGGCTCGACGCGATGACCGCCACCACCGACGGCTTCAAGATCGCGGAGGCCGATCTCGCGCTACGCGGGCCCGGCGACTTCTTCGGCACCCGCCAGTCGGGGCTGCCCGAGTTCCGGGTCGCCGACCTCCTGCGCGACGCGGCCGCCCTCGAGGCCGCGCGGCGCGACGCGGTGGCCCTGATCCGCGCCGACCCGCAGCTGATCGCCCCGGAGCACCGGGCGCTGCGCGCGGCCCTCCTCCAGCGCTGGCGGGGCAAGCTCGACCTGGCGGGCGTCGGGTGATGCGCGGCCTCCGGTGGCGCGCGCTCGCCGGCTGCGCGCTGGCCCTCGGGGTGGGCGCGACGCCCGCGCCCCTTCTCGCCCAGAACAGCGTCGAGCTGGCGCGCGCCCGGCAGGTGCTCGAGTACTACCAGGTGTGCGAGCGGACCCGCCGGTTCGCGCCGTGCTGGAGCCTCCTGTCCGGCCGGATACAGGCGGAGTGGAGCCGGCAGGGCCGGGGCACGGTCGAGGAGTACGCGCAGGCGAGGGGAGCAGGCGAGCGGCGGTTCTCGGACTTCCGCGTGCTCCGGATCCGGCGCAGCCCCTC
>DATJIR010000019.1:0-4462 GCA_035493135.1 Verrucomicrobiia bacterium
AGCAGGTGATGCTGAACCTCCTGTCCAACGCGGTGAAGTTCACCCCCGAGGGCGGCCGGGTCGACGTGCGGACGGTGCCGACCGACGGGGGCGTCGAGGTCTCGGTGGCCGACACCGGCATCGGGATCGCGCCCGAGAACCAGGAGCTGATCTTCGAGGAGTTCCGCCAGGTGGGCGGCGACTACGCGCACAAGCGCGAGGGAACCGGGCTCGGCCTCACCCTGGCGCGTCGATTCGTGGAGCTGCACGGCGGCCGGATCTGGGTCAAGAGCCAGCCCGGCCAGGGCTCCACGTTCACCTTCTCGATACCGGAGCGACCATGGCCGGAGAGCTGATCCTGATCGTCGAGGACAACGAGAAGAACCGCAAGCTGGAGCGGGACATCCTCCAGTTCCACGGCTACCGCACCGCGGAGGCCGACAACGCGGAGGACGGGATCCGCCTCGCCCAGGAGAGCCCGCCGGCCCTGATCCTGATGGACATTCAGCTGCCGCGGATGAACGGGATCGAGGCGCTCCACGTGCTGCGCGGCGATGACCGCACCCGCGCGGTGCCGGTGATCGCGGTCACCGCCTCCGCGATGAGCCAGGATCGGCAGAAGATCATGGCCGCCGGCTTCGACGGCTACCAGGCCAAGCCGATCGACGTCACCGGCTTCGTGACCGCGGTGCGGCAGATGCTCGACCGGCCCGCGAAGGGAGGCGGCGCGCGGTGAGCGGCCCGGCCCGGATCCTGGTGGTCGACGACACCCCCATGAACGTCAAGCTGCTCGAAGGGGTGCTGAGCGGCCACGGCTACGTGGTCATCACCGCGCCGTCGGGGCCGGTGGCGCTCGATCGGGTGCGGGAGGACCGGCCGGACCTGGTGCTGCTCGACGTGGTGATGCCGGAGATGAGCGGCTACGAGGTCTGCCGGCGGCTGCGCGCCGACGAGGCGACCCGGCTCCTGCCGATCGTCATGGTGACCGCGCTCGATCCCGGCACCGAGCGGGTGAAGGGCATCGAGGTCGGGGCCGACGACTTCCTGACCAAGCCGATCAACCAGCCCGAGCTGCTGGCCCGCGTGCGGTCGCTCCTGCGGATCAAGGCGCTCCACGACGAGCTGGGCGAGCTCAACCGGACGCTCGAGGGGCGGGTGGCGGAGCAGGTGGCCCAGCTCGAGCGCCTCGGCCGCCTCCGCCGGTTCTTCTCCCCCCAGCTCGCGGACCTGATCGTGAGCGGCGACGCGGAGGACCCGCTGCGCAGCCACCGCCGGGAGATCACGGTGGTCTTCCTCGACTTGCGCGGCTTCACCGCCTTCGCGGAGACCGCCGAGCCGGAGGAGGTGATGGGGGTGCTGCGCGAGTATCACGCCGAGATGGGCCGGCTCATCCTAGCCGCCGAGGGCACCCTCGAGCGCTTCACCGGCGACGGCATGATGATCTTCTTCAACGACCCGGTGCAGGTGCCCGACCCCGGCCCCCGCGCGGTGCGCATGGCGATCGCGATGCGCGAGCGCATCGCCGGCCTGACCGAATCCTGGCGCAAGCGCGGGTTCGACCTCGACTTCGGCATCGGCATCGCCCAGGGCTACGCGACCATCGGGGCGATCGGCTTCGAGGGGCGGCTCGACTACGGCGCCATCGGCACCGTGACCAACCTCGCCTCCCGGCTCTGCGGGGAGGCCAAGCCGGGCCAGATCCTGCTCTCCCAGCGGGTGGCCTCGGGCGTGGAGAGCATCGCGCAGGTGGAGGCGGTGGGCGAGCTCGCCCTGAAGGGCTTCCAGCGGCCGGTGAAGGCCTACAACGTGGTGCAGCTCGGCACGACCGCGCGGTGAAGGTCTGCGTCGTCGGCGCGGGCGCGATCGGGACGTTCCTCGGCACGCACCTGGCGCGGACCGGGGCCGAGGTGTCGGCGCTGGCCCGCGGGGCGACCGCGGCCGCCCTGCGGGCCCACGGCCTCCGGCTCGAGGAGGGTGGCGCGACGCTCACCGCGCCGGTACGGGTGGTCGAGGACACCCGGGCGCTGGGGGCGCAGGACCTGGTGGTCGTCGCGGTGAAGGGGCCGGCGCTGCCCGCGGTCGCTCCGCAGGTGGGCCCCCTCCTCGGGCCGGAGACGCTCGTGCTGCCCGCGATGAACGGGGTGCCGTGGTGGTTCTTCCACGGCCTGGGCGGCTCCCACGAGGGCGCGGCGGTGCGCTCGGTCGATCCGGACGGGCGCGTCGCGGCCGCGATCCCGGTGCGGCACGTCATCGGCTGCGTGGTGCACGCGACCTGCTCGGTGGTGGCGCCGGGGCTCGGGCGCCACGGCTTCGGGCGCGGGCTCATCGTCGGGGAGCCGGGCGGCCTGGTCTCGGCCCGGGTGAGCGCGCTCGCGGATCGTCTCGCGAAGGCGGGCTTCGAGGCCACGGTCTCGAAGCGGATCCAGGCCGACGTCTGGTACAAGCTCTGGGGCAACATGACGATGAACCCGATGTCGGCGCTGACCGGGGCCACCTGTGATCGGCTCCTCGACGACCCGCTGCTCGATCGATTCACCCTCGCGATCATGGCGGAGGCCGCCGCGATCGGGGAGAAGATCGGCTGCCCGATCCGCCAGAGCGGGGAGGAGCGCAACGCGGTGACCCGAAAGCTCGGGGCCTTCAAGACCTCGATGCTGCAGGACGTGGAGGCAGGCAAGCCGCTCGAGATCGACGCGCTGCTCACCGCGGTGAGCGAGATCGGCGGCCGCGTGGGCGTGGCCACCCCCAGCACCGATGCGCTGCTCGGCCTGACTCGCGTGTTCGCGGCCGGCCGCGGGCTCTACCGGTCGTGACCGCGCCCCGCCCGCCGTTCCGGGCCGACCACGTGGGCAGCCTGCTCCGGTCGCCCGCCCTCAAGGCCCGACGTCGCGAGCGCGAGGAGGGGCGCATCGACGCGGCCGCGCTCGCCGAGGCCGAGGACGCGGCCATCCGCGAGGTCGTGCGGCTGCAGGAGGAGGCCGGCCTCGAGGGCATCACCGACGGCGAGCTTCGGCGGAAGTCGTGGCACATGGACTTCCTCACCCGCCTGGGCGGCCTCGCCAGCGAGGGGCGCGCGCTGCCGGTGACCTTCCGCGGGCGCGCGGGCGACGTCAACTTCACCCGGCCGGACCTGCGAATCGACGCGCGGGTCAGCCGGCCCGCCCCAATCTTCGTCGACGCCTTCCGCTTCCTTCGCTCGGTGACGACCCACACCGCGAAGATCACGATCCCGTCGCCGTGCATGCTCTACTCGCAGGTGGGGCGCGCCAACATCAGTCGCGCGGTGTACCCGGATCTCGACGCGTTCGTGGAGGACACCGCGGCCGCCTACCGCGCGGAGATCGCCGATCTCTACGCGGCGGGCTGCCGGTACCTCCAGCTCGACGACGTGAGCCTCGCCTACCTGTGCGACGAGGGCATGCGGGCGGAGAGCCGGGCGCGGGGCGAGGATCCGGACGCGGTGCTGGCCCTCTCGGTCAAGCTGGTGCGGGCCACGCTCCGGGACCGGCCCCGCGACCTCTCGGTGTGCACCCATCTCTGCCGGGGGAACTTCCGCTCGAGTTGGCGCGCCCAGGGCGGGTACGAGAAGGTGGCGGAGACCATCTTCAACCGGATGCCGTACGATGGCTTCTTCCTCGAGTTCGACGACGCGCGCTCGGGTGACTTCTCCCCGCTGCGTCACGCGCCCCGGCACGTCCGGGTGGTGCTCGGCCTAGTCAGCAGCAAGGTGGGCGCGCTCGAGTCGAAGGTCGACCTGACGCGCCGGCTGGACGAGGCCTCGAAGTTCCTCCCGCTCGATCAGCTCGCGGTGAGCCCCCAGTGCGGCTTCTCCTCGACGCTCGAGGGCAACGACGTCACGGTGGAGCAGCAGCGGGCGAAGCTCCAGCTCTGCGTGGAGCTCGCCCGCGAGGTCTGGGGCTAGCGGTAGCGACGGGGCGGCAGCCGGCTCAGTCCGCGGCCGGCAGCAGCACGCACGCGGTGGCGGGCACCGTCACCGTGACCGGCTCGCCCGCCCGGACGCGCGCGGGGGCGGGGCCGGTGACCCGCAGGACCACGTCGCTGCCGTCGAGCGCGACCTGGTAGTCCACCGCCTCGCCCAGGTAGCTCGCGCGCAGCACGGTGCCGGCCAGCACGTTGCCGTCGTCGGTGGCGTGCGGGGCCGCCGCCGGGCCGATCGCGATCTGGTGCGGGCGGATCGAGACCACCACCTGCCCGCGCGGCGGGGGCCCGGCCGCGGCCACCCGCAGGCGCAGCGCCCCCCGGGCCACCGAGCGCTCGCCGTCGGCCACCGCGTCGATGAGGTTGGTCTTGCCGACGAACTCGGCCACGAAGCGGGTGCGGGGATGCTCGAACAGCTCCTCGGGGGGGCCGATCTGCACGACGCGCCCGTCCCGCAGCACCGCCACCCGGTCCGAGATCACCATCGCCTCCGCCTGGTCGTGGGTGACGTAGAGGGTGGTGATCGCGAAGCGCTCGTGGAGCC